>NZ_SOCE01000001.1:2345049-2664177 GCF_004365175.1 Kribbella voronezhensis | reverse complement strand
CCAGAGCTCGTCGAACGCGTCGCTGATCCCGGTCAGGTTCTGCAGGTGATGGCCGTACTCGTGCGCCATCGTGTTGGCCATCCGGACCCGAATCCACATCTTCGAGATCCTGCTGTCGTGGAAGTGCTGGACGTCGGTGCGCCCGTCGATGTAGATGGTCATGTTGGAGTCGCAGTAGTGCGAGCGGCCCGAGCTTCCCCCGCACGGTGTCTGGCCACCGCCGTTCATGGTGACCACGTTCGCCGGCCGGAAGACATCGCGGCCCATCCGGACCTGCCGCGCCCAGGCGCGATCCAGGCAGGCCTTCATCGAGCGGTCGAAGGAGGTCTCGCTCGCGATGGTCGAGGCGTTGGTCCCGGGCAGCCGGCACCCCGTGCCGGGCTGCGTACCGGTCCGGTAGAACAGGTCGCGGGTGACGATCTCGTAGTTGGTCGGCTGCCGGGGCTGCCGGGCCGTCGTCTTGGTCGGCTGAGGAGCCGTGGTCGTGGGTTCGGTCGTCGTCGGCGCGCTGGTCGGCTCGTCCGTCGGCTCTTCGGAGGGGTCGTACGTCGGCTCGTTGGTGGGGCTGTAGGTGTACGTCGGCTGCGGCGACGTGTAGTCGTTCAGCCGGTGCTGCTTGTTGATCACCCCGGCGATCCACAGACCCACGACCCCGACAACCAGGACGATCGGGATGATCGCGATCCAGCCCCGGCTCTTCTTCTTCGGCGGCTGCGGCCCACCCGGCCCCCAGCCGAACCCCGGCCCACCCGGTCCACCGGGTCCGCCTGGCCCACCAGGGCCGACCGGTCCGCCGTACTGCGGCCCCGGGTACGGCGTACCGGCGTACTGCGGCCCGCCCGGCCCGCCGACTGCTCCGGGTCCGCCTGGTACGCCGAACTGCTGCGGTGGGGGACCGGGGTACTGCGGCGCGCCCCACTGCTGGGGTGGGCCCTGGTAGGGCGGCTGACCACCGTACGGCTGCTGGTTCGACAAGGTTCCTCCTCCGACCGGCACCGTACCGGCCGGAGGGTTCGCTTCAGCTGATCACTGCACTGCGGCGCTGGTAGCGGTGAAGGTGTTGCAGGCGGCCAGGTTGCGGGTGTTGTAGCCGCGCATGGTCCAGTTGCCGTGGCTGATCCGGTTGCCGTGGATGCGGTGGCCCGGAATCGGGTCGTAGTTGTCGCCCATGTGGTAGACCATCCAGCTGAACTGGGTCTTGAGCTGGCCGCTGATCGGGTAGCTGTTCCGGTTCGCCGCCACGAAGAGCCCGCCGAAACAGCTTGCCTGCAACTCCATCCGCCGCTGCACCTCCAGTTGCGCCGTCTTGTTCGGCGCGTCGTACCAGAGCCGGTTGAAGGCCGGCAGGATGCCGGTGATCTGCTGGATGTGGTGGCCGTACTCGTGGGCCACCACGAACAGCATGTTCGCGCGGACGAAGGCCACACCGGCGGGATTCCCGTTGGCCCGGCGGTACTGGGCCATGTCGTAGTCGCCGGCCAGGTACATCGTGTGGTTGATCGCGCAGTAGTACGAGCTGGGCGCGCTGTAGCCGCACGGCGAGCCCACCTTGCCGTTCATCACGATCGTGTTCGGCGCCTTGAACGGCAGCCCGGCCGCGTTCACCTGCCGCGGCCAGCCGCGGTCGGCGCACGACTTCACGTTCGCGTAGTACCTGATGGCGTTGGACAGGGAGGTCGGCCGAGCGCCCGACTCACGGCAGCGGACGCTCGCCTGGACACCGGTCCGATAGAACTTGGTCCGGCTGACCACCTCGTACGGCGTGGGCGTGCGAGGCGGAGGCGGTGTCGCCTTGGTCGGCTTCGGGTCGGTGCCAGTCGTCTGTGCCTCGGTGGGCTTGGTGGACGGACCGGTGCTGGGGTCATCGCTGGGGGTATAGCTCGCGGTCGGCTGGGGCTGGGCGTAGTCGTTCAGCCGGTGCTGCTTCTGAATGACGCCGTAGATCCAGAGCCCGACCACTCCGACGACGAGTACCGGGATGATCGCCAGCCAGGCCTTGCTCTTCTTCTTGGGCTGCTGCGGACCACCCGGTCCCCAGCCGAAGCCGGGGGCGCCCGGCGGCGGTCCGTAGTACTGAGCCGGGCCGTTGTACTGCGGTGCGCCGTACTGCGGGCCGTATTGCGGCTGCTGCGGGGGCGGTCCCTGGTACTGCGGTGCGCCCCACTGCTGGGGCGGCCCCTGGTAAGGCGGCTGCCGGCCGCCGTACGGTTGCTGGTTCGACAAGGCAACCTCCTCGGGCAGCACCGTACAGTCCGGTGGTGACGGCCCGGTCCGATGACCGCTGTGGGGAAATTGTCAAGAGCACCCCTATATCACCGTTACCCTTGATCAGTGACAGTTCGCTTGTACGACACCGCGACAGCAGCAGTGAGGGATTTCGAACCGGTCCATCCGGGCAAGGTCGGGATCTACCACTGTGGGCTGACGGTGCAGGGTGCCCCGCACGTCGGGCACATCTACAAGGAGATCGTGTTCGACGTCCTCCGGCGCTGGCTGGAGCGGTCGGGCTACGAGGTCACCGTGATCGCGAACGTCACCGACATCGACGACAAGATCCTGGCGAAGTCGGCCGAGCGGCAGGTGCCGTGGTGGGCGCACGCCTACGAGTTCGAGCGCGAACTGCACTGGGCGTACGACGTACTGGGCTGCCGTCCGCCGACGTACGAGCCGCGCGCCACCGGTCACATCCCCGAGATGCTGGTGATGATCGGGGAGCTGATCGAGCGCGGGCACGCGTACGTCGCGACCGACGGCTCCGGCGACGTGTACTTCGACGTGAAGTCCTGGCCGAAGTACGGCGAGCTGTCGCACCAGCGGATCGACGACATGGAGGCCGCCGAGGACGCGGACCCGCGCGGCAAGCGCGACCCGCGTGACTTCGCGCTCTGGAAGGGCTACACGGAAGGCACTCCGCGGACGGCGTCGTGGCCGACCCCGTGGGGTCCCGGCCGCCCGGGCTGGCACCTGGAGTGCTCGGCGATGGCCGGCAAGTACCTCGGCGACGAGTTCGACATTCACGGCGGCGGCCTCGACCTGCGCTTCCCGCACCACGAGAACGAACTGGCCCAGTCGACCGCGGTCGGGCAGAAGTTCGCCCGGTTCTGGATGCACAGCGCTTTGGTGACGGCGGCCGGCGAGAAGATGTCGAAGTCGCTCGGCAACGGTGCGGTCGTGCGCAACGTGGTCGAGCAGGTGCGGCCGATCGAGCTGCGGTACTACCTGGTCAGCTCGCACTACCGCTCGGTGGTCGAGTTCTCGATGGCCGCGCTCGAGGAGTCCGCGACGAGCTTCCAGCGCATCGAGGGCTTCGTCGACCGCGCGACCGAGGTGACCGGTGGGGTGGAGCCGGCGGCCGACGTGCCGCAGGCGTTCGCCGACGCGATGGACGACGACCTCGGCACGCCGGCCGCCGTCGCGGTACTGCACAACACCGTGCGGGACGGCAACAAACTGGTCGCCGACGGCGATTCTCCTGCCCTGCAAGAGAATCTGGCCGCTGTGCGAGCCATGCTCGGCGTGCTCGGGCTGGACCCGCTGGCCGAGCCGTGGGCGTCGCGGGCCGGTGGCAACGAAGAACTGACCGAAGTGGTCGACGGGCTGGTGAAGGCGCTGCTCGACCAGCGTCAGGCCGCCCGCGAGCGCAAGGACTATGCCGCGTCGGACGAGATCCGCGACCGGCTCAAGGCGCTCGGCGTCGTCGTCGAGGACACCCCACAGGGGTCCCGGTGGACGATCGCCGCGCACCCATCAACCGAAGGAAACTGAAGTGCCAGGCAGTAGTCAACGCAAGGGTGCGATCCGCAAGAAGCCACGCGGCAACCCGACCGCCGGTTCCGGTGGCCGGGTCCGCCGGGGACTCGAGGGCAAGGGCCCGACCCCGAAGGCCGTGGACCGCACCAAGCACCCCGCGCACAAGCGGGCGAAGGCCAAGGAGCGCGCCGAGAAGCGCACCACCGGCCGCCGCCCGGACCGCAAGGACTCCGAGTCCACGGTCGAGTGGGTGTACGGCCGCAACCCGGTCGTCGAGGCGCTCCGCGCCGGCGTACCGGTCAGCGCGCTCTATGTTGCCGAGGGCACCGAACGCGACGCCCGGTTGCGCGAGGCGCTGCTGATCGCCGTTGAGCACGGGATCTCCCTGCTCGAGGTGCCCCGGATCGAGCTGGACCGGCTGACCAGTCACGGGGCCCACCAGGGTCTCGCCGTGCAGATCCCGCCGTACGAGTACGCGCACCCCGACGACCTGCTGCGGCTCGCGTACGACGCCGACCAGGTGCCGTTGATCGTCGCGCTCGACGGCGTGACGGACCCGCGCAACCTGGGTGCCATCACCCGGTCGGCCGCGGCCTTCGGTGCGCACGGCGTGCTGGTGCCGGAACGGCGTACGGCGTCGATGACCGCGTCGGCCTGGAAGACCTCGGCCGGTGCGGCGGCCCGCATCCCGGTGGCCCGCTGTACGAACCTGAACCGCGCGCTGAAGTCCTACAAGGACGCCGGCCTGCTGATCGTCGGCCTCGACATGGGCGGCGAGGTCGAACTCCCCGACCTGCAGGCCGCCACCGAGGCGATCGTCCTGGTCGTCGGCAGCGAGGGCAAAGGCCTGGCCCGCCTGGTCCGGGAGAACTGCGACCTGATCGTGTCGATCCCGATGACCAGCAGCACCGAATCCCTCAACGCCGGCATCGCCACCGGCGTAGCCCTCTACGAAATCTCCCGCCGTCGCGGCCAGTAGTCGTCAACGCACCAGAACCCCGGACGGTGACCGTCCGGGGTTCTGTGCTGTCTGCGGGATCAGTAGACGCTGACGCCGTAGACGGAGAGGGGTTCGGTGACGGGCTGGAAGAAGGTGGTGCCGCCGGAGGAGCAGTTGCCGCTGCCGCCGGAGGTCAGGCCGAGGGCCTTGGTTCCGTCGAACAGCGAGCCGCCGGAGTCGCCGCCTTCGGCGCAGACGTTGGTCTTGATCAGACCGGTGACCGTGCCCTCGGCGTAGTTCACCGTGGCGTTGGTGCCGGTGACCGTGCCGCTGTGCACGTGGGTCGTGCTGCCGCTGCGCTTGACCGACTCACCGACGAAGGCGTTGGCCGCCGTGGTGATGTCCTGGGACGACCCGTTGTAGAGGTCGACCGTGCCGGGGTGGTTGGTGTACGAGCTCGCGTACTTCACGATCGCGTAGTCGTTACCGGGGAAGCTGGAACCGGAGGTGGTGCCCAGCAGCGTGGTGTGGCTGGAGTTCGAGTACCAACTGGAGGCGATGTTGCCGCAGTGGCCGGCGGTCAGGAAGTAGTAGGTGCTGCCGCTGCGGACGTTGAAGCCGAGCGAGCAGCGGTACTGGCCGCCGTAGATGGCGTCGCCACCGGCGATCCGCTTGCTCAGCTTGCCGGAGATCTTCTCCAGCGTGATCCGGCTGCCGAACTGCTTGGTGACGCCGGTCAGCGAGTTGAGTTTGGCGCCGGTCACGGTGTCGTCGTACGACACGATGATCCGGCCGTCGGGAAGCGTCACCCAGGCGGTGCCCGGGATGGCGGCCTCTTTGCTCAGCGTGGAGGTGATGCTGCCGGCCGACACCTTCGACAGGTCGACGGGGGCGGCCGTCGCCTGGGTGCCCAGCATGGCGGTGGTTGCTGCCAGGCCGGCGGTGGCCAGGACGGCAACGGTACGGCGGATGTGGATGAACTTCACGGTCAGCCTCCTCACGATGAGGGCGCGCTCGGGGCGGGTGCGCCCTTGACTTAACCGTGATCGAACCTACCGGAAGTTGTCACAATGTAAACGCCTCAATCCGGAGGGTAAGGGTTATCCTCCGTGCGCGACGGTCCGCCGCAGCACCTGGCGGCCGCCGCGGAGCTCGGCATGGTCGACCTCGACCAGCCACCGGTCGCCGGTCAGCACGATCGTCATCACCCCGTTCCCGAACCACGGCCCGTACGCCGTACGCCAGCGCGCCGCGACGTCGCGCACCCCCGCCGACCGGGCCAGCCGATGCAGCAAGGCGGCCATCCAGCGAGTGTTCAGCACCTTGTTCGCCAGCTGGATGGGCCGGCCGATCGGGTTGCGGAACGGCGACATGGTGAGCTGGCGGATCGCCGTACCGGGGTGGTCCACGGCGGTCAGCTCGGCTTCGGACAGGTAGCTGCAGTGCACGTCGCCTGAGAGCATCAGGATCGAGGCCGGCGGGTTCTCGGCGCGAACCAGGTCGGTCAGCAGCTCGGTCACATCGTCGAACGACCGCCGGAACGACGCCCAGTGCTCCAGATCCATGTCTTGCCGGATCCGCTCGCCGACCCCGGCGGCCCGCGAGCCCCACGCTCCGGAGGCGACCGCCTCGTTCCAGCCCTCCAGATGATGGAGGCCCGGCGTGAGCAGGAAGGGCAGCGTCGACGCGAACAGCAGATGGTTGATCGGCTGGGTCGCGCCGACCGTGTGCCGGCGTACCCATTCCCACTCGTGCGGATCGACCATCGCCCGCCTGGACGGCTGCAGCTCGCGGGAGCACCGCGAGTCGACCGCGAGCAGTCGGACGCCGTTCGAGCGAGCGCCGAAGTCGCGGTAGAAGCTCCAGCGGGTAGAGGCGGGGTCGTCGTCCGCCTCCCACGCGAACGCGTCCAAGTACGAACTGCGCTCGTCCTCGTCCTCCAGCGCCCGCATCGCGGCGTACGTCGGGTCCTTCTCGAGCTGCTCCGGTGAGAGGTTGCCGAGGTGCTGATAGACCCAGTACGACGCGTAGGCGCCCACCACTCGGTCGTGCCACCACGGTTGCGAGGTGACCCAGCGGCGCCAGCTCAGTGAGGTGTTCCAGTCGTCGCGCAGGTCGTGGTCGTCGAGCAGCATGCACACCGGGACCGTCGAGAACAGCCAGCGCACCGCCGGCGTCAGCCACGCGTCGTCGTACAACCAGGTGTACTCCTCGAAGTTGCCGATCTCATCGGCCACCTCGGAGTCCTGCCGTCCACCGTGCGCTGCGCGGAGCTTGGCCAGTACGGCGTCCGACGGGTCGTCGGCGTACACCTGATCGCCCAGCAGCAACAGCGCGTCCGGCCGCTCACCGTCGTCGCCGGCCATCCGCTCGGCCAAGGCGACGAGCGCGTCCGGGCCGAAGTCCTGGAAACCCTGCTCGTCGAACGGCGCCGATCGCCGGCAGGACCCGAAGGCCAGCCGGAAGCTCCCGTCCGACCGTGGCGTCCGGATCACACTGGGCCCGTACGGACTGTCGGCCGGCGGCCAGACCTTCGAGCCGTCGAGCAGCACCTCGTACGGCGTTTCGCTCGCGGGCTCCAGGCCTTCGATCAGCACGAGGGCGTAGTGATGCCCGTGTACCGACCAGGTCGGTGCACGGTGCCCGAGGATCTCGACGTCGCACGGTCCGTCGGTCTCGACCCACACGGTCGCCCGCGTCTCGTCGACGTACCGGAGCAACGGCCCCAACTTCAGCTGCATCCGCCCCACGCTATCGACCGGGGCAACTCGGCGGCGGTCGACAGCGCCTGCGTGAGACGGGGTTGATGGAGTGCGGCCGGGCCGCGGTCAGTCGTGGCGGAGGGAGTGCAGGACGAAGGAGGCCAGTTCGCGGTACGCCTCGGCGTCGCTCAGGCCGGTCCGGCGGGCGATGTCACCGCGCTGGATCGCCTGCATGGTGTGCGCGACCATCTCCGCGGCGAATCCGATGTCGACCTGCCGGAACGCCTTCCCGGCGATCCCGTCCTCGATCAGCGAGCGGACCCGGTCGGCCGCGATCCGGGTGTTCCGCTCGTACACGGACCGGGCCGGCGCGAAGGTGGAGACGTCGTCCAGGAAGGTCCGGCTGGCCGGCCGCAATGCGTCCGCCACCGCACCGAGGTACGCCGCGATCCGGCGGTCCGGCCGGGTCTGTTTGGCGACCGCGGACTCCACCTCGGCGGTGGCGTTCTTGAAGTAGTGCTTGACCACCTCGACGGCAAGTTGTTCCTTGCTCGGCGCGAGCGCGTACAGGGTCGTTTTGCTGCAGCGCAGCTCGGCCGCCAGGTCGTCCAGGGTGAACCGGCTGAAGCCCTGGGTGAGGAACAGGGACAGGAGCCGGTCGAGCAGCTCTGACTGCCTGCGCGTGCGGCGCCCGGGGACGACTGTTGTCATATCGAGACAGCATAGAACGATACGGAGCTTTGGTCTTCAGTATCAATACGAGTATCATTTCGACGAGCCTTGAGAGGGGTGTCCAATGGCTGTCGATCGCTTGCTGCCGACCGAGGAATCCACCGACCTGCTGGCCCTGGTCCGTGACCTGTGCGAGCACGAGCTCGCGCCGTACGCCGCCAAGGCCGAGGAGACCGAGTCGTTCCCGCGCGACGCGTTCCGGACCATCGGCCGGGCCGGCCTGCTGGGCCTGCCCTATCCCGAGCAGTACGGCGGCGCCGAGCAGCCGTACGAGGTCTATCTGCAGATGCTCGAGGAGATCGCGGCCGCCTGGATGTCCGTCGGCGTCGGTCTGTCCGTGCACACCATGACGAGCTACGCGGTCGCAACCTTCGGTACGCCGGATCAGCGCGAGCTGTTGCTTCCGGACATGGTCGGAGGTGACCTGCTCGGCGCCTACGCGCTGTCGGAGCCGCAGGCGGGTTCGGACATCAGCGGGATGACAACGAAGGCTGTCCGCGACGGCAACGACTACGTGCTCAACGGCACCAAGTCGTGGATCACGCACGGCTCGCAGGCCGACTTCTACACGACCTTCGCCCGGACGTCGGCCGACCAGAAGCACGGCATCTCCGCCTTCCACGTGCCGGCCACGTCCGAAGGGCTCAGCTTCGGTGCGCCCGAACGCAAGATGGGCCTGACCGGATCGACCACGACGACGGTCAACTTCGACAACGTCCGGGTGCCGGTGGCGAACCTGATCGGCGAAGAAGGTGCCGGGATGCGGATCGCGTTGTCCGCCCTCGACTCCGGCCGGCTCGGCATCGCGGCCTGCGCGACCGGTCTCGCCCAGGCAGCGCTCGAGCTCGCGGCGTCGTACGCGCAGGAGCGCAAGCAGTTCGGCCACGCGATCTCCGACTTCCAGGGCCTCCAGTTCCTGCTCGCGGACATGGCCGCGGCGACCGAGTCCGCACGATCGACGTACCTGCAGGCCGCTCGCCGCCGCGATCTCGGCCGGCCGTTCACCCAACAGGCGGCGATCGCCAAGCTGGTCTGCACGGACGCGGCGATGAAGGTGACCACGGACGCCGTCCAGGTGCTCGGCGGCTACGGTTACACCCGGGAGTTCCCGGCCGAGCGGTACATGCGCGAGGCGAAGGTGACCCAGATCTTCGAAGGAACCAACCAGATCCAGCGGCTCGTGATCAGCCGCGACCTTCTCAGGAGCGTTCGATGAAGCTTGGCCCGTCCGATGTCGCTCTCGTCACCGGTGGTGGCTCCGGCCTGGGAGAGGCGACCGTACGCCGGTTCGCCGCGTCCGGCGCCGGCGTGGTGATCTGCGACCTGCCCTCGTCGGCGGGCAAGGCGATCGCCGAGGAGCTGGGCTCGCGGGTGCGCTTCGTGCCGACCGATGTGACCGACGAAGCCGCGGTGGCCGCCGCGCTGGACGTGGCCGCCGAGCTGGGTGCGCTGCGCCTGGTCGTCACCTGCGCGGGGATCGCGACGCCGGGCCGGGTCGTCGGCCGCAAGGGACCGTTGCCGCTGGCAACTTTCCGGCAGGTGATCGAGGTCAACCTGATCGGCACCTTCAACGTGCTCCGGCTCGCCGCCGAGCGGATGATCGCCCTCGAGCCGGACGAGGACGGTGACCGCGGCGTCGTGGTGATGACCGCCTCCATCGCGGCGTACGACGGCCAGATCGGCCAGGCGGCGTACGCGTCCAGCAAGGGCGGGATCGTCGGCCTCACCCTGACCGCGGCCCGGGACCTGGCCGACAAGGGCATCCGCGTCGTCACCATCGCCCCCGGCACCATGGAGACCCCGATGCTGGCCGGCCTCCCCGAAGACGCCCGCAAGGTCCTCGAACAGCAGGTCCCCCACCCAGCCCGCCTCGGCCGCCCCGCGGAGTACGCCTCACTCGTCGACCACATCGTCTCCAACCAACTCCTCAACGGCGAGGTCATCCGCCTCGACGGCGCCCTCCGCATGCCACCCCGCTGACCGACGAGCCCTCGAACAGCTGAAAAACCCTGTGGACAAAGGCTCATCTGCTCTGTTCGACGGATAACTTCTCTGCCGAATCGACCAGGCGATTCGCTGCGCAGGAGGTGTCAGACAAATATGTACTACAGTGTTGTCATGGCGGAGATTCCGGTCAGGGTGCTGAACCAGGAGACGGCCAAGGTGCTGGCCCGGGTGAAACAGGGTGAGGAGATCGAGATCACCGAGCGAGGCGCGGTGATCGCGCGGCTGCTGCCCGCCAAACCGTCCCCGGTGGTGCGCCTGCTGGAAACCGGCAAGCTCCGGATGCCGCGGACCAGTGGCCCGATGCCGCATCCCCGAGGTGAGATCCGCACCGACCGGCAAGCCGGTGAGTTGCTGGAAGAGTCGCGGGACGAGGAACGGTACTGATGATCTACCTCGATACGGCGGCGCTGGTGAAACTGGTCCGTCGCGAGGTGGAGTCGGATGCGCTCGTCGACTGGATCGCGGAACGCCCGGAGGAGTTGCTGGTTTGCTCGGCGCTCGCCGAGGTAGAGCTTCCGCGCGCTGTACGGCGTACTGAACCGGCCCTGCTGTCCGCAGTCCCAGGCGTGCTCGCCCGGATCGCGGTCTACGAGATCGACGAGGTGGTTCGAACCACGGCGGCCGCCTACGACGACCTCGACGACCTCGATCTCCGCTCAGTCGATGCGATCCACCTCGCCACCGCGGACGCAGTACTGGGAGACGACCTCACAGCCTTCGTCACCTACGACCGTCGTTTGTCGAGTGCCGCGAAGGACCTCGGGTTGCCACTGACAGCGCCGGGAAGCTGATCAGGTCGTAGCTCGGACCGGTCCGACGGTGGTGGTGGGCGGTTGGGCGGTGGTCCAGGCGGTGGGGACGGAGCCGCCGGGGTCGGTCGGCGTCAGTCGAGATCGGGGTCGACTGTGCTGCCGGGTGGGGGCGGGGGCGGGAGGGTGAGCTTCTCGTCCGGTTTGGCGGCGAGGACGGTGTCGACGTACGAGCGGGCCGCTTCCATCGTGTCGATCTCGTGGCCGGCCTGTTCGGACAGGAACCAGCGGTGTTCGAGGACTTCGTGGAAGACCTCGGCGGGCTCCAGTTTGCGGTTCAGGTCGCGTGGGACCGAGCGGACCACTGGTTCGAAGACGTCGGTCAGCCATTGGTGCGCGACGATCTCTTCGTCCTCGTTCTGCTGGTCGGTCGAGGCCGCGAAGGAGTCGAGGTCGTTCAGCAGCCGGCGGGCCTGGTTCTCCTCCACATCCAGTCCGGTCAGTCGCAGCAACCGGCGGCTGTGGTGGCCGGCGTCCACGACCTTCGGCTGGATCCGGACCTGGCTGCCGTCCCAGTCGGTGATGATGTCGATCTCGGCGACGTCGAAGCCGAGCTCGTTCAGCCGCCGGATCCGCGAGTCCAGCCGGTGCATCTCGTCGGTGTGGAACTCCTCCGGCGCGGTCAGTTCCTTCCAGAGCGCCTCGTACCGCGCGGTGATCGAGTGGATCGTCTCCAGCGGATCGATGTCGGAGTCGAGCAGGCCGCCCTCCTCCAGATCGGACAGCTCGCCGAACAGGTTGATCTCGGCCGTGTAGAGGTCGTGCGCACGCTGACCGTCGGAGATGTCCTGGTGCAGCTCGCCGGTCTCGGCATCCACCAGGTACGCCGCGAACGCGCCCGCGTCGCGCCGGAACAACGTGTTCGACAGCGAGCAGTCGCCCCAGAAGAACCCGAGCAGGTGCAGCCGCACGATCAGCGCGACCAGTGCGTCGATCAGCCGGTTGACCGTGTCCGGCCGGAGCGTGCTGGAGAACAGCGCGCGGTACGGGAGGGAGAACTGCAGGTGCTTGGTGACCAGGATCGAGTCGAGCGGTTCACCGTTGCGGTCGACCCGGTCGGTGATGACGCCGACGGGCTCGACCGAGGGGGAGTCGAGTCGTTCGAGATCCCGCAGCAGCCGGTACTCGTGCATCGCGAGGTGTTCCATCACCTCTTTGATCGCGTAGACGGTGCCGTTGACCCGGACGAAGCGGACGACGTGTCGCGAGATACCGCGCGGCAGGGCGACCAACTGGTCCTCCGGCCAGTCCTCCAGCGGGATGTCCCACGGGAGCGAGAGCAGGCCGGTGTCAGGGCGGGTGGCGACGAAACGAGGCACCCGACCAGTGTGTCAGCTTCCTCCGGCAGAATGTTGAGGATTCAGCGGTTGGGCAGTGAAAGCGCAAGCGGACGCAAGTTCTTGCGGATTATGGCGTAGTGTTTGCGCTATGACGCGACGACTTGCTGAGGTGGCGAAGAAGGTCGGGGTCAGCGAAGCGACGGTGAGTCGCGTGCTGAACGGGAAGCCCGGAGTGTCCGAGGCGACCCGCGAGGCCGTGCTGACCGCGCTCGACGTGCTGGGATATGAGCGCCCGACCCAGTTGCGCGGCGACCGCGCGAGGCTGGTCGGCCTGGTTCTGCCGGAATTGCAGAACCCGATCTTCCCGGCCTTCGCCGAGGTGGTCGGCGGCGCACTCGCGCAGCAAGGTTTCACCTCCTTGCTCTGCACCCGGACCGTCGGTGGCGTGTCCGAAGCCGACTACGTGGATCTGCTCCTGCAACAGCAGGTCTCGGGGGTCGTGTTCGCCGGTGGCTTCTACGCCCAGGCCGACGCACCCCATGCGCACTACGAGCTGATCCAGGAGCGCCGGCTGCCGACCGTGCTGGTCAACGCGGCCGTCGACCATCTCGGGTTCCCGCAGGTGTCGTCGGACGACGTGGTGGCCGCCGAGATGGCGATCGGACATCTCCGCGCGCTCGGGCACCAGAAGATCGGTATGGTGCTCGGCCCGCGGGATCACATCCCGTCGCGCCGCAAGCTGGACGCGTTCCTCGCCTCGCCGGAGGCCGATCCCGAACTGGTCGAGCACACCATGTTCTCGCTCGAGGGCGGCCATGCGGCCGCGACCCGGCTGGTCAAGCACGGCGTGACCGGCATCGTCTGCGCCAGCGACATCCTCGCGCTCGGTGCGATCCGCGCCGTACGCCGGGCCGGTCTCTCGGTGCCCGACGATGTCTCGGTGATCGGCTACGACGACTCCGCGATGATGAACTGCACCGACCCGCCCCTCACCACGGTCCGGCAGCCGATCGACGCGATGGGCCGGGCGGCGGTCGACATGCTGGTCGCCCTGATCGAGCGTGCGGCGGTGCCGGCCGACGAGCTGCTCTTCGAGCCGGAGCTGGTCGTCCGCGCCTCGACGGCTCGAGTGAGGACGTCGGTCGCCGCGACCTGACAACGACAGACTCCTCGCGCGACAACGAAGTACGGGCTGTTACTGACTGACTACGAAGGGCCAGTGCCGCGATCGAGCGGCGCTGGCCCTTTGCTATACCCGCAAGTTCCGCTGACGAGTCACGTTTTTGCAACTTGAGGTTGAAGTATTGCGCTGATCCGGTCGTGTTGCCTACGGTGTGGCCCACATCAGAGGGGCGGGACGGATGTCGCCCTCGCCAGCAGAAGGGCAGATCGATGAGGACTACGAGCCACCGCAGGGCGCTGAGCTTGCTGCTCGTGGCAGGGCTGGGCCTGGCGGCCGCGTCCTGTGGATCGGACGACAAGCCGGCGGCGCAGAGCTCGGGTGGAGCCGACGCCAAGGTGACCATCACGGTCGGCTGCGAGCCGCCGAAGAGCAACCCGAAGGAACGGGCCGGCTGGGAGGAGGATGTCACCGCGTTCCAGCAGTTGCACCCGAACATCACCATCGAGAGCAAGGACGCCTTCCCCTGCATCAACCCGGACACGTTCCAGGCGAAGCTGGCGGGCGGGACGCAGGAGGACGTCTTCTACGTCTACTACACCGACGTCCAGAAGATCATCAAGGCGAAGCAGGCCGCCGACATCACACCGTACGTCGGTAGCGTCAAGGCCCTCGCCGACGTCCGGCCGGACGTCAAGGGTGTCTTCGCCGACGGCGACAAGACCTACGGCATCCCGCGCAACAACTACAACATGGGCCTGGTCTACAACCGCAAGCTGTTCACCCAGGCCGGGCTCAACCCGGACGCGCCGCCGAAGACCTGGGCCGAGGTGCACGAGGCGGCGAAGAAGATCTCCGCTCTCGGCGCCGGCTACACCGGCTTCGGTGAGTACAGCGCGGGCAACACCGGTGGCTGGCACTTCGCCGCTTCTCTGTATGCACGGGGTGGGTCGATGGTGAGCGACGACGGCAAGAGCGCGGCGTTCAACAGCCCCGAGGGCAAGGCCGTGCTGGAGAACCTCAAGCAGATGCGCTGGGACGACAACAGCATGGGCACCAAGCAACTGCTGCAGTGGGAAGACCTGATGCGGATGATGGGCTCCGGCAAGCTGGGCATGATGATCGGCGCGCCCGACGTGGTGCAGTCGGTGAACAACGACTTCCAGGGCAAGTTCGACGACTACGGCGTCGCCGCGGTGCCGGAGTCCGAGGGCAAGGCGTCGCTGAGCGGCGGCGACGGGTACATGTTCAACCCGAAGGCCACGCCGGAGAAGATCAAGGCCGGCCTGCTGTGGCTGGAGTTCCACGAGCTGACGCCGGGCAAGGGCCAGTTCAACTACGAGCGGGCCAAGGCGCAGGGTCGCCCGGTCGGCCTGCCGATCCCGGACCTGTACGGCGACTCGGCGCCCGGCAAGCAGATCGTTGCGCTGCGCAAGCAGTTCGCCACGGTGCCGGTCGAGCACTTCACGCCGTACGTGACCGCGCAGGCGAGCATCACCAACAAGCTCGAGCCGCCGAAGGCGCAGGAGCTGTACGCCGTCCTCGACGTGGCGATGTCCGCGGTACTGACCCGCAAGGACGCCGATATCGACAAGCTCCTCGCCGATGCCGCGTCGAAGGCCGACAAGATCCTCGCCAAGAACAGCTGATGGCGGTACTGACCGCGAAACCGCCGGTGCGCCGCTCCCTTCCCCAGGGAGCGGCGCGCCGCGCGGTCGGCAGGAACCTCACGGCGTACGGGTTCCTCTGCGGCGCCTTGATCTGCTTCGCCTTCTTCTCCTGGTATCCGATGATCCGCGAGATCATCCTGAGCTTCCAGAGCACCAACTTCGTCGACCCGGCCCAGTGGGTCGGCTTCGACAACTTCCGGACCGTCTTCGCGGACTCGGCGTTCCGGTCGGCCTGGCTCAACACCGCCGCGTTCAGCGGCCTGGCCCTGGTGGTCGGGTACGCCGTACCGTTCGTGCTCGCCGTCGTGCTGAACGAGCTCCGGCACGCGAAGGCGTACCTGCGCTTCGTCGTCTATCTCCCGGTGATGCTCCCACCTGCCGTCGGCGTCCTGCTGTTCAAGTGGTTCTACGATCCCGGCGCCGGTCTGTTCAACCAGATCCTGGACGGCTTCGGGATCCCACCACTGAGCTGGCTGGACTCGACCAGTACTGCGTTGATCTCGCTGGTCATCGTGTCGACCTGGATGAACCTCGGCACCGGAACCCTGATCTACCTCGCGGCCCTGCAGAGCATCCCGGGTGAACTGTACGAATCCGCCGAGCTGGATGGCGCCGGGCTGTTCCGCCGCGTCTGGCACGTCACGGTCCCGCAGACCAAGCTGATCTTGTTGGTGATGCTGCTCCTGCAGGTCGTCGCCACCATGCAGGTGTTCATCGAGCCGTACCTGCTGACCGGCGGTGGACCGGAGAACGCGACCGTCACCGTCGCCTACCTGATGTACCAGTACGCCTTCAACTTCGGCGACTTCGGCGGCGGCGGCGCACTCGGTCTGATGCTGATGGTGGTGCTGATGGTGTTCTCGGCGATCTACCTGCGGGTCTCGCGGGACAACCAGAGCTAGGAGCGACGATGACCACCACCCTCAACCCGCCACCGTTGCTCGAGGCAACCACGCCCACACCGGCACGTCGCGGTACCAGGAAGAAGAAGGACAAGGGACGCGGCTACGAAACCCGCAGCCTTGTCTCGCCGATGTCGCTGCAGACCTGGCACGGCAAGCTGGTCTACTGGACGATCCTGGTCGTCGTGGTGATCGGGTTCACGCTGGCCTTCGTGTTCCCGCTGTACTGGATGGTGACCGGTGCGCTGAAGTCGCCGGAAGAGCTGGCGCAGATCCCGCCGAGCTTCTTCCCGAAGCACTTCGACTTCGGCGTCTACGCCGACGCCTGGGACCAGTTGCAACTCGGCGTCTTCCTGAAGAACACCGCCCTGTACGCCGGTGGCGCGTGGCTCTTCACGCTCGCGGTCGACGTGACCGCGGCGTACGCGTTGTCCAAGCTGCGGCCGTTCTTCGGCAAGCTGATCCTCGGGCTGATGCTGGCCACGCTGATGATCCCGCCGATGGTGCTGCTGCTGCCGACCTATCTGGTCGCGAAGGACGTGCCGCTGTTCCACTTCGATCTGCTCAACACCCCCTGGGCGATCTGGTTGCCGGCGGCAGCGAACGGCTTCTTCATCTTCCTGCTCAAGCGGTTCTTCGACTCGATCCCGCGCGAACTCCTGGAGGCGGCCGAGATCGACGGCGCGTCGCCGATGCGGATCCTGTGGTCGATCGTCCTGCCGGTCTCCCGGCCGATCCTGGGCGTCGTCTCCATCCTGTCGGTGGTGACGGTCTGGAAGGACTTCGTCTGGCCGCTGCTGGTGCTGCCGGAGACCGACAAGATGTCGATCAGTGTCGGCATCGCGTCGCTGTCCGCGCAGATGCCGCAGAACGTCCTGATCGCCTCGCTGGTGATCGCGAGCCTGCCGACGATCCTTGTTTTCTTCGTGTTCCAGCGCAGCATCATGGCGGGTCTCACCGCCGGAAGCCTCAAAGGCTGATCCCCCAACCCCCAAAGGAGAAGCAATGTCGGATACGTGGTGGCGCGGAGCGGCGATCTACCAGGTGTACCTCCGCAGCTTTGCCGACGGCAACGGTGACGGGATCGGCGACCTGGCCGGACTGCGGGCGAAGCTGCCCTACCTGGCCGAGCTCGGCGTCGACGCGATCTGGCTGAACCCGTGGTACCCGTCGCCGATGGCTGACGGCGGGTACGACGTGGCCGACTACCGCGCGATCGAGCCGAGCTTCGGCACCCTCACCGAGGCGGAGGACTACATCGCCGAGGCCCACGCGCTGGGGATCCGGACCATCATCGACATCGTCCCGAACCACGGCTCGGACCAGCAGGACTGGTTCGTCGCCGCGCTGGCGGCGGGTCCTGGTTCGCCCGAGCGGGAGCGGTTCATCTTCCGGCCCGGCCGCGCCGGCGGGCTGCCGCCGAACGACTGGCAGTCGATCTTCAACGGTCCGGCCTGGACCCAGGTCGACGACGGCGAGTGGTACCTGCACCTGTTCGCGCCCGAGCAGCCGGACTTCAACTGGCGTAACCCTGAGGTGATCGAAGAGTTCCACTCGATTCTGCGGTTCTGGCTGGATCGCGGCGTGGACGGCATCCGGATCGACAGTGCGGCCGTGCTGTTCAAGGATCTCGACAGGGTCGAGGAGTCCTACACCGACCACGACGAGGTGCACGACGTGTACCGCGGCTGGCGGCAGATCACCGACTCCTACGAGGGGCGCTTCCTGGTCGGCGAGATGTGGATGCCGGACCAGGAGCGGTTCGCGCTGTACCTGCGCCCGGACGAGATGCAGACCGCGTTCAACTTCGACTTCCTGTCCCGGCCGTGGGACGCCGGCGAACTGCGCGCCTCGATCGACCTCACGCTGACGACCCACGTGCCGATCGGAGCGCCGCCGACCTGGGTCCTGTCGAACCATGACGTGACCCGGCCTGTCACGAAGTACGGGCGTCCGGACACCTCGTTCTCGCACCAGGACCGCAAGCACGGGATGGTGACCGACCCGGTGCTCGGTGAGCGCCGAGCCCGCGCTGCCGCATTGCTCGCGATGGCATTGCCAGGTGGGCTGTATGTCTACCAGGGTGAGGAACTCGGCCTGCCCGAGGTCGAGAACCTGCCCGACGAGCTGCTCCAGGACCCGCTCTGGGTCCGCTCCGGCGGCACCGACCGTGGTCGTGACGGCTGCCGGGTCCCGATCCCGTGGTCGGGCCAGGAGCCCCCGTTCGGCTTCGGCTCCGGTACGCCGTGGTTGCCGCAACCCGCCGACTGGAAGAACCTCACCGTCGAGTCCCAGCACGACGACCAGAACTCGATGCTCACCCTCTACCGCAACGGCCTGCGCATCCGGCGGACGGATCTCGGCGACGGCACCCTCACCTGGCTCGACGCGCCTCCGGGCGTCCTGCTGTTCGCCCGCGACTCTGGCCTGAAGTGCATCACCAACCTCAGCCCCGCCCCGGTCGACCTACCGCCACACACCGACCTGCTGCTCGCCAGCAACCCGCTGGAGAACGGCAGACTCCCCACCGACACCGCAGCCTGGGTGCGCTGACCAAGCGGGTACGGCCACCGGTGAAGGTGGCCGTACCCGATTGGTGGGTCAGTGGTAGGCGTGCATGACCGCGTGGCCTTTGCCGCGGCCGATCAGCCAGCGGTTGACGGGGACGGTGAGGGTGAAGGCGATGGCCAGGGAGGCGAGCAGGCTGGCCCAGAAGAGGACGGAGGACAGGCCCGCGTCCATGGCGCCGGGGACGGCGAGGACGAAGGCGTTGTCGACGATCTCCATGGTGAGGATGCTCAGGGTGTCCGCGGCCAGGGCGACCTTGAGGGCCTGCCGGAACGGGATGCCGGCGGCCAGCACCGGGCGGATCGTCAGCGAGTAGCCGAAGAAGAACGCCAGGACGATCGAGAGGATCACGGTCGCCAGGTTGTGGAACCCGGCCGCGGTGCCGATCACCATGCCGAGGATCTCGCCGATCGCACAGCCGGTGAGGCAGTGCAGCGTGGCCGAGATCGCCTGCCGGGTAAGGCTCTGCCCGGCGCCGTGCCCCTCAGGCCCGCCGTGCCCCTCATGCCCGCCGTGTCCCTCATGCCCGCCGGGCCCCTCATGCCCGCCGTGCCCCGCGTGCGCGGTGTCCTCGCCGGGCGCGGCGTGCCCCGCGTGCGCGCCGGCCTCGGTGTGAGGGTGGTGATCAGTGTGCTTGTCGGTCATCTCAGTTCCCGTTGGTGAGTGGCTGGAAGCGGCGGAGCCGCAGGCTGTTGGTGACGACGAAGACCGAACTGAACGCCATCGCGGCGCCGGCCAGCATCGGGTTCAGCAGCCCCGCGGCCGCCAGCGGAAGGGCAGCGACGTTGTACGCGAACGCCCAGAACAGATTCCCCTTGATGGTTCGCAACGTACTGCGGGACAACCGGATCGCGTCGGCAGCCGAACGCAGGTCGCCCCGGACCAAGGTCAGGTCACTCGCCTCGATCGCCACGTCCGTCCCGGTGCCCATGCTCAGCCCGAGATCCGCCTGAGCCAGCGCCGCCGCGTCGTTCACGCCGTCGCCGACCATCGCGACCACCCGGCCTTCGCCCTGCAACTTCTTCACCGCGTCGACCTTGTCGGCCGGCAGTACCTCGGCGATGACCTCGTCGATCCCCACCTCGGCCGCCACCTTCTGCGCCACCGCCTCGTTGTCCCCGGTCAGCAGCACCGGCCGCAGTCCCAATGCCCGCAACTGCTTGATCGCCTCGGCCGAACTGGGCTTCACGGTGTCGGCGACAACCAGTACTGCGCGCGCCTTGCCGTCCCACCCGACAGCGACGGCAGTACTGCCTTCGGCCTCGGCGTGCTCCTTGGCGTGCGCGAGCTCCTCCGGCAGGTACTGGCTCCACTCCTCCAGCAGCTTCGTGCGACCGACCAGGACAGCGTGCCCGTCGACAATCCCTTGCACACCAAGGCCTTCGACGTTGCCGAAGTCCTCGACCTCGGGCAGCTTGCCGACCTCGTCAGCAGCCCCACGAGCCACCGCCTGCGCGATCGGGTGCTCACTGGAGTGCTCCAGTGCACCGGCCAACCGCAGTACGTCGGCTCGTTCTTCACCTGGAGCCAACAGTACGTCGACCAGCGCCATCCGCCCGGTCGTCACAGTGCCGGTCTTGTCCAGTACTACGGTGTCGACGCGCCGGGTCGATTCGAGCACCTCGGGGCCCTTGATCAGGATGCCCAGCTGTGCGCCTCGCCCGGTACCGACCATCAACGCGGTCGGTGTCGCCAGCCCAAGAGCACACGGGCAGGCGATGATCAGTACCGCGACAGCCGCGGTGAACGCCACCTCGGTCGGCGAGCCGTTGCCGAGCCAGAAAGCCAACGTGGCAAGGGAAAGCGCGATCACGATCGGCACGAACACCCCGGAGATCCGGTCGGCCAGTCGCTGGACCGCGGCCTTGCCGTTCTGCGCGTCCTCGACCAGCCGGGCCATCTGCGCCAGTTGGGTGTCGGAACCGACCCGGGTCGCCCGGACGATCAACCGGCCGCCCGCGTTCACGGTGGCGCCGACGACCGCATCGCCTTCGCCTACCTCGACCGGCACGGATTCGCCGGTCAGCATGGACGCGTCGACGGCGCTGCTGCCGGTGACGACCACGCCGTCGGTGGCGATCTTCTCACCCGGGCGGACGACGAATTCGTCGCCGACGGCAAGCTGCTCGGCAGGGATCCGGACCTCGGCGCCGTTCCGCAGTACGGCGACGTCCTTCGCGCCCAGCTCCAGCAGGGCCTTCAGTGCGGCACCGGACCGGCGCTTGGCGCGAGCCTCGAAGTACCGGCCGGACAGGATGAAGGTGGTGACGCCGGCCGCGACCTCGAGGTAGATCTCCTCGGCACCGCCGCCGCGCGACGGGATGAGGGTGAACGGCATCGTCATTCCGCGTTCGCCGGCCTCGCCGAGGAACAAGGCGTAGAGCGACCAGAGGTAGGCGCTGACGACGCCGAGCGAGATGAGCGTGTCCATCGTCGCGGCACCGTGGCGCAGATTCGTCCAGGTCGCCTTGTGGAACGGCCACGCTGCCCAGGTGACCACCGGAGTGGCCAGCGTCAGCGACGCCCATTGCCAGTAGTCGAACTGCAGAGCCGGAATCATGCCCAGGGCAATCACCGGTACGGCGAGGGCGATGCTGGTGTAGAGCCGCTCGCGGAGCGGCCGCAGCTCATCGAGAGCCTCAGCCGCCGCTTCGGTTGACGGCGGCGTCGGCAGCGCGGCGGTGTAGCCGGTCGCCTCGACCGTTGCCACCAGGTCGTCGGTGCTGATGCCGTCGGCGAAGGTGACCTTCGCCTTCTCGGTGGCGTAGTTGACGGTCGCGGTCACGCCCTCCATCCGGTTCAGCTTCTTCTCGACCCGGGCGGCGCAGGAGGCGCACGTCATGCCACCGATCACGAGTTCGACGGCGTTCGGTGGTTCTTGGTTGGTCATAGCGTCCTCCTCTCCTGGCTCAGTGGCCGTGCGGCGTCTCTTCGTGGCCGGGCGTCCCGCTGTTATTGGGCATCCCGCTGGGCATCGGGCTGGGGACGATCGCCTGCCCGGTCACGTCGACCCGGAACTCCGCGGTGTGCACCTTGCCCCCGTGCTGGAAGTCCAGGAAGAGGCTGTAGGTACTGGCGGTCGGGAACGTGGTGGCGAACTTGATCTGCGGACCGCCCTTGCTGCCCGGCGCCGCCTCCTGGGCGGGGTGGTTGTGCAGGTAGGCGAGATCGCCGCTGCGCAACGACACCAGGTGCCCGAAGGCGCCCAGGTACGGCTCGAGGTCGCTGACCGGCTTGCCGTTCTTGCTGACACTGAAGGTCAACTCGGACTCCTTGCCGGCGGCCGGGGTGCCCGCGAGCGTCACGTCGTACCCGTCGGTGCTGGTCACACTCGATGCCGCAGGCAACGGAACCGGGACGTACAGTCCGGAGACGTTGACGTCGCTGCCGAGCGTCAGCGTCTTGCCGTGACCGGCCGGCTGGAAGTCGGTGAAGATCCGCCAGGTGCCACCCGCGGTGAAGGTGAACGGAATGCTCCACACCCCACTGGCGTCCCGGCTCGGGTGCACGTGGTGGAATCCGGACAGATCCCGCCGTACGACGATCAGGTGCAGGTCCTTCTCATGGGTCTTCGTGTACTGCGTGACCGGTTTGCCGTCCGGCCCCACGATGGTGAACTTCAGCGTTTCCTGCTTGCCCTGCTGGAAGAACGTGGTCGCCGGGGCGAGCGTGTACCCATCCTGGGAGACCGCGAGCCCGGGCGGCTGCGCGCCGGGACTGTCCACCTGGTGTCCGGCTCCGTGCGTTCCGCCCTCGTCGCCCATGCCGGCCATCGGCTGGTCGCCGGTCTTCGCTGCCGGGTCGGCTGCCGCGATCGGGTCGACCGCGGAACCGAGTGCGAACGCGCCGGCGAAGGCCAGCGCCAGCGCACCGGCGTACGCGCCGAGCCGGAGCGCGACAGCCCGGGTCATGACGCGACCAGTTCGTATCCGGCCTCGTCGACGGCCTCGCGGACCGCGGCGTCGTCGAGGGCGGACTCGCTCGTGACGTGCACGGCGGAGGTGCCGCCGGCGTTGAGGTCGATGCTGACCTCCTGGACCCCGGTCAGCTTGCTGATTTCCTCGGTCACCGCCGCGGTGCAGTGCCCGCAGGTCATGCCGTTCACCGAGTACGTCGTGGTGGTCATCTCAATGCTCCTTGCTCGGAATCTGGGTTGTTCAGCTACGGACGAGACGGGCGATGGCGTCGGAGGCTTCGCGGACCTTCTCCTCCGCCTCGGCGCCGCCCTTCTGGGCCGCCTCGACCACGCAGTGTGAGAGGTGCTCGTCGAGCAGCTCCAGCGAGAACGACTGGAGCGCCTTCGTCGCCGCCGAGACCTGGGTGAGGATGTCGATGCAGTACTTGTCTTCCTCGACCATCCGCTGCAGCCCGCGAACCTGTCCCTCGATCCGCCGCAGCCGCTTCAAATGGCTCGACTTCTCCGAGGTGTACCCGTGCACGTGTCCAGTGGTTTCGACTTGGTCCGGTTCGGTGCTCATGGCGGCACTCTTTCTCTCTGGCTACCCCATGGGGGTATCTCGACACACCAAAACTTACCCCCGAGGGGTATCAAATGCAAGCCCTGTCCGATACCCGGTGGGGGTAATTTCACGGAACCTGAACCAACCATCGTGGGAGGGTGAGCGTCTGCTGAGGCAAGGACCACTTGGCCGGGGGCATCACGAGAGGGGCGGCATGCCGGAGTTGGCGGTCAGTACCAGGGGGTTGCGGAAGACGTACCGCACTCGGCGGGGGCGGAAGGTCGTCGCCGTTCAGGGGCTCGATCTCGACGTGCCGATCGGGGGAGTGCACGGTTTTCTCGGGCCGAACGGGTCCGGGAAGACGACCTCGATCCGGATGCTGCTCGGGCTGATCCGGGCGGACGCGGGCACGATGGCGGTGTTCGACCAGGAGGTCCCCCGGCACCTGCCGGACGTGGTCGGCCGGGTCGGTGCGATCGTCGAGTCGCCCAAGTTCTTCCCGGCCTTCACCGGCCGCAAGAATCTTGAGCTACTCGCCGACGCGATCGGCGTACCGCGCCGGAGGGTCGGCGAAGTACTGGACGAGACCTCGCTGGGGGAGCGCGGCAAGGACCGGTTCAAGAGCTATTCGCTCGGGATGAAGCAGCGGCTGGCGATCGCGGCGACGCTGCTCAAGGAACCGGACCTGCTGATCTTCGACGAGCCGACGAACGGCCTCGACCCGGCCGGGATCCGGGAGATCCGCGAGACCATGCGCGGGCTGGGCGAACAGGGCCGGACCGTACTGGTCAGCAGCCACATCCTCGCCGAGGTCGAACAGGTCGCCGACACCGTCTCGATCATCGGCCACGGCCGGTTGCTCGCTTCCGGCACGGTCGCCGAGGTGATCGGCAGCAGTACGGCGGGCACCGTGAAGGTTGCCGTTGACAACCATGAGTCGGCGACCCGGATCCTGACCGCGGCCGGCCTGACAGTCCGGGCCGATGGCAACTATCTGCTGGTGGACGGCGCCGAGAACTCCGCGGACGTCACCAGAAGACTGGCCCAGCAGGAGTTGTACGTCTCCGAGCTGATGCCGGTCCGCGCCGACCTGGAATCGGTGTTCCTCGAGCTCACCGCCGACGAAGGCCTGGGAGGCACCCGATGATCCGGCTCACCGGAGTCGAACTGCGCCGGCTGGTCTCCCGCCGGCTGGTCGTGGTCGGGGTCGCCGCGCTGCTGCTGATCACTGGGGTGATGCTGATCGCCACCTGGCAGAACTCGAAACCGCTGTCCGCGGCGGAGCAGCGCAACGCCCAGGTCAACTTCGAGCAGGCCCAGAAGGACTGGCAGGTGCACGGCGAGGAGTACAAGAAGCAGTGCCTGCAGGACTACCAGTCGCAGCCCGATCCGAAGCCGAAGCTGGAGGAGTTCTGCCAGGTCAATCCGCCGACGATCGACCAGTACGGCAAGCCGAAGGCGAAGTTCACCGAGGTGATGCCGGACCTGCTGCTCGGATCGTCGTACCTGCTGGCGTTCGGGGCGTTCCTGATCGGGGCGAGCTTCGTCGGCGCCGAGTTCAGTAGTGGGTCGATCAGCAACTGGCTCACCTTCGAGCCGCGCCGGCTCCGGGTCTACGGGAGCAAGTTGGTGGCGGCCGCCACCGGGATGCTTCCGGTCGCGGTGGTGCTGCTCGCGATCCTGCTGGCCGGCACCTACCTGATCGTCGGCGCACTGGGCACCACCGCCGGTACGACGGGCAAGGTCTGGGGTGATCTCACCGGCACCGCCGGGCGAGCGGTCCTGATGGCAGCTGTGGCCGGTGCTCTCGGTGGCATTTTGGCGCTGCTCCTGCGGCATACCGCTGCGGCAGTCGGAGTCGCGATGGGCTATCTCGTGCTGGTCGAAGGCGTCTTCGGCGGCTTCCTGACCAAGGCGCAGCCGTGGCTGGTGCGGCTGAACTTCGACGCCTGGATCAAGCACGACACGACGTACCTCGTTGACAACTGCAGATCGACCGCCGACGGCGGTTACCTCTGCGACTCGATCGAGAAGACGCTGAGCTTCGAGCACGGCGCCTGGTACCTCGGCATCGTCGTCGTGGTGCTGATCGCGCTCGGGGCCGGCGTCTTCCACCGGCGCGACATCAACTGAGCGGTTCGGGTCCAGACGAACGCCGGCCCCGGGTGGACGAACCACCCGGGGCCGGCGCTACGTAGTACTGACGATCAGGCCGTGAGGCGCTCCTCGGTCGACGTCGAGAACAGGTGCAGCTTGTCCGGCTGCGCCTCCAGGTGGATGATCGAGCCCTTCTCGACGGCCATCCGGGCGCCGATCTTGGCGACGATCTGCTGGTGGTTGCCGTCGTGCTCGGCGGTGCCGTAGAGGAACGCGTCAGCGCCGAGCTCCTCGATCACGGCGACCTTCACCGGCAGGCCGTTGTCGGAGACCTTGAAGGCCTCCGGACGGACACCCAGCGACACGGTCTTGTCGTTGCCGGCCTTGGCCAAGATGTCGCGCGAGACCGGGACGGTGTAGTCGCCGAGCTTGGCGCCACCCTCGACCAGGTCCGCGGTCAGCAGGTTCATCGCGGGCGAGCCGATGAAGCCGGCCACGAACAGGTTCTTCGGGTTGTCGTACAGGTTCAGCGGGGTGTCGACCTGCTGGAGCAGACCGTCCTTCAGCACCGCGACCCGGTCGCCCATCGTCATGGCCTCGACCTGGTCGTGGGTGACGTAGACGGTGGTGACGCCGAGGCGCTGCTGCAGCTCGGCGATCTGGGTACGGGTCTGGACGCGGAGCTTGGCGTCGAGGTTCGACAGCGGCTCGTCCATCAGGAAGACCTGCGGGTTACGCACGATCGCGCGGCCCATCGCGACACGCTGACGCTGACCACCGGACAGTGCCTTCGGCTTGCGGTCCAGGTACTCCTCGAGGCCGAGCAGCTTGGCGGCCTCCTGGACCCGCTTGGCGCGGTCCTCCTTGGAAACACCCTGCATCTTCAGCGCGAAGCCCATGTTGTCGGCGACCGACATGTGCGGGTAGAGCGCGTAGTTCTGGAACACCATGGCGATGTCCCGGTCTTTCGGCGGCTTGTGCGTGACGTCACGCTCGCCGATGTAGATCGAACCCTCGTTGACCTCTTCGAGGCCGGCCAGCATCCGCAGCGAGGTGGACTTACCACACCCCGACGGGCCGACCAGAACCATGAACTCGCCGTCCTCGATCTCGAGGTTGAGCTTGTCGACGGCGGGCTTCTCCGAACCCGGGTAGATCCGGGTCGCGGACTTGAACGAGACAGTAGCCATGACGCTTCCTTCCTTCACCGGCAGGAACGTGCCGGACGATCCGAGTAAAGGCCCCCGGGCGGGGGTCCGCCCATCCTCGCCCGGCGACCAGCTCCTGACAAGGTGTATGGCGTGTGAGATGTCCGTACTGTTCACGGACTGGACAACTTCGTGCAGGTTGACGGCTCGCCGAGTCTGCAAGTTCTTGCATGATCTTGCTGCAACTTCAGGGGCCGGTGGGTAAGGTGCCGCCGTGAGCAGTAGAGCGCGGCTGGCGGACATCGCGGCCAAGGCGGGGGTCAGCGAGGCGACGGTCTCTCGGGTACTGAACGGCAAGCCCGGTGTCGCGGAGGAAACCAAACAGTCGGTGCTGACCGCGCTCGACGTGCTCGGCTTCGAGCGTCCGACCCGGCTCAGACGCCGCTCGGCCGGCCTGATCGGCCTGGTGATGCCGGAGCTGATCAACCCGATCTTCCCGGCCTTCGCCCAGGTGATCGAGTCGGCCCTGTCCCAGCGCGGCTTCACGCCGGTGCTCTGCACCCAGTCGCCCTCCGGCGCGACCGAGGAGGAGTACGTCGAGCTGCTGCTCGAGCGCGGCGTCTCGGGGATCATCTTCGTCTCGGGTCTGCATGCCGACACCGGCGCCGACCACGCGCGGTACCAGTCCTTGGTGGACCGCCGCCTGCCAGTGGTGTTCGTGAACGGCTGGCTGCCCGGCGTCGAGGCGCCCTTCATCTCCTCCGACGAGTACGCCGCCATGGAACTGGCCGTCACCCACCTGGTCTCACTCGGCCACCGCCGGATCGGGTTCGCGTCCGGACCGGAACGCTTCATCGTCGTCCAGCGCAAACTGGCCGGCTACCGCACCGCGATGAAAGCCCAGCTCGGCCTGTCGGACGACGAGGTCTCCTCGATGGTCGAACTCAGCATGTTCGGCGTCGAAGGCGGCGCGGCCGCGGCCCAGCGCCTCCTCGACCTCGGCGTCAGCGCGGTCGTCTGCGGCTCGGACATGATGGCGCTCGGCGTCATCCGGGCAGCCCGTCAACGCGGCCTCTCCGTCCCCGGCGACATCTCGGTCGTCGGCTACGACGACGCCCCGATGATGGAATTCACCGACCCCCCGATGACAACAGTCCGCCAACCCGTTCACGCGATGGGCCTGGCCGCCGTCCAGTCGCTCCTGGAGGAAGTCCGCGGGCACGCGACTCCCCACACCGAGTTCCTCTTCCGCCCGGAGCTGGTCGTCCGCGGTACTACGGGCCCGCGCAACGCCTGACGCCCGGACGCCCACACCATCAGTACTACGACCCGCGGGCCCGCTCGCCGCTCAGCACCCACCTTCGTCGCGTCGGAAATCCCCCCACTGATGGCGTGGCGATCCGCCCAGCGGCCTCGGACGTTCCCAGGGGCGGGGGGAGCGTACGAGGTGCTTCGGCTCGGGATCGTCCCCTGCCGGGCAATCCCGAGCCGAAGGTCGGGGGTTATCTCGAGGTGTGGAAGGCGGCCTTGGTGGTGAAGCCGGCGAAGCCGTTGGCCCAGAGGGAGTTGACCTTGGAGCGCTCGGTCGCGTCGGGGTACGGGTTGGTGCAGGACGGGCCGGGGCCGCCGCCGGACATCAGTTCGCTGCAGGGACCGGAGTAGTGGTCGGGGAGGCCGAGGACGTGGCCGGTTTCGTGGGCGGTGATGCGGACCGGGTCGTACTGCTGGGCCTGGGCGTAGTCGAGGAAGATGTAGCCGCTGCCGTGGCCGTCGGTGGAGGCGTACGAACCGCGGGAGTCGTTGCCCTCGGTGTAGTAGAAGTCGTAGTTGCTGCCTTCGACGAGGCGGACGTTGCTGACCGAGGAGTTCCAGATCGACGTACTGGAAGAGATCTGGGACGCGAAGCTCGGGGCGTCGACCGCGTAGGTGACGGTGACGGCGGCGAGCTTGTTGCCGGCCTTGGCCTGCTTGGCGCGCGCGGACTTCATGACCGCGTCGTAGAACGCCTTGGTGGCGGCTTCGTCCTGCGGTGAACCTGTGTACGTCGACACGTGGCTCGGGGCTGAACTCGGGATGCTCGGCGCCGGGGAGGCGGCGGCGATGCCGGGGACTGCCAGGGCTGCGGCGGCGAGCCCGGCGAGGGACGTCAGGATACGGCGATGCGACATGGGAGGGCCTCACTCCGTGATCTGTGGCGGAAAGCGACCGGCGGATTACTGATCGCTACAGATCGGGATGTTGCCAAGCGGTGAACAATTCCGCACCAGGTCGGGAAGAAGGCAGGGGTTAACCCTCGCCGGCCGATGCGGGGCCTATGCCGGTCATAGCTCGCCGGGTATGCCGACGTTCAGAATCCGGGCGCCCGGACCGCGTTCGGCCAGCCGGTCGGCCTTGTTGTACAGGTTGCAGCGCTGCAGGCTGAGGCAGCCGCAGCCGATGCAGCCGTCGAGGTCGTCGCGCAGGCGCTCGAGTTCGGCGATCCGCTCGTCGAGCCGGGTGCGCCAGGACTTGGAGAGCTTGCTCCAGTCGGCGCGGGTCGGCGTACGGTCGTCGGGGAGTGAGTCCAGGGCGGACTTGATCTCGGCCAGCGCGAGACCGACGCGCTGCGCGGCCTGGATGAAGGCGATCCGCCGGAGCGTACTGCGCTGGTACTGCCGCTGGTTGCCGGAGGTACGCCGGGACGCGATCAGCCCCTGCTCCTCGTAGAAGCGCAAGGCCGACGCGGCGACGCCGGACCGGCCGGCGATCTCGCCGATCGACAGCCAGTGGTCCTTGCTCAGAATGGTGTCCTCGGCCATGTCGCCACCCTAGAACCGCACACAAGAGCTCAACCGAACTTGAGCGAAGCGGAACCGGTAGCGGACGATCCGGTACTGCGGTGCGCCGGCTCGGGTGGTGCCGCCGCGCCGGTTGAGTTCGTACTGCGGTGCGCCGGCTGAGGTCGGCTGGATAGGTGGGGGTTGTGGTGGGTGGTCAAGGGGGAGGCTGGGGTCGGGTATACTTTTTCGCGTCGGTGCGCGAGTCGCGTCACCAGAGCATTTCCCAGGCGCTCCGACCCGTCGGTTTCAGCAACCCGCTGATGATTCCCCGGCGACATGGGTGCAACGCGATAGCACCCGCAGGTCGATGCCTTATCTCCTGCCTTGCACGTCAGCTCCGGCCATTTTTGGTGGCCGGCACTTGCGTGCGGCTCCGATGCGGCATTGAGCCGTGACGTTGAGAGAGAGATTGCGTGTCCCAGCACCACCAGGACCAGTTTGTGCCCGCCGACGGCAACGAGGCCGCTGACCGGGCGAAGAAGCCGCGGCACAAGAAGTTCCAGACCCAGTCGTACGGCGAGCGGATGGCCGCCGAGTTGGACGCACCCACCACCCCCGGGACGGACCGTAGTTCCGCCCGGGTGGAGAAGCCTGCCCAGGTCGAGCGCCGGGGCGGACCGAGCCAGTACTCCGACCGTGGCAGCCGCGGCCCCGATCGCCGTGACAACGACCGGCGCGACGACCGCCGGGGCAGCGACCGCCCCGTGCGTGGCTACCGTGCCGCCGAGCAGTCGCGCAGCGAGCGTCCGGCGTACGAGAACCGGACCAGCGAGCGTCCGGCGTACGAGAACCGGAATGCCCGCGCCGAGACCACGTCGTACCCGAAGAGCTCGTACCAGAAGAGCTCGTACGACAAGCCTTCGTTCGCGAAGACCGACAAGGGTGCCTACCGCAACGAGCGGACGGACCGCGACAGCCGCGGCTTCGACCGCCCGGAGCGCACCAGCTACCCGCGCAGTGCGGACCGTCCCGAGCGGACGAGCTACCCGCGGAGCAACGACCGCCCGGAGCGGACGAGCTACCCGCGCAGCAGCGATCTCTCCGAGCGCACCAGCTACCCGCGCAGCAACGAGCGGAGCGGGAACGAGCGGAGCAGCTACCAGCGCAACGACCGCGGCAGCGACCGTGGTTACCAGCGTGACCCGGACCGTGACTACGAGCGCGTTCGCCCGCAGCAGGTCGAGATGCCGGTCGACCTCGGTGAGGTGGCCGAGGGCAACGGTTTCGCCGCCCTCGGACTCGCGCCGCGCCTGGTCCAGCGACTGGCTCGTGACGGCATCACCGCGCCGTTCCCGATCCAGGAAGCGACCATCCCGGACGCGCTGGCCGGCAAGGACGTGCTCGGTCGTGGTCAGACCGGTTCCGGCAAGACCCTCGGGTTCGGCCTGCCGGCGCTGATGCGGCTGGCCGGTGGCCACACCGAGTCGCGCCGTCCGCGCGGCATGGTGCTGGTGCCGACCCGCGAGCTGGCGATGCAGGTGCACGACGCGCTCGAGCCGCTCGCGCACGTGATGGGCGTCTCGATCAAGCTGATCGCGGGCGGCCTGCCCTACCCGAAGCAGATCGAGTCGCTCCGTCGGGGTGTCGACCTGCTGATCGCGACGCCCGGCCGGTTGATCGACCTGTGTGAGCAGGGCGCTGCCGACCTCGGTGCCGTCGAGATCGCGGTACTGGACGAGGCCGACCACATGTGCGACATGGGCTTCATGCCGGCCGTCACCACGCTGCTCGACATGACCCCGCCGAGCGGTCAGCGGCTGTTGTTCTCGGCAACGCTGGACAACGACGTCGACAAGATCGTGAAGACCTACCTGAAGGACCCGGTCACGCACTCGACCGAGTCCGGTCAGGCGTCGGTCAGCACGATGGAGCACCACCTGCTCGTCATCGAGCCGGCTCACAAGCAGTCGCTGACGGCCGAGCTGGCCAGCCGCGACGGCCGGACCATCGTGTTCGTCCGCACCAAGCTGGGCGCCGACCGCGTCGCCACCCAGTTGCGCGACCGCGGTGTGATGGCGGCGGCGCTGCACGGCGGCCTGACCCAGGGCGCCCGCAACCGCACGCTGGACCAGTTCAAGGACGGTTCCGTCCCGGTCCTGGTCGCCACGGACGTTGCGGCTCGCGGCATCCACGTCGACGACGTCGGCCTCGTAGTACAGGCTGACCCGGCGGCGGACCACAAGGACTACCTGCACCGCGCGGGCCGTACGGCGCGCGCCGGCGGCAAGGGTGCCGTCGTCACGCTCGTCCTGCCGCACCAGCGGCGCGGCATGATGCGCCTGGCCGAGTCGGCCGGTGTCGTCACCGAGCCGGTCCGGGTTCGCCCGGGCGACGAGAACGTCGCCGAGCTGACCGGTGGCACCAAGCCGTCCGGTTACCCGGTCAAGCTGCCGGCCCCGAAGCCGCAGCGTGGCAGCGGTGGCTTCAACAAGGGTGGCAAGCGGTTCGGTGGCGGCGGAAGCCGTCCGGGCCGTGGCTACGAGGGCCGTGGCAACAGCGGCGGCGGCTACCGCGGCGGCCGTTCGGAGCGCACCGGCAACGGCAGGACCTTCGAGCCCCGCTGATCCATCACCTGCACTGAAGAGGGCCCTCGGCAACAAGCCGGGGGCCCTCTTTGCATGTCAGTTCTGCAAGGCCTGCAGCGCCTGAACGAGCCGGTTCACGACGGTCTGTACTTCGTGGGGGTCCAAGGGCACCAGTTCGAGAACCAAGGCATCGGGCTGGGGCAGAACGAAGACGGCCGGTGAGCCGGTCTGGAGCTCGGCGGCCAGCTTTGCGGAATCGATGCCAGCGGCAACCTTCAGAAGGACCCTGGAGAGCGGCAGACCCGTCGGATCGGGGAGGATCTCGGCGGACAGCCCGGGAAGCTGGTCGACCGCGGCCAGGAAGGTGCTCACCTTCGCGTCCTGGTCGGCCTCCCATTTCGCGCGGTCCATCGCCTGCCATTCCTCCAGGGCGGTCAGGACGCCGACCATGGCCTCCTTCGTCGCCTTCATCCCGCGACCGATGCCGTTCTCCTGAGCCCGGACCGCTTGAACCAGTCGCCGGCTGCCGACCACCAGTCCTGCCGTCGGCGACGCCAGATACTTCTGACCACTCACCAGGACAAGATCGGCGCCGGTGGCAAGCAGGTCGGCCGTTCGCGGGAACTGTGCCGCGCCGTCGATGATTGCCGGAACCCCGCGTCGATGAGCGGCCTTGACCGCCGCCACCAGATCGACCGGCTCGCCGTGCACCAGCCGGGACGACACCAGCAACAGGCAGCTCACGTCGTCGACCGACAGTGCGTCGTCCAGATCCGCTGTCGTACAACGGGTTTCGGACGATCCCGCGAGGATCACCGAAGCACCGGAGAGTCGCACTGCCTGCAGGATCGATTGCCCATAGCTCACAACGTGCCCGGCCGGCAGAACCACCCGGTTGTGCATATCCGTTGCGTCGGGCAACAACGCGATCCGGCGCGGATCGGTGCCGGTCATCGCGGCGGCCACGGCCAGCGTGATCGAAGCGGCCGTGCAATGCGTTATCGCGCCGGCCTCGGCGCCGGTCGCGGCAGCGAGTGCGACACCCGCCCGGTCGGCCAGCTCGTTCATCACGAAGAACTCGGGCAGCGCCTCCGCGACCGCGGCGGCCACGCCCGCCGAACTCCGCGACACGCCCAGAGGCGTGAACGTACCGTGCGCGTTGACGACCTCAGTCAGCCCATATCTCTCGCGAGCGCCCATGGTGGAAATCACCCTAGACCCGGATAGCGGACGCTGGCGAGAGATCTGATCAAACTCGTGTCGCCCGGTCAGTTCAAGGACGGTTCAGAGTGCCGAAGCAAGCAATTGATCGGCGAACGCCTCCAGCGCCTGTACTGCGGACTTCGTGTCCCGGTCGACCAGCCAGCCCAGCGTCACGCCGTCGGTGATCGCCAGCGTCATCCGGGCCAGCTGCTCGGTCGGCAGGGACCACTGGACACCGGTTGCGCTCGACACCTCGGCGAGGATCTCGACGATCCCGGCCAGCTGACTCGCTCGCTGCTCCCGGGCGAGTGGTTCGGTCTCGGCGTTCCGCAAGGCCCAGCTGGTCAGCTCGTACGTCAGCAACTGCGCCTCCGGCGTCGCCTCGACCAGCTGCCAGAAGCCGAGGAACGCGTTCCGCACACTCGACGCGAGATCGGCGCCAGGCACGATCGCTTCCCGCGCGGCGACGATCTGGGCTTCGGTGATCACCCGGATCACCTCGTGCAGCAGTTCTTCCTTGGACCGGAAGCAGTAGTGCACGATGCCGACCGAGATGTCCAGCTCCTGCGCGATCCGCCGAGTGGTGGTCGCGGCCAGGCCCTCCCGGGTGGCGACCCGGATGGCGGCCTGCACCAGCTCCGCTCGCCGCACCTCGGCCGCTACCCGCGCCATCCGACTCCCCTCGACAGCTGACACCTCAGGTGTGCCGACTCTGGCATCACACTACGTCTTCCAGGTCAAGCGTCCAAGACTCTTGACCTGATGCTACTGGTGAGTCACAGTCGGTCCAGACGTTCCCTGCCGTCTCCTTTCGACGATCCCCCAGGGAGGACCCCGTGACGCGACCGCGCCGCCCAGCATTCCGTGGTCACACCACCCGCAGGACGAGAGCCCGTACGACGACCGCCGCGCTGGCCGTCGGCGCGCTGCTGGCCCTCGCACTGTCAACGCCCAGCCAAGCCGAACCGTTGGCGACCCAAGCCGCGGCACCCACCGACTACTGCGTCGGACAGTGCGCGGACATTCTGCCGCCGGGCCAGAACGGCAACGCCACCTTCACGGATCTCCTTCTTTTCAAGGGATTCGGGACTCGTCCGCCGCACTTCAGTGACACCGTCAAGCCGTACGAGCGGCTGGTGTGGAACTCCCAGGGCATGACCGACGACGGCCTCGACCCGTACTACGACGACTCGTCGTTCGGGGTGAAGCCGGGCGATGTCGCGAGCACCTACAGCCCGCGGCCCGACGTGACGATCGTTCGGGACAAGTCGCGCGGCATCCCGCACATCACCGGGACCACCCGCGAGGGCACCATGTTCGGCGCGGGCTACGCCGGCGCCCAGGACCGGTTGTTCGTGATGGACGTCTTCCGGCATCTCGGTCGCGGCCAGCTGACGCCGTTCGCCGGTGGTGCGGCGGCCAACCGCGCGTTCGAGCAGGAGTTCTGGCGGACCGCGCCGTACACCGAGGCGGATCTGCAGCGGCAGTTCGACAATGCCGACGAGCTCTACGGTGCCGACGGTCTCAAGATGCAGAAGGACATCCAGGCCTGGGTCGACGGCGTCAACTACTACATCAACACGGTCGGCATCGCGTACCCCGGCGAGTACGTCGCCCTGGGTCTGCCGACGCCGCAGCCGTGGAAGGTGACCGACGTGGTCGCCACGGCCGCGGTGGTGGCCGGCATCTTCGGCACCGGTGGTGGCGGCGAGATGGCCTCCGCACTCGCGTTGCTGGAGGCACAGGCGAAGTACGGCGTGGCGCAGGGCACCAAGGTCTGGGAGTCGTTCCGCTCGCAGAACGATCCCGAGGCGCCGACGACCGTGCACAACGGAACCACCTTCCCGTACGGCACGACCAGTGCGAACCCGGCCGGTCGCGCGATGCCGGACCGCGGTTCGGTGACGCCCGAGCCGGAGGTCGTCGACCAGACCGGCTCGGCGACCACCGCGACGGTCGCACCGAAGAGCAGCACCGGGATCAAGCCGCCGAACAAGACGCAGAGCAAGGAATCGCTGCACGGCATCTTCAACGGCGGCGTCTTCCCGGAAGGCTTCGGTCCCAAGGGAATGTCGAACGCCCTGATGGTCTCCGGCCGGTACACCGAGAGCGGCAACCCGGTCGCCGTCTACGGACCCCAGACCGGGTACTTCGCGCCGCAACTCCTGCTCCGCCAGGAACTCCAGGGACCAGGCGTCAGCTCCCGCGGCATCGCCTTCGCCGGCCTGAACTTCTACACGCTGATCGGCCACGGCGCCGACTACTCCTGGAGCGCCACCTCGGCCGGCCAGGACATCACCGACACGTACGCCGTACCGCTGTGTGAGCCGGATGGCTCGACACCGACCAAGGCCTCGACGTACTACGTGTTCCGAGGCCAGTGTCTGCCGATCGAGAAGCTGGAACGCCACAACGCCTGGTACTCCAGCCTCGGCTCGTCGGAGCCGGCCGGTTCGTACACATTGGTTGCCCAGCGCACCAAACTCGGCATCGTCACGCATCGCGGCACGGTCGGTGGCAAACCGGTGCTGTTCACCAGCAACCGCTCGACGTACGGGAACGAGGCCGGCTCGGCGCTCGGGTTCATGCAGCTGAACGACCCGGACCGAATCCACTCCGCGGCCGACTTCAAGAGCGCGGCGAGCAACATCGGCTACACGTTCAACTGGTTCTACACGGACAAGACCGACATCGCGTACTTCAACTCCGGCGACAACCCGGTCCGCCCGGACGGGGCCGACCCGAACCTGCCGACCTGGGGCTACCCGCAGTACGAGTGGCAGGGCTGGAACCCGGACACGAACCGGGCGACCTACACCCCGGTCGCGCAGCATCCGCAGGTGGTGAACCAGGACTACCTGACCAGCTGGAACAACAAGCAGGCACCCGGGTTCTCCGCGGCCGACGGCAACTTCGGCTACAACTCGGTCTATCGCAGCCAGCCGCTGGACGACCGGATCAAGTCGGTCATCTCGTCGGGGCAGAAGTTCACCCGCGGCAAGTTGGTCGAGGCGATGGAGAGCGCGGCGACGGTCGACCTGCGCGGCGACGAAGTACTGCCGTACCTGCTCCGGGTGCTGAAGAGCGCGCCGATCACGGACCCTGCCGTCGCGGACGCCGTTGCCAAGCTGCAGGCGTGGCAGGCGGCCGGCAGTCACCGGAAGACGCCGAACGAGGCGTCGAAGACCTATGACCATGCCGAGGCGATTCGCATTCTGGACGCGTGGTGGCCGCTGTTGGTGCCGGCCGAGTTCCAAGGGCTTGGTCCGGATCTCTACAACGCGTTGGTGCGTACTCAGAAGATCGACGAGCGGCCGAGCGCACAGGGGTCCGCTTTCCAGAACGGCTGGTGGGGCTTCGTCCAACGGGACCTGCGCAAGGTTCTCGGCGATCCGGTGAAGACCGCTCAGCCGGTGACGTTCTGCGGCGGCGGTTCGCTGGCGGCCTGTCGCTCCGTGCTGTCCGACTCGTTGCTGGCAGCAACGAGGGTGCCGGCGACCACGACGTACCCGGCGACGGCGGACTGCGCCGCGGGCGACCAGTTCTGCGCCGACCAGATCGTGCACCAGCCGATGGGCGGGATCACCCAGGACCGGATGGCCTGGGTCAACCGGCCGACGTACCAGCAGGTGGTCGAGTTCCCGGCCCGTCGGGGCGATGACGTCAGCAACCTGGCGCTGGGGAAGACGGCGACGGCGAGCAGTGCGGAGACCGGCTGGTTCAACTCGCCACCACCGAACGCCGTCGACGGCAATCCGACGACTCGGTGGGCGAGCAACTGGTCGGATCCGCAGTGGCTGAAGGTGGACCTCGGCAGCGAGCAGTCCATCCGCCGGGTGGTGCTGAACTGGGAGGCCGCCTACGCCACGGCGTACAGGGTCGAGGTGTCCCGGGACAACGTGAACTGGCAGCAGGTGTTTGCCACCAGCAACGGGGACGGTGGTGAGGACGTGGCTCGCTTCGGCGCGACCCCGGCCCGCTACGTCCGGGTCACCGGGACACAGCGGGCGACGTCGTACGGGTACTCCCTGTACGAGTTGCAGGTCTTCCGCCAGTGACGACCTGTGGGCTGGAAAGATGACCGCATGAACCAGAACTTTCCCCCGAACCCGCACCCGAACCAGCCGCCGTACCCGCCGCAGCAGGGTTACCAGCAGGGCCCGCCGCCCGGATACGCGCCGCCGCCACCGCAGCCCGGTTACCAGCAAGGCCCGCCGCCGCAGGGCTACGGGCAACCGGGCTACGGCCAGGCGCCCGGTGCCCCGTTCCAGCCGACACAGCAGCCGACCCAGCAGTCGAACGTGCCGCACGTGGCGCCGCAGGGCTCGCCGTACCCGGTGCTCGTCTCGACGATGAACGACCTGCCCGGGTACACGGCCGAGAAGGTGTTCGGCGAGGTCTTCGGGCTGACCGTGCGGAGCCGCGACTTCGGCTCGAACTTCGCCGCGAGCTTCCGCTCGCTCGGCGGCGGCGAGGTGCCGGAGTACACCCAGATGCTGGCCGAGTCGCGGCACGTGGCCGTGATGCGGATGTGCCAGATGGCCCAGCAGATGGGTGCGAACGCCATCCTCGCGATGCGCTTCGACTGCAACGAGATCGCCCAGACGATGAGCGAGGTCGCCGCCTACGGCACCGCCGTGATCGTCCGGAAGGTCGAGCCACCGAGGCCGCAGGACGCACCTGCCGCCAAACCCGATGAGGATGATGCGAATGACAGCTGAGCCACTCATTTTCGGCCCGGACTTCAAGTGGGGCGTCTCGGCGTCGGCGTACCAGATCGAGGGGGCCGTGACCGAGGGCGGTCGCGGCACCTCGACCTGGGACACGTTCTGCGCCGAACCGGGCCGGATCCTCAACGGCGACACCGGAGCGGTGGCGTGCGACCACTACCACCGGTACGCCGAGGACGTGGCGCTGATGCGGGATCTCGGCGTCGACGTGTACCGGTTCTCGTTCGCCTGGCCACGGATCCAGCCGACCGGTCAGGGCCCGGCGAATCCCGCCGGGCTCGACTTCTACGACCGGCTGATCGACGAACTGCTCGGAGCCGGCATCACGCCGGCGCCGACCCTGTACCACTGGGACACCCCGCAGCCGCTGGAGGACGCGGGCGGCTGGCTGTCCCGCGACATCACCTCGCGGTTCGCGGACTACGCCTCGATCCTCGCCGAGCGGTTCGCGGACCGGGTGCCGCTGTGGATGACGATCAACGAGCCGATGGTGCTGACGCTGATCGGGTACGCCGTCGGTGGCCACGCGCCCGGCAAGGCACTCGGGTTCGAGGCGCTGCCGGTGGCGCATCACCAGTTGCTCGCGCACGGCCGCGCAGTACAGGCCTTGCGGGCCGGTGGTGCTGCCGAGATCGGGATCGCCACCAACCATGCGCCGACCTGGCCGGCCGGCGACAGCCCTGAGGACGTCGAGGCGGCCGCTCTCTACGACAACCTGATCAACTGGCTGTTCGCCGATCCGATCGTGCTCGGGCGCTATCCCGAGGGTCTGGGCGAGGCGATGCCCGGACCGGTCGCGGAGGACCTCGAGGTGATCTCGACCCCGCTGGACTTCTTCGGCCTCAACCACTACTCGCCGACGCGGGTGGGCGCGCCGACCGGCAACCCGGACAGTGCCGCCACCGACGGTCTCCCGCTGCCCGAGGGGCTGCCGTTCGAACCGCGGCCGATCGACGAGTACCCGAAGACGGACTTCGGCTGGCCGATCGTGCCCGAGGCGTTCGGCGAGATCCTGCGCACCTTGAAGAACCGGTACGGCGACCGCTTGCCGCCGCTCTACATCACCGAGAACGGCTGCGCGATCAACGACGGTCCGGTCGACGGCGAGATCGCGGACCAGCGCCGGATCGACTACCTGGACGGGTACGTGCGGGAGCTCCGGAAGGCGATGGACGACGGCATCGACGTCCGCGGGTACTTCCAGTGGTCGCTGCTGGACAACTTCGAGTGGGCCGCCGGGTACTCCCAGCGGTTCGGTCTGGTGCACGTCGACTTCGAGAGCCAGGTCCGCACGCCGAAAGCGTCGTACCACTGGTACCGCGACCTGATCACCAAGAGCCGGGGATGACGCCCGGGCTGGCTCCGGCGCTCGCGGAGCCGGTGGTCGCGGTCCGGGGCCGGTGGACCACCGCTGTGGTGCTCGCGAATGTCGGTGTCTTCGCGGCCTGGCTGGGACCGATCCAGGTACTGCTGGCCAAGCAGTCCGATGCGATTGCCCCTGGCAACAAAGAATTCGTCTTCGGCCTGGTGACTGGCGTCGGCGCCGCGGTCTCGGTTGCCGCGAACCCCTTGTTCGGCGCGTTTTCCGACCGTACGACGGCTCGCTGGGGCCGCCGGGTTCCCTGGGTTCTGGCCGGCGCGCTCGGGGGAGCGGCCGGGTTGCTGGTGCTGGCCGGTGCGGGTGCGATCGGCTGGATGCTGCTCGGTTGGTGCCTTGTGCAACTGTTCTGCAACGCGCTGCTCGCGGCCATCACGGCAGCCGTGCCGGACCGGGTGCCGAAGGTGCAACGCGGCGCGGTCGGCGGTTGGGTCGCTCTGGCGCAGACTCTCGGCGCGCTGGTCGGTGTGGGGCTGGCGACCGTGGTGGGCGGCATCGGGGCCGGCTATCTCGCATGTGCGGCGTTCCTGTTGGTCTCGGTCATCCCCTACCTGCTGGGCAGTGGCGATGAGCGGCTGGTCGAGCGGCCGAGGCTGGTCTGGCGGGAGTTCTTCGCCGGCTTCTGGATCAGCCCGTCGCGGCATCCGGATTTCGCCTGGGCCTGGCTGACCCGGTTCCTGCTGAACCTCGGCAACGGTCTCGGCACGCTCTACCTGTTCTTCTACCTCCAGGACGCCGTCGGCTACGGCGATCCGGACACCGGCGTACTGATCCTCACCGCGGTCTACTCGGTCTGCGTACTGCTGACCGCGGTCGGATCGGGGACGTGGTCCGACCGGCTCGGCCGGCGGAAGGTGTTCGTCACCTGGTCCGGTGTGGTGATGGCGGGCGGAGCCCTTGTGCTGGCCGTCTGGCCGGTGTGGACGGCTGCCCTGGTCGGCGCGGTGATCCTCGGGATCGGGTTCGGGGTCTATCTGTCGGTGGACTTCGCGCTGCTCACCGAGGTGCTGCCGAACGCGCGCGACCGGGCGAAGGACCTGGGGGTCATCAACATCGCCAACTCGTTGCCTCAGGTGATCGCCCCGGCGATCGCCGCTCCGGTGGTCAAGTACGCCGGTGGCTACCCGGTCCTCTACGGCCTGGCCGCGGCGGTCACCGTCGCGGGCGCGGTACTGGTCCGCAAGATCCGGATAGTCTCCTGATCATGCCGCTGTATTCGTTCGAGGGCGTCAGCCCCACCGTGCACCCGGAAGCCTGGATCGCGCCGACCGCCACCCTGGTCGGTGACGTGGTCGTCGAGAAGGGCGCCTCCATCTGGTACGGCGTGGTGATCCGCGCCGACCTCGGCCGGATCGTCATCCGCGAAGGCGCGAACATCCAGGACAACTCGGTGATCCACGTCGGCGACGGCGTCTGCGAGGTCGGCAAGAACGCCACCGTCGGTCACCAGTGCCTGGTACACGACTGCACAGTTGGCGAGCAGGCGCTGATCGGCAACGGCGCGATCGTCCTCGACGGCGCGGTGATCGGCGAGCGAACCCTGATCGCGGCAGGCGCAACGGTCACGCCCGGGTCGGTGATTCCACCGGAATCGGTCGCCCTGGGGAGCCCGGCCAAGAAGGTCATTCCGCTCGAAGGAACGGCCAAGCTCTTCGTCGACCACAACGCCACCGTCTACCACCACCTGGCCCAACGCCACGCCGCCTCGGTGGAACTGGTCGACCCCTAAGGGCTCACACAGTCGGTCGCCTTGTTGCGCCAGCCGTGGTTGTAGCGGTTGGCAACCTTGGTGACGAAGTCGAGCAGGCCCGCCTCGTCGTACGTGTCGAACCGCTGGAGTCGCTGCCAGCCGGTGGCGGCGATGCCGTGGTCGAGTGTCGGGTACGGCGCGACGACGGCGTCTCGCGGGTACTGACGGCCGATCCGCTCGATCTTCTCGACCTCGCCGGGCGCCACGTCGGCGGCGTACTGGATCAGCACGTGACCGTGTTCGAGGATGTGCACCTGCAGTTCCTCGGGGATCGGCTCGCGGTAGATCCCAGGGATGACCACACGTGGCGAGTGCGGCCCGGAGGTGGGCGGCTTCGTCTTGTACGGCGCGTGCGACGCGCCCTGGTACGCGATGTGATTGTTGCCCTCGAACGGTTCCGGCGTACCGGGCACCTGATCGCACGGCAGCGCGGTCTTGTCGTCGAACTGGTTCAGCAGTACGCCGAACGCCAGGCTCGACATCGTCAGGACGCTGAGCACGGTGACCAGAATGCCGACCGCCAGACCCATCCGGTGGGGCCGCAGCCGGTTCACCAGCGGTTGACTCATGCGACTGCCCTCCTGGCCCGGATCCGGTTGCGGACCACCACGAACAGCGGCAGCGTGACGTCCAGCAGCGTGAAGCTGATCAGCAGCAGCCCTTCCCACCAGTAGAAACTGGCGATCGGCGCGCCGAACAGGATGCCCAGCGACCAGCCGAGCGCCACCTTCGCGCTCGGCAGCACGAACTGCAAGGCGAAGAACACCATCCAGATCAGGCCGGCCAGATAGAGCAGCCGATACCAGCGCGCCACCCGGAGGTCGCGCGGATTCGCGTCGCGCAGGATGACCGCTTCGTCGGGCCGCAAGTTGCGGACCAGCCGCTTGAGCGAGAGCCGGGTGACCTGGTGCAGGTTGTTGCAGCCGGTCGCGGTCGCCATCACCAGGTACATGTCGGTGCGCAGATAGGCCAAGGTCTGGAAGGCCAGCTTGGCGACCTGGCTGAGCACGACCATCGCGAGGATGCGGATGAGACCCGGTGGCAGCTCGATCCAGCCGTGCGACCAGGCGTATCGTGGTGCGACCGCGGCGAACAGGATGACACTGTCGATCCCCATCCCCGCAAGGAAAGGCCCGTACCGCTTGGCCGGCGGCAACGCCCACAGACCGGACAGATCCGTCTCCAGGACCGGGAACACCCCGCGCCGCTCGAGCCGGAGCTGCGACGGTACGCCGACAGCGGCGCCGGCGAAGGCGTGCCAGATCTCGTGCAGGATCGTCAGCAACACCACCACGACGTTGGTCAGCAGCAGGCTGGCCGCGATGTCGGGAAACACGAAGGTGTCCTCGTACGTCGGCCGCAGTGACGGCTCGGCGACGAACATCCACAGCGTGGTGAGCAGACAGCCGGCGTAGAACGTCCAGGCGACCTTGCCGAACAGGGGTCTCACCACCCAGGCAGGGATCCGCGACACCGACCAGACCTTCGCCCTGGCTGCTTCGGCCTGGTCGTTGATGATCCCGGCCTCGACGAGCACCTCGGCGAAGTCGAGCGCGTCGATCGGCTCGCCGGTCTCCTGCTCGAGCGCCATGGCGGCCTCGGCGACGGTCCGGCCGGCCGCGAACAGCTCGACCAGGCGGGCGCCGAGCTCGGGGACGACGACGAAGGTGCCGGTGGCGGGATCGCCCACGACGTACTCGTCCTCGTTCTCCTGCCGGACGATGAGGTGGCCGACGGCGAGCCGGCTGTCGGCGTCGAGGGTGATCATCCGACCCAGCCGCAGGTGTCGCACTTCTTGCCGGCGGTCGGGCGGACGACGTAGTGGTAGGTCAGGTCGGTGAGGCTGAGGTGGAACATGCCGCCGCGCGTGCTGGTCGGGATACCGCCGAGGTGGTAGACGGCGTCCAGCGCGGCGAGGTGTCCGGTGAGGTTGGCAGTCGGTGCGATCACGGCATGCCCCTCGAACGGGAACAGGTCTTCCGGGTCGGTGCCGTGCTTGTCCTTCAGGCGGTCCTCCACACTCGGAAGGCAAGCAGGGCAACAGGTTTCCCCCGGAACGTAGAGGCCGACGACCGCCATCGGACCGGCGTACTGGGCGATCATCCACGGCGTACCGGTGCGCAGGGCTGCCTCGTTGGTCCACTCGCGGATGACGAACATCGGCTGGTCGGCACACAGCATGAGCAGGTCGGCGTCCTGCATCAAGGCGGCGACCGAGTCGGTGGAGTCGATCCGGAGCTCGGTGCCGGTCACCTCGGTATGGGAGTTGATCCGGCTGAGCCGATCGACCGCGACCGCGACCTTCGGCTGGTCGATGTCGTCCTCGGTGTAGAGGAGCTGGCGGGTCAGGTTCCCGGCTTCCACGGTGTCGAAGTCGACGCAGTGCACCTGGCCGACGCCTGCGGCCACGAGTGAAGAGGCGACGGCTGATCCGGTGCCACCGAGGCCGAGGACGACGACTCGGGACGACTTGAGCCGGGATTGGACCTCGTAGGGAGAGCTGCGGGGGGTCAGGTCCACCCACGCGTAGTACCGGATGGCTCTGTCGTAGCGGTCGACTTCGGCCGGGCTGAGATTGGACGGCGGCTCGGCGGCGGCGTCCTCGACGTACCCGGCGTCGATGATCGCCTGCAGGGCGTCCGCGGCTTCGGCATCGGTCAGGTCGGGAAAGTCGGCCATGAGGGCCGCTGTGATCGCCGGGCGTTCACGGCTGCCGTCCATCAGCGCGAGGAGCCGCCAGATCATGCCGTCCTCGTCGTCGATCTCCGCACCGATCCCGACCTGTGCGCCGCCGATCCTGATCAGCGTGGGCGTGAGCCGCACCGGCTTGTGAATGCCCTTGATCCGTGGCCGTCGCATGTCTGTCCCCTCCCCAGGAAGTACGGCCGGCCCTGACCGGGCGGCCGGACGATCGGGGCGCGGGTGCTCCACGCCCCGATCGCGACGATCAGCCGCAGGCCGCGTTGCGGCAGCCGGGGTCCGTGATGATCAGCACGGTGGTCTCCAGCTTCTCGAGCTTGCGCACGAGCACCTTGCGGGGTTCGGGCTTGACGTCCTTCTTGTCCATGACTTCCTCCGTCGAATCGATGGAATCGAAAGCGCGGTGGGCCCGTCCGCGCCCCGTCATTAGAGCACCACGATCCACGAATTCCAAGACATTCTTCGGGGTATTGTCGGGGAGGTTCTTAAACAAACGAATAACTACGTACTCCGATGCCGTCGGCACCTGTCCGCCGCCTGAATGCCCTGCCGAATAAGCCGGAACAGCTCGACCGGCATGGGTGATCACTACCCAGATTCCGCCGCCGACGGCACCGGCAGAAAGTAAGTATCGAGCAATGTATTCGTACGTACCGGGCGTTTATCGATCGAATGGCGAATATTTATCGGCGCCGGTTCGAGCGATTGCTTCAAACGCTCAGCGGCCCAGGAGCCGGTTGAGCCAGCTGCCGCCCTGCCGCTCGGCCTTCGGGTGGCCCGGGCACCACTGCTCGGCCGGGACCATCGCCTTGACCTGGGCGACGTGTTGGCCGCAGCCTGCCCAGGTGGTCTTGGCGCAGGTCTTGCAGGTGACGGGTCGGCACATTGTGGTTCTCCTTCGGTGGGGTGGTGGCGATGATGCCGGGTGGGTCAGAGGAGGGCGGGGATCGCTCGTGCCGCGGTGTACAGCGCGACGACGACAACGAGCACGGTGAAGGCGGCCGACAAGCGGTCGTTGCCGACCTTGCCGGCGAAGCGGGCGCCGAGGACCGCCGCGCCGGCTGAGACGGCGGTGAGGAGGATCACGACGGCCCAGTCCGGGCTCGCGCCGGATCCGGTGCGAGCGACCAGGGCCGCGGCGCTGGTGATGGTGATGACGACCAAGGAGGTCCCGGCCGCGTACCGGATCGGGAGACCGAGAGACAGGACCAGGGCAGGTACGACCAGGAAACCGCCGCCGACGCCGAGGAAGCCGGTCAGTAGGCCGACCACGGTGGCGGTGAGGAGTACCTTGAGCGCCCGCGGGCAGGCGCAGGCGAAGGTGGGGGCGAAGGTGATGATCGGGTCGTCGAGCGCCGGCCGGGTCGCGATCCGGGGATGACGGGAGTGGTGCAGTTGACGCCACGTCATCACGCCGCCGATGACGAGCATGAGCGCGGCGAAGGAGGCCATCAGCACCGCCGGTGGGACTTGTGTCGAGAGGTGCCCGCCGAGCAAGGCGCCGCCGATCGCGACGACTCCGAAGGCGACGCCACGGCCGAGCAGGACACTGCTTGCACGGTGGGCGGTGATCGCGCCGACCACCGAGGTCACGCCGACCACAACCAGCGAGCCGGTGGTCGCCTGTACGGCGGATTGGCCGAGCAGATAGCTGAGCACCGGCACTGCCAGGATGGAGCCGCCACCGCCCAGGGCACCCAGGCTGAGCCCGATGAGCGCTCCGGCGACGGCAGCCAGGACGATCGTCACTGCTCGGTCACGCCTGCGGGCCGACGAGGTGGAGACCGACCTTCGCGGCGTTCTCGAACTGGTCGTCGATCGCGACGGGCCGGCGTCCCGCGGCATCGAGGAACGACGCTGCGATCGAGGCGCGGTAGCCGGCTGCGCAGTGCACCCACACCTCTCCGGCCGGGACCTCTGCGAGTCGCCGGGGAAGTTCGTGGATCGGGAGGTTGACCGCGCCCTCGATCCGGGCGGACCCGTACTCGTCCGCACGGCGGACGTCCAGGACGACGACCTCGCGGTGATGGCGGACCTGCTCGAGATCGGCGAAGGTCGCGGTCGGGAAGGACGCCGGTGCGTCGGTGCTCCAGTTCTGTGGCCCTCCGGTGGCGTGGGCAGCGGGCCGGTCGATTCCGATCCGGACCAGCTCGCGCTGGGCCTGGGCGACCTCGGCCGCGGTCTCTCCCAGCAAGGTCACCGGCGTGCCCCACGCGATCAGCCAGCCCAGGTAGGTGGCGAACGCGCCGTCGAGACCGAAGTTCAGGGTGCCGGGGGCGTGACCGGCCGCGAAGGCGGTGCGGATCCGCAGATCGACGACCCATTCGCCGGCCTCGATGCGGCGCCGCAGTTCGGTCGCGTCCGCCTGCTCGGGCAGGGACAGGTCCGGAGCGGCCGGTCCGGACGAGTTGGCGGGTGCCATGTGCACGTAGTACGCCGGCCAGGCGGCCAGCCCCGCGAGCAGATCACGGACATAGTCCTCTTCGTCCTGCGTGAGAACCGGATTCGCCCGCTTCTCCTGCCCGATGGTCGATTCGGTTGCCTCGGACTGGCCGGCGGAGCAGAAGGAACCGAACCCGTGAGTGGGGTAGACCTCGGTCTCGTCGGGCAGTACTTCGGCGAGTTTGTGCGCGGAGGCGTGCTGGTGGCGCACCAGGGCATCGGTGTGGTCCGGGCCGAGCAGATCGGGCCGTCCGGTCGCGCCGTACAGCAGTGACCCGCCGGTGAAGACGGCGATCGGCTCGTCGACGTCGGTCAGGGCGTAGGACAAGTGGGTGAAGGTGTGGCCCGGGGTGTGGATCGCGCGCACCCGCATCCGGTCGCCGATCTCGATGAGTTCGCCGTCCTCGATCGGCGTCCGGTCGAAGGAGACCTTGTCGTCGGCATTGATCAGGTACTGCGCTCCGGTGGCTCGGGCCAGCGCGAGACCACCGGTGACATAGTCGTTGTGGATGTGCGTCTCGAAGACGTGGGTCAGCCGGACATCCTCGGCCCGGAGAATCTCCAGCAGGCGGTCGATGTCGCGCTGCGGATCGACGACGAACGCCACCTCGCCGTCGTGCACGAGATAACTGCGGTCGCCCAGCGAGGGGGTGTCGACGATCCGGATGGTCGGGCCGGCCGACCGCGGGCGCGACGCTTCAGTCACTGGGGTGGGGGTGCTGTGGTCACTCATCGTGCTCTCACTTCTGGGTCGGTCGCCCGGACCGCGTCCAGGCGACGGTGCCGCCGGTGACGTTGTAGGCGTCGAAACCGGCTCCGATCAGCAGGTCCGTCATCGCCGACGACCGGTTGCCGGTCGCGCAGACGACGTACACCGGCGCCGATCGGTCGAGCTCGCCGAGCCGGCCGGTCAGGCGGCCCATCGGGATGTTGACCGCGCCGGGGACGTGGCCGTCGGCGTACTCGCGGGGCTCGCGGACGTCCACCACTGCGGCGCCGGTGGTCAGGGCGGTGGCGAGTTGGTCGATGGTGATCTCCGGCATCGGTGGTTCCTTCCTGGGCTGCGGTCGGCAATTTATCCCCCCGGGGGGGATACGATGTCCAACGTAACACATCCCCCCGGGGGGATGTACGGTTGGACTGGAGACGCCAGGAAAGGGACAGCGAAGATGACCGCGTACACACTCTCGACCACCCTGCACCGACCGTACGAAGAGACGGTCGAGGCCGTCCGAGCTCAGCTCGGCGAGGTCGGATTCGGTGTGCTCACCGAGATCGACCTACGGGCAACGCTGAAGCAGAAGCTCGGCGTCGACGTCGTCCCGCAGGTGATCCTCGGCGCGTGCCGGCCCCAGTTGGCCCACGAGGCCTTGCAGGCCGACCCTTCGATCGCAGCTCTGCTGCCCTGCAACGTCGTCGTGCGAGCCGTCGACGACCGGACCACCGTCGTCGAGGCCTTCGACCCGGCCGCGCTGGTCTCCCTCGCCGGCGACGTCGGCGAGCCGGTCGCCAAGGTCGCGGCAGACGCGCGCGAACGCCTGGCCGCGGCCCTGGCCGCTTTGGGTGAGAAGGAAGGACACTGATGGACCTCGAACCCACTGAACTGAAGCCGATCATCACCCGCATGAAGCGCGCTCACGGACACCTGGGCAGTGTGATCCGCATGATGGAGGAGGGCGCCGACTGCGAGTCCGTCCTCACCCAGCTCGCCGCCGTGAACAAGGCGCTCTCCCGCGCCGGCTACGCCATCGTCGCCACCGGCCTGCAGCAATGCCTCACCGATGAGGACAGCGACGTCGACCTGGCCAAGCTGGAGAAGCTCTTCCTCGCCCTGGCCTGATTCAGACGGTCTACTGCCTGAGGCTGGTGACTTGGTTGTGGTGGCGGGAGGTTTCGGCTGCCCAGGCGAGTTGGTGGCTGGCCAGCGAGCTGCGGGCGTCGGTGAGGATCAGGGCGGGATCGTTGTGCACGAGGGCTGCGACGAAGGCCTCGATGAGGCGCTCGTCGCCGCCGCCGTGGCCGTCCGCGGCGGAGGCTCCGGTGGGGTTGACCGGTAGCACCTGCCGGGCGTCGGTGACGAAATCGTGGGTGACGATGGTGTCGCCGTCGCTCTCGATCGAGCCGTGGGTGCCGAAGATGCGGGTCTTGCGGTGACCGAGGACGCTGAAGGCGACGACGGTCACCGTTGCGGTGGTCCCGCCTTCGTACTCGATGGTGACGACCTGCTGATCGGCGACGTCGTTGTCGCAGTCGTAGGCGCAGCGTCCATAGGGTCCGTTGCGCAACGCATCGAGGACGGCGGACCGGGTCGGAGTGCTGGTCACAGCGCCTAGCGGCCAGTGCTCCCGGGCGGTATCGCCGAGGCAGCCCAGATACAGCCGCGGCGCGGAGTACGGGCAGGTGTTCTCGACCGGGCAGTCCAGACAGTTGCCGGCGGCATCGGCCGGTTTGTTCTCCGGGCGGAAGTGGGTGAGTCCACCGAAGGAGGAGACCTTGATCGCCGGCCGGCCGAGGACATAGGCGAGCCAGTCGAGATCGTGGCACGCCTTGGCGAGCAGCATCGAGGACGAATCCGCTGCCCGGCGCCAGTTCCCGCGGACGTAGGAGTGGGCGAAGTGCCACCAGCCGATGGGTTCGAGGTGCTGCACGTTCATGACCTGACCGACGGCGCCGCCTTCGATGAGCTGCTTGATGATCCGGGTCTGTTCGGTGTACCGAAGTACGTGGCAGACGGCGAGCATGACACCGGCTCGTTCGGCCGCGGTGACGATCTGGCGTGCTTCGTCCTCGGTGGGCGCCATCGGCTTCTCCAGCAGCAGGTGATACCCGAGTTCGGCGAAGCGGATGGCTGGTTTGGTGTGCTCGTTGTCCTGGGTGGCGATGATCACGGCATCGGCGACCTTCGGTACGCCGGCCAGCGACTCCCAGCCGTCGTAGCTCGAATCCGCCGGTACGCCGAACTCGGCGGCCGCGCGCTCTCGGCGTACCGGATCGGGTTCGGCGACGGCGGCGATCCGGACGTTGCCGGTGGCAACGGCCAGGCGCGCGTAGTGGGTGCCCCGCAGCCCGGCGCCGACCAGGGCGAGCGTGACGGGTTTCGTGTTCGTCATAAGGGTTCCTCTACTTGAGTCCGCTGGTGGCGACGCCCTGCATGATCAGTTTCTGAGTGACGGCGAACAGGAGGATGACCGGCGCGGTGTACAGCAGGGCGCCCGCCGACATGAGGTTGTTGAGGGTGCCGCCCTGGGGATCGACGTACCCGTTGACCACGGCGACCGCGAGGGTGGTGGTGTCGCTGTCGAGGAACAACAGCGGTGCGATGAAGTCGCCCCAGGTGCCGACGAAGGACAGGATGAAGGCGGTGGCCAGGGCCGGTTTGGCCAGCGGCAAGGCGATCCGCCAGAAGATGCCCACCCGCGAGCAACCGTCGATGACGGCTGCTTCCTCGAGTTCGGCCGGTAGTGCGGCGAAGAACTGGCGGAACATGAACGCCAGGTAGGTGGGTGCGGCCAGGCCCCAGACCACCCAGGGGATGTAGGTGTTCACCAGACCCGCGCGGGAGAACATGATGAACGTCGGCAGCATCGTCACCAGGCTGTTGATGAGGATGGTGCCGAGCATGAACTTGAACAGGGCCGACCGGCCGGCGCCCTTGATCCTGGCCAGCCCGTAGCCGACGAGAGCCGACGTCAGTGTCGCGAGCGTCGCGAAGATGACCGAAACGGTCACCGAGTTGCGCAGGTATCCGGCGAACGGCACGTAGTCGAGCGCCTTGGTGAAGTTGCCCCATTGCGGATCCGCCGGCCACCAGGTGACCGGGAACGACGCGAGGTCGGCGCCGGTCTTCAGTGCCGTGACGAACAGCCACCCGATCGGGAGCAGGAACAGCAAGGAGAACCCGGCCAGTACGCCGTACGTGAGCACTCGGCCGGTCAGTCGCAAGGTCATGATGTCTGGTCCTCAGGATCGACGGTGTAGTGGACGAACCGGCGGCTGACGCGGACCAGGACGAAGGAGACGACCAGGAGCAGCAGGAACAGCAACCACATCAGGGCCGAGGCGTAGCCGATCCGGCCGAACGACCAGAACTCCCGCAGGATGTGGACCATGATCACGTCGAGGCCCTCGGGGAAGCCGCTGCCCAGGCCACCCAGCAACAGGGCCGGTACGGCGATCTGCACCGCGGCGACGAATCCCATCAGCACCTGGTAGTAGAGCACCGGAGAGATGATCGGAATCACGACGCTGACCAGCCGGCGGGATGCGCCCGCGCCGTCGAGGCGCGCCGCTTCGAGAACCTCGGTGGGAACGTCCTGCAGAGCAGCGAGTGAGAGCACCATGTTCCCGCCGACGATCCACACCAGCAGACACAGCAGGACAATGAGCGCGTTGCCGCCGCTCAGCCAGTCGACCGGCGAGAGCCCGAGCGAGACGAGAACACCGTTGACCGCACCCGCATCGCGCTCGAACAGCATCCGGAACGCGAGGGCGGCTGCTGCCGGCGGAACGACGACGGGTAGGTAGAAGATGATCCGGAAGATCGCCTGCCCGCGGATGTTCTGGTTGGCGAGCACGGCCAGCACGAGCCCGAGTCCGACGGTCAAGGGGACGACGACGAACGGCACCACCGCAGTACGGGCCAAGGCTTTCAGGACGCCGGGGTCACTGATCGCTCGCACGTAGTTGTCGAATCCGACGTAGTGCCAGTTCGGTGACACGGCGCTGTAGTCGGTGAAGCTCATCCACAGGCCGTAGCCCAGCGGGACGATGCCGAGCAGCACGAACCCGATCGTCCACGGAGAGGTGAACAGCCAGAACTGGCGGCCTCGCCGTCGCCGGGCGGACGTCGCTGCCCGGCGCTGCGGTACCGGCCGGACTCGGGTCACGATACCCAGCGTCACGACACCTGCGCCTTGCCCTCGGCCAGCAACTTGTTGCATTCGGACGTGATGGTCCGGGCGAATCCACGTACGTCACCGGAACCGAGCGCAGCGGCGAACTTGTCGTCGATGACAGTCTGCAGCGCGCCGTTCGTCGCGAAGGGGCTGAAGGCAAGGACCTTCATGTACGGCGCTTCGTGCTGCTGGACGACGTACGAGCGCTGCTGGTACGGCTGCTTCTGGGGCAGCTTGTCGTTGAGGTGTTTCAGCCCGGGCAGTCCCCAGCCGGCGGTCGCCCGTTCGTCGGCAGGCTTACCGCCGAGGAAGTACTCCATGAACCGCCAGGCAGCGTCCTTGTTCTTCGACTCCGCGGACATCACCATGCCGACGCCGTAGTAGGTCGGGCTGACCCTGGTGGGGCCGAGCTGAGGCGCGGGCAGCATGTACGACGTATCGCGCACCTTCTCCTCGCCGAGCCGGCCGGTGAACCAGTAGCCGGCGAGGATGGCGCCGACGCGGCCCGCGGCGTACAGGGCGTCGTCGGACTGGGCCTGCTTGGCGCGAGGTCCTGGCGCGAGTGCGTCCTTGCCGACGGCCCAGTACCACTCCAGCGCGCGCAGCGAGGCGTCGCTGGTGAAGTCGAGCTCGGTGAAGTCGTCGGAGAACAGCTTGCCGCCCATGCTCTCCACCATCGGTAGGAGGTTCAGCAGCCGCGGCGTGCCGAACCAACCGAGTCCGAACGTCTCGACCTGGGCACCGCGCTTCTTGGTGGCCGCGCGCCCGATCGTCAGCAGTTCGTCGTAGCTGAGCGGCTTCTCGACCGACGGCAGAGCGATCCCGGCCTTGGCGAGGACGGTCTTGTTGACCCAGATCGTGCCGTCCTGGGAGTAGTCCTTGCACAGGCCGTAGTACGGGCCGGTGCCTTGCTTGGTGCCGTCGAAGCGCCAGATGTCGTTGACCGGATTGAGGTCGTCGACCTTGAGGACGCTGCTCTTCTGCAGGTAGGAGTCCAGCGGCTCGATCTTGCGCCGCGCAGCCCAGTACGGCGCGTCCCAGACGCCGACCGCCTCGAACAGATCGGGGGCCTGGCCCGCGGCGAGCATCGACAGCAAGCGGGCGTTGTCGTTCTTGATCAGGCTGATCTTGACGTCCGGGTTGGCTGTCTCGAAGTCGCTGATGATCTTCGGCGTGACCTCGTTGGATTCGTACATCACCTGCAGGGTGACCTGCTTGCCGCCGGTGCTGCCCGCGGAGGTGGCCGACGGGGCGCAGCCGGTCAGGGCCGGCACGGCCAGCCCGGCCGCTCCGGCTGTGGCGCCGCCCAGGAACCGGCGGCGAGAGAGATGGCTTGTCAACGTCGTGGCCTTTCGTGAGGGGGAAGCCGGCCGGCCCGAAACGGCCGGCTTCCCACCGGTCGGCAGCTACGGCCGGCTCGCGGGTCCTCCTTGGATGCCCTGGCGAGACGGCAGCGGCTATTTATGATGCGCCGATTCATATATCGCGCTTCGCCGAGAGTAGGACACCTGGCTGATAGGGTCAATGTCTGATGTCGCAATATAGATCGGCGCTTCATAAATGGGTGCCTCGGTGGTCGCGGAGCGCTGCGCGGCTGTCAGGTGAGAGGGTTGTGCAATGTCCGAGCTGGGAGTGAGTGGCCACACAGTTGCTGCCTTGCGGCGGCTGACCCATGTGTCCACCCTGCGCACGCTGCGTTCGGCCGGCGCCGTGACGGTGGCTCAACTGGCGCGCGCGGCCGGCCTCTCGCGGCCGACCGTGGTCTCTCAGCTGGAGGAACTGCTGAGCCAGGGGCTGGTGGAGGAAGAACCGCCGGCGGCGTCGGGAAGCCTCGGCCGGCCGGCCAAGAGGTTCCGGTTCAGGGCCCGGGCGGGATTCGTGGCCGGGATCGACATCGGCGCCCATACCGTGCGGGCCGCCCTGGCCGACCTGGCTGGCGAGGTGGTCGCCTCCACCCGGATGACGGTCGACGAGTCCGCCAGTGCCGCGGACCGACTCGATGTCGGCCGCGCGGCGCTGACCGAAGTACTGGGCACTGCGGAGGTGGCCGGGACCCACGTGGTGGCGGCGACGGTGGGAACACCCGGTGTGGTCAGTCCGACCGGACGCGTCGAGATCTCGGTCCTGCCGCAGTGGTCGGGCATCGATCTGGGCCGTCGGCTCGGCAGTGTGTTGTCGTGCCAGGTCAGGGTCGAGAACGACGCGAACCTGGCCGCGGTCGCCGAGCACTGGCGAGGAGCCGCGCGCGAGGCGGACAACGTCTTGTACGTGCTGGCCGGCATGCGAACCGGTGCCGGCCTGATCATCAACGGCGCGCTGCATCGGGGACGGGCCGGCCTGGCCGGCGAGATCGGGGCGCTCGACATCCTCGGCTGGGACGAGGCACCCCGCAACCTGATCCGGGCCGCCGGTGATCCCGCCGACGCCGAGCACGCCGCCCAACGGCTGTTCGCCGCGGCGGCCGACGGTGACCGAGCGGCGGTCGAGGCGGTCGAGGCGTTCGCCCGGCTGCTCGCTCAGGGCATCGCTGCGATCGTCCTCACCGTCGATCCCGAGATCGTCGTGATCGGCGGCGGTGTCTCGCTGGCCGGCGATTCGCTGCTCACGCCGTTGCGGGCACAGGTCGAAAGTCTGAGCTTGGGCGCACCGCCGATGCGGCTGTCCGAGTTGGGTGGTGACGCTGTCGTCCTCGGAGCTCTCCGGCTCGCCTTGGACGACGTCGACGCGCGGCTGTTCTCCGCCGACGGGTTGCTGCCAGGCTGACCCGGCTCCTCCCGCCCGCTGGAGGCAGGCGGGAGGGCTTCAGCTCAGTTGAGTGTTACTTCGTTGAGGGCGTAGTGCCCCCAGGTCAGGTTGGCCTGGTCGACGATCAGGTAGAACGTGGTCCCGGTCGCGGGCGTCGGAAGATTCACCGTGCGCGATTCGACGGACGCGGTGTTGGACGACCAGGTCAGGTTCGTGGCGTTCACGACCTGTGTCCAGACCCCGTTGTTCAAGGCCATCACGCGCACGGTCGTCGGTCCTTGTCCTTGGCCGAACGCGGCGGACAAGGTGATCGACGAGACCGTCTGCGGTGCGCCGGGGTCGATCTGGAGACCTTTGCCGAGGGTCGCCCCTGACGAGGCCCAGGAAGTGCCTGGTACGCCGTCGACAGCGTTCTGTGCGCTCGTGCCGGTGTAGTCACCGACGTCCGAGGCGGCGACCTTCCCGCCGACCGCGGTCAGTTCGTTGATCGCGGTGTGGCCCCAGGTGAGGTTCGACGCTCGGATGACCAGCCGGATCCCGTCGGCCGGGACAGCGTCAGGCAGGCCGATCTCGAGCCACTCGACACTCGAGCTGTTCTGACTCCAGGCCAGCGACCGGCCGCTCACTCGCGTTGTCCACACGCCGCCCGATTTGGTCTGCACATCGACCAGAGTCGGCCCCTGTCCTTGACCGAACGCCACCCCGAGGTGGAGTGCGTCGATCGTACGAGCTTCGCTCCACTCCACCGATGCGGATCCCGGCAGGGCCGGATTGTTGCCTGTGGCCCATGAAGTTGTGGGGTCGCCGTCGGTGAGGTTGGCGATTGTCCCGGCGCTGGTGCCGAGCGTGGTGGACGCGGAGTTGGTGACGGGATGCTGGACCGCGCCGAGGTCGGGCCGGCCGTGCGGTACCCGGTTGGCCACGCCGTCGCTCTTCGGGGCCGTCGCGGCCGAGACGCCTGCTGCTCCTGCGGGCGAGCCGGTGGTGGGGGCGTAGTTGGCGAGTGTCTGCAGCAGAGTCGTCCGGTCGATCTTGCCTTCGGGGAGGTCCTGACCGGGATTGGTGAGCTGCGGGTCGGCCGTGATCGCAGCAGGATCATTGGTCGGCTTCAGTGGCGTACCGGAGTTGTCCCAGTACAGGTTGTGGCTGTAGTTCATCGACTGGTCCGAACCGAAGCGGTAGGTTCCGCGGCCGGGGTTGTAGAAGATGTTGTTGTACAAGGCGTTGCCGGAGGCGGCTTCGTCGCGGACGAACGCCTCGATGCCCTGCTGGAAGGTCGTTCCGTCGCTGCGGTGCCGGGTGACGGTGTCGGCGGTGCCCCAGACGGTGTTGTTGTAGCCGCGCAGGTTCCAGCAGCCGCTCCAGATCGAGAAGGGCCGGTAGAAGTCGCGCCGGCTGACGTTGTAGCGGAGCGTGATGTTGTTGGCCGAGATCAGGCACATGAAGAAGCCGCCGGAGTTGGAGTCGGCATAGTTGTACTGGACCACGGAGTTGGTCGATCCCATGTCCGCGTCGAACGCCATGCCGTCGACCGGATCCGGAGCGTTGAAGCTGCCGTATCCCTGGCGCCGGACCACGTTGTACTGAACGGTGATCCGGTTGGTGCCCTGCCACCAGATCCCGGCGTTGTTGCCGGCGAAGACCTTCAGTTGCGACCCGGCCTTGTCGACCGTGTTGCCCTCGACGAGCGCGTCGTCGACGTACTGCGGGGTGATGCCGCCCGCGGTCACGTCGTGCACATAGTTGTTCAGAAACAGCGATCCAGTGAACGCTTTCCGGCTCGAGCTGACCTCGGTCGTCGGGATCCCGGTTTCCGCGGGATAGATCTCGCAGGATGCGCACCAGGTGGTGAACGTCGAGATGCCGTAGGCGTTGATCTGCGCGACCTCGTTGCTCTCGATCCGCAGTCCGGAGTACCAGGTCGGCACGCTGTTGCCGCGAACCCCGACCGCGATGCCACCCTTGCCGATCACCGGTCCGCCCTTGCCGTCGACGTGGTGGACGTAGTTGTTCTTGATCACGATGCCCGGCACGTCGCCGAGGTCCTTGGCGATGGCGAAGATCCCGCGGTACGTCGTCGACTTCGACACCGACAGGTCGGTGCTGTTGGTCACCTCCAGATCGGTCATCTGGACGTCGTGGACGTTGTCCAGCAGGACTGTCGCGTCCACGGTGGTGTCCCCGGCGATCAGCGGACGACCGGTGCCATAGGCACCTATCGTGAGGGGTGCCGCCGCGGTGCCCGACGACTTGATCGTCAGTCCACCGTGCCAGACATCACCGCCCTGGAAGCGAATGCTGTCGCCCGGCTGGAACGACGAGGCGTTCACCTTCGACAGGCTTCGCCAGGCCGACGTGGGACTGGTACCGGCCGCTGCGTCGTTGCCTGCGTCGGCGTCGAGATAGTACGTCGTACCAGCGGCCAGCGCGGGCCCTGCCGACACGGTCATACCGGTGAGCACCAGTACTGCGGCAGTCGCCGCGGTCGCCAGGCGAGATCCGAAACTGCGTAACGCCATTGCCATCCTCCGAAGTGAGTCGATGGACCACAAGGAGGACAAGCGCAGTACCGCAGTACGCGCTCGGGCAGTGCGGACGGCCGGTCGGGTCCGGCCGCTCGCGGACACGAGATCCGCTCCGCCAGACGTTAACCCCGCCGACAGACCTGGTCAATATGCCGCATTTGGTCAATAGCTTGTGAGCTACTGCCGCGTGGTGCGCGGGGGATGGGCCGGTGCGCCGACGTCGGGTGAGCTGGAAGCCCGACACAGAGGTGGACCATGAGACTGGACGGAATCACGGCTGGGCGGCGCGGTGTACTGGCGGGTGCGGCGGTCGTCGCGGCGGCACCTTGGTTCGCGCCGGAAGCGCAGGCGCAGCTGGGCGAGGTCGGCATCGCTGAGTTGGCCGAGCGGATGGCGGCTGGGCGGATCTCGGCGGAGAGCTTGACCCGGTACTACCTGGATCGGATCGAGAAGGTCGATCGGCGCGGGCCGGGGCTCCGGGCTGTCATCGAGGTCAATCCGGACGCGGTGCGGGAGGCGCGGCGGCTGGATGGTGAGCGACGCGGTCGTGGGGTTCGCGGTCCGTTGCATGGGCTGCCGGTGTTGATCAAGGATCTCTTCGACACGGCGGATCGGATGCACACGACTGCGGGTTCCTCTGCGTTGGAGGGGGCGCGCCCGCGAGTTGATTCGACCGTGGCGGCGCGGCTTCGTGCGGCAGGCGCAGTACTGCTGGGGAAGACGAATCTCAGTGAGTGGGCCGGCGGCATGTCGCTCACACATCACGCGGGGTGGAGTGCTCGCGGTGGTCAGACGCGCAATCCGTACAAGTTGGACAGGTCGCCGAACGAGTCCAGCTCCGGATCCGCGGTCGCCGCGGCTGCCGATCTCTGCGTCGCGGCGATCGGTACGGAGACCAACGGCTCCATCGTCGATCCGGCGGCGGCCAACTCGGTCGTCGGGGTGAAGCCGACCGTCGGCCTGGTCGGTCGCGGCGGAATGATCCAGGGCGTGCCGAGTCAGGACAGCGTCGGCCCCATCGCCCGTACCGTGCGCGACGCCGCTGTCGTGCTCGGCGCCCTCGTCGGCGTGGACAGGCGCGATCCGGCGACCGCGGGGAGCCGGTTCCACACCGACTACACCCGGTTTCTGGACCCGAACGGCTTGCGGGGCGCGCGGATCGGCGTACCGCGGGAGGTGTACTTCGGCTACAGCAATCATGCCGACGAGATCACCGAGCGGGCGATCGAAACGATGCGGCGGGCCGGTGCGACTATCGTCGACCCGGCCGACATTCCGACCGCGCGGCAGCTCGAGGACATCCAGACATCCATTGTGGTGCAGGCGTTCGAGGTCAAGCGAGCCTTCAACAGCTACCTGTCGTCAACGCCTGGCGAGCATCCTCGGAACCTTGCCGAGCTGATCGCTTTCAACCGCGATCATCGCGACCGCGAACTTCGTTATGTGCAACAGGACGGGCTCGAAGCTGTTCAGCAGCTCGATTTCTCGGAGTCGGAGTACCGGGCAGCGTTGGCGACCAATCATCGGTTGTCGCGGGGCGAAGGCATTGACGCCGTACTGCGTCGGCATCGCCTCGACGCGCTCGTGATGCCGACCGGCGCTCCGCCGGGCAAGATCGACCTCGTCAACGGGGACAGCTATCTCGGCAGTAGTTCGCTGCCCGCCGCGTTGGCCGGGTATCCGGCGATCAGCGTGCCCGCGGGATTCACCTTCGGGCTGCCGGTCGGCATCACCTTCATGGGTACGGCATGGTCGGAACCGGTGCTGCTGAAGCTCGCCTACGCGTTCGAACAGCACACCCACGCGCGGCGTACTCCCACCTACCTTCCTGGCGAAGTCGGCTTCTGACGTTTACCGGAATCCTTCGCGCTGGGTCTCCTCCGAGGCGACGCGTACGCCGTAGTGGTAGGCCAGCTTACCGCCGAGCCAGCCCGAGAAACCCAGCAACGCAAGGGCAATCAGGCTGATCACGAAGCCGACCACACTCGCCTCCTCGTACCCTTGGCCGGCCCGAATCACGAAGTTCACCACGAACAGCACGACGACGGTGAGGTTGGCTGCCATGTGGGTGAGCCCGGTCCGGAAGGCAGGCGTGCCGCGCGGGATGACGAGGAGGTCCATCAACCCGAAGAGCGCAGCCACCACCGCGCCGACGATGCCGATGAGAATCAACCAGTAGGCGCCTTCACTGAACACGCTCTCGTCGCCGGAGCTGGCGAAGGCGATGATGTCGAAGACGACGCTGGCGACCCAGGCGCCGATCGGAACGGTCACCATCACCGGGTGGAACGGATGGCCGTACGGGCCGGCAAGGATGCTCTTGGGCTGTTTGGCCTGGTTGAAGTCGTTCATGGTTTCTCCCGAGCGTGCTCCGAGGGTGAGCTGGGACCGCGCCGCCGGCTCAGCCGACGGCGAGGACTTGGGGACTGGTTTCCTTGATCCGGGTGCGGAGCCACTTCCCGCAGATCTCCGTCTCGGAATGGCACTGCGTGGCAACGTCGAGCAACTCGGAGTCGCGGCAGGCCTTGGCTGCCTGCATCAGGATGACCCAGGTGATCTCGGCCTCCTGGGCCCGCAGATAGAGCTCGCGGAGATCTCGCAGCAGGAGTATGCCGGTCAGTTCGGACCGGCCGAGGAGCTCGGAAGCCTTGTGCCGTGCGGTTTCCAGCAGACCTGGCGACTCGGCGGCCGGTGCCGACTCCGCCTGTACGCCGTACTTGCCGGCCACCGTCGCCAGCCGATCGAGGTGCTCCGCGCACTTGCGAGCGAGCGTGTGGCCGAGGTGGAAGAGATCGTGTTCGACGGCATGGCGTTCGCCGGTCAGCCGGAGCCGCTTCGCCAACTCCGTTTCGGCCCGTTGCACGTCCTGGATTGCCTGGTCGATCTTCATGATCGTTCCTCCACGGGCCGTCCGGCCTTGGTCACCCGGACCGCCGCGACCTTGAACAGTGGTTGCTTGGACACCGGATCCCATTCGGTGCTGGTCAGTTCGTTCGCCGCGGTCGGCGCGTCCCCGTTCCGCGGGGCCTTGTCCCAGTAGCCGTAGTGGAAGGGAGCGAAGACGACGCCCTCCCGGACATCCGTCACCCGCGCCTTGGCCTCGAGATAGCCGCGCCGGGATTCGACCCGGACGAAGTCGCCCTCGGCGACGCCGAGTCGCTCGGCGTCCGTAGTACCGAGCTCTACCCAGGCTTCCGGTGCTGCGGCCTGGAGTTGAGGTGCTCGGCGGGTCTTGGTGCGGGTGTGGAAGTGGTACGCCGTACGGCCGGTCGTGAAGAGCAGCGGGTAGTCGTCGTCGGGTGGCTCGTGAGGCGGCGAGAAATCGGCGGCCTTGAGGATCGCACGGCCGTCGGCTTGCTGGTCGGTGAAGTCCTTGCGTTCGTGGGCCGCGCCGGTGAGCAGGTCGTGGCCGTAGTCTTCGCAGTAGTCGGGCTGGGTGTTGAAGACGTGATCGGAGTACAGCCGCTCGGTGCCTTCTGGGCTGTCCTCGGTGCACGGCCATTGGATGCCGCTTCCGCCGCGAAGCTTCTGGTAGGAGAGCCCCGAGTAGTCGCACGGCCGACCGCGAGTTGCTTCGCCGAAGGCGGCGAAGCACTCTTCCGGAGTACGCCACTTGATCAGCGGCCGGCCGTCCTTGTCTTTCAGACCGAGCCGGTTCGCGTAGTCGATGAAGATGTCCATGTCGGGGCGGGCCTGGCCGGGCGGTTCGACGGCCTTCTCGGACAGGTGGACCGTGCGATCGTGGTTGGTGAACGTACCGGTCTTCTCACCCCAGATGGCCGCCGGGAGGACGACGTCCGCGAACTCGGCGGTCTCGGTCAGGAACGGGTCGCTGACCACCACGAACAACCTGTCCTGGCCGAGGATCGAGCGGATCCGGTGCAGTTCGGGCAGTGAGACGGCCGGGTTCGTGCCGGTGATCCAGAGGAACCGGACCGAGCCTTCCTCGGCGTACCGCAGGATCTGCATGATATGCGTCGGCGGTCCCCAACTCGGGATCTGCGCCGGCTCGAGATTCCACAGCTTCGCGAGTTCTTCCACGTGTGAAGGGTTCTGCCAGTTCCGCATGCCGGTGAGATCGCCGTTCGCGCCGGTCTCGCGGGTGTTCTGCGCCGTCGGCTGCCCGTTGAGCTGGAAGACCGATGCTCCGGGTTTGCCGATCATGCCGCGCAACAGGTTGATGTTGTTGACCTGGCAGGCCGACGCCGTCGCCTGATGCGACTGGTAAACACCTTGCAGACAAGTCGATACGAGGCGTTCGGAGGAGCCGATGATGCGGGCGGCGGCCCGGATGTCGTCCGCCTCGACCCCACAGATCTCGGCGACCCGCTCGGGCGGGTACGCCGCCACGGTGCTCGCGAGCTTCTCGAGGCCCACGGTGTGTGCGTCCACGAACTCCTTGTCCACCCAGCCATTCGCGATCAACTCGTGCTGGATTGCGTTGAGCAGGGCAAGGTTCGTACCGTTGCGCAAGGCAAGATGTACGTCGGCCTCCTGCGCGATCCGGGTACGCCGGGGATCGACCACCACGAGCTTCGGGCGGTCCGGGCCCTGCAGGCGATCGAGCATGCGCGACCACAGCACAGTATGGGTTTCCGGCATGTTGTGGCCGACGGCAAACAACGTGTCGCAGTTGTCGAAGTCGGTCAACGATCCGGGCGCGCCGTCGGTGCCGAACGTCTCCTTCAGGGCGAAGTCGGAGGTGGCGGTGCACAGCCGGGTGTTGCCGTCGAGATGCGGGGTACCGATGCCGCCGCGGACCATGAGCGCGAGGGTGTAGTAGTCCTCGAGAAACAGCTGTCCGCTCGTGTAGAAGCCCATACCGAGTGGACCCTGCTCGTCCAGCACTTGCCTGCTTCGGTCGACGACCAGGTCCAAGGCCTCGTCCCACGAGGCCGGCTCGAGCTCGCCGTCACGCCGCACCAGGGGAGTGGTCAACCGGTCGGGGGAGTTGTTCGCCTGCCAGCCGAACAGCCCTTTGGGCCCGAGCCGGCCATGGTTGACGCGATCTTCCGACCGTCCCCGAACCCCGACGATCCGGCCGTCGTGTACGCCGATGTCTATCCCGCACCCGTTGGAGCACAGCACGCAGGCCGACTGCACCCAGTCGATACCGTCCGCTCCGACACCGTCCTCGACGAACTCGTCCACCCGCGCCGGCCAGTCGCCGCCGGCCGGATACGGCGTCCGGCTACCCCAGATCTCGGCGATCCGATCGCCCATCGAAGTCTCCTTCCCGACATCTACAGCTTCGTGCGCACACCCGGTTCGTTGGTCACCTTCCGTACCTGCTCCAGTAAGCTGCCCTGGACCGCCACCTTGCCTTCACCGCGGCGGCCGAGCGGGAGAACGGTTCGTCCGAGTGCATCCTCGAGTCCGGCACCGAACGCGGCGTACAGGGCCATCACCACCAGCAGCAGGCCGAGAACACCGCTGACGTGCTCCCACCCGGTGCTGCCGTTCAACTCGTAGCCCCCGGCAACAAGGAAGCGGATCGCGGCTACCGCGAAGACAGCGGTCACGACCAGTTTGGTCGACGAAACGGTGATGCTGAGCAGCAACATCGTCGTACCGCTGAACAGCAGGAAGAGCCCGAGTGCGTCGCTGGTGGCACCAGGCGAGGACGCATGAAGGATCAGGCCGGTGACCAGCCAGGTCAGCGCGAGCACGCCCATCGCAGTACCGACTGTTCCGTCCCGGCCGAGGAATCCGAACATCGAGGCAAGCAACTGAGCGACGAACGCGAAGCCGACCAGAACGAGGGCGACCTTCTTACCCTCCGCGGCCGGGATCCAGCCGAGCTGCAGGCCGGCCAGCACCCAGCTGGCGGCGCCGAGACCGTACAACCCGATCGAGGTCGGAGCCCCGATCGGCCGCAGCGAGATCACCACCCGTTCGCGCAGCGCATCCCCGGCAGACGCTTCCGCCGGAGTCTCCGTCCGATCGCTCATCTGCTCTCCCGTAGTCGAAAGGCAGACGGCCGGTACCCGCTTCGCACGCCCGGTAACCACTGTTCACCTCATGGAGATGCCTGCAGCCCAGGCAGCTCGCGGAGCAACTGCTCCAGCTCGCGGACCACAGCGCCGTGGCCAGCGGTTGCCCTGCCCAGACAGACGCCGTTGACCAGCGCCCCAGCCAGTTCGCACGCGGAGACGTCGCAGCGGACAGCCCAGGCGCAGAGTTGGATCTTGGCCTCCAGGGGAGGCAGTTCGTACCAGTCCATCAGGACGGCAAGTGCTTGATCCAGGACCGCGACATGGGCCGTCAGATGGCCGTGGCCACAGATCGGGGCGGCGGTCAGAACCCGGTCGGACATGATGCAACTTCTTTCCTTGCCACCTCGACCGCTGCTGATGGCTGATGTCGCAACCTCACCGGCCGAGGCCCCGACCCGGCGGTGGCCGTTGTCGAAAGCAAGTACCGGTACCCAGCCTGGATCGGAGTATGCAGCGAGCTAGCCGGCCTGACGGCTGCGGTACTTCAGCAGCCCTTCGACCCCGCGCAGGAACGTCTCGCAGATCGGCTTCGGATCGGACAGACAGCCCGCGGCCATGGCGCCGTCGCGCAGCATGACGAAGTGCTGGGCCGCCGCGTCCGCGTCGGGTTTCCCGGTGTCGGAGAAGAGCTCGGTCATCGTGGCCAGAAACCATTCCCGATGCTTCTGGACCGCCTGGTGGACCGGATGGGCCGGTTCGGGATACTCGGCGGCAGCGTTGAGAAACGCACACCCCCGGAAACCGGTGCTCTGGATGTCATCGGCAATCAACTGGCTGACCGCCCGTACTTTTTCGTCGGGCGTTGTCTGCCGAGCCCGAACAGCAGCCACCCGCTCGCGCATCGCGTCGTCGGCCTGCGCCAAATAGGCGACCAGCAGGTCGTCCTTGCTCGGAAAATGCCGGTACAGCGTCGCCCGGGTCACCCCCGCGGTGCTCAGGATGCGATCGATCCCGACGGAGTGAAGCCCCTCGGAGTAGAACAGCCTACTCGCCGTACCGAGCAGCCGCGCCCGTGCTTCCGACATACCCCGCAGGCTAGCAGACAGAACGATCGGTCTTGACATCGTCGAGCCTGTCGGTGGAGTCTCAAGTAGACCGATCGTTCTTTCTCCTGGAAGCCGGACTTCGATGCTGCCCACACTGCGCAAGCTGTACTACGCCCGCTTCGGATTCGCCCTCGTCTGGGCGATCCTCCTCACCGTGACCGCCTCGAGCCTCAACCCGGCGAGCGTCACGCTCCTGGTCCTCTACCCACTGGTCGATCTGGCCGCAGCCGTCACGGACTTCCGCAGTTCAACCGCCGGCCGAAAACCCTTGTATCTCAACATGGCCTTAAGTCTCCTCGCAGCGATCGCCCTAGCCTTCGCCGCAACCTCCGGCACCCCCGCCGTCCTTCGCATCTGGGGCGCCTGGGCCATCACCGCCGGCCTCGTCCAGCTGACCGTCGCGATCCTCCGCTACCGCCTCGGCGCCCAATGGCCGATGATCCTCAGCGGCGGAATCTCCACCCTCGCAGGCGCCAGCTTCATCTTGATGGCCTCAGGCAACAACCCGTCCGTCAAACCCCTAGCCGGCTATGCACTCCTCGGCGGAATCTTCTTCCTGCTCTCGGCCCTCCGCCTACGCAGGACATCCCACTGACCGCTGTGTCACGCTTTGAACCATGTCCGTCCCCCGCACAGCCAGGCGATTCCACGCCGGCGTGCTCTTCCCCCTGTCGAACATCATCCTCGGCACAATCTTCCTCGCCGGGATGCTGGCAGTCGACGTCCTGGTCGTCGCCGCCGGACTCACAGCCTCCAACACCAGCGACCAAATCTGGTCCACCGTCGCCCTGGTGCTGTCACTGCTGGGATACGCGATGGCGCTGTCTTGGCTGTGCCTCGGAATCAATGCCGCTCGTCCGATCCGCATCGACGCGGAGCACCTCTACCTCCCGACCATCGACCTCCGTCGCGGCATCACGCACCTAGCGGTCCCACTCGCCGAGATCGCAGGCGTCGAAATGATCTACCGATCCGCCCCGCGAAACAGCCGCTGGCAACTGTCGATCATCCGGCTGCACGGCAACAACCTCTCCAGCGACAGCCTCACCTCAGCCCGCGGAAGCACCCACCCGCCGACCGGAACCCGAGCCTCCCGCGCCGCCGAAGAAATCCGCCGCTCCCTCCCCTCCCGCACCCTTCCCTGACGATCGACCCGGCAGCCGCCGGCTCGCGCGGTCCCAGCCGCGGCGTACCACTGAGCGGCCAACAACACCACCAGGGCGATCTTGACCGATGCCGAGACACTGCCGGTATCGCGATAGCCGACGCGTGAGGTAGCTCAGATGCCTCGCGCGGAGAGACCGATCGACGAAACCTTCGCCCCACCTGACCGCCTGGTTCCGCTCCTCGCCTTCCCGCTCCGACCCTGATCCGTCGGCTCTGACCAGGAACCGACGGACCGGGGAAGGCAAGCTGGTGTTACGCCGTGCGCCAGACCGCGGTGAGCGCGACGGCTCCGCGCAGGGTGGTGTGCAGCACGGCCGTGCCGTTCTTGTAGAGGTATGGCTTCCAGCCACTCGGCTGGTGGCCGGCGGCGTACCAGCCGGTCTTGCTGGTGTCCTTCGGGTTCTGGTAGCGGGTCTTGTTGTCATAGGACCGCTTCGCGGTCCAGCCTGCGAAGGTGTAGCCGGAGCGGGTGAAGGTGTTCTTCCGCAGGGCCGTCGAGCGGTCGTAGAGGACCACGGTGGGCGACATTGAGCCCTTGCCACCCGCGGCGGCGTACGTCACCGTGAACTGAAAGCCGTCCAGGCGGTAGAGCCGGCCGGCGCCGATGTTGAAGCCCAGGTAGTAGGTGCCGTGCTGGTGGGTGAGGTGTTCGCTCTCGGACCCAGAGGCGTACTCGTAGGTGCGCACCAGCTTGAAGGACCAGTTGTAGACAAAGATGCGGTTGGTCTTCTGCGTGCCCTTGGGGCTGGTGATCACGTAGACGTAGCTCTGGTCGCAATCGATGCCCTGCCCGGTGCCGGTCATCGTCAGCTTCGCCGACTTCCCAGTCTGCTTGAACGCGCTGTTGTAGGCGTAGTACTGATTCAGCGTGCCGCCGACGTACCGGTTGTTGACCGCGTCGTAGCACAGCGCGGTCGTTGTATGCGGCAACAGCACGGTCTTCTCGATCGCGAGCGTGCCGGGGTTGATGATCCGGATCGCCCGCCCCTGGGTGGCCCCCTGGACCGAGTCGTCGTTGGTCCAGGCGGGGATCAGCAACCGCTTGGTGTCAGCGTTGTAGGCCATGTCGTTGCCGTGCCCGAGCAGGTTCGTGTGGTGACCGGAGCGGATCCGGAACGCCGCGACCTTGGTCGGGCTGGTCGCGTACAGCTTTGTCTTGATCAGCTGGGTGGAGTCGTAGAGCTTCGTGCCGGACTTGGCGTGCTCCGACACGACGGCGTACCAGTAAGTGCCGTCGGTGACGCCGCCGTTGAGCGCCGTGTACTTGGCGGAGGTCGGTTTGGCGGTCCCTGCCACGGTCGGGCCGGTGACCCTCGGCAAGGCAGCACTCGCGGTCACTGTGCCGCCGATCGTGAGCGTGGTGGCGGCGCCGAGCGCGACCACCGAACGCGCCAGCCGGCCGATTCCGTACCGAGTAAGCATGAAGCCCCCTTCGCTGCGCGTGCTTCCCTGCGAAGCCACACCTGACCGCACGATAAGCGCCACGGAAGGTCACCGCCGGCGAGTCTCTCGTCCGTCCGCCCACCGGCGGTCCGGCAAGGAGCGGCGACGCCCGTCGCTCACTTCTCCTTGATGAAACTGCTGCCGAGGCCTACCAATCGAGGACCGGGGCGGTCGGATCGCGATGGTTGCCAGACGGTCGTCCAGTACAATCCCCAGGCCTTGGCAGTCCGCCGTATTCTGCTGATCCTGGCCATTGCTAGCAGCACCGATGACGCTACGACCTACTACGTAAATGCTGTCAACGGCGGTGACAATGCCGCCGGTACGACGTCGACCGCGGCACGGCGCACGTGCTCAACCGAGCCAAGCGTGACTTCGTTCGCACGCATCAGCAGCAAGCGCGCCGGGAGGATGTCGTCGGCTTGATCGAGGAGATCAGCAGCCAGCTAGATAACAGCCCGAAGCTGAGGACGTACGGATCGAGCTGCGCACCTGGCACACATCTCCGACCTCGACACCGAACCACGCAGTCTCGTGGACGACTACCAGCCACTCATCAAGGCTGCCGACAGCCTCGCGTACCGCGCTGTTCGCAATGCCGCCAGATAGCGAATGTGCACCGGTCTGGGCATCGGCTCGATAGCGACGAGTAAGTGATGAGTTATGCCTCGAAGTTCATTGCCTCCGGAGCATATGCCCTGGTCAGAGAGCCGACGAGGGGACTCCAACCCCTAACCACCGCTTTGTCCTCCCAGGCATCTCGACGTTTGCCAAGGTTGTCCGAACATGCCCGTGACCTGCAAAGACTTCCCGCTAAGGTGGTCGTCAATGCGCGTCGTTACGCACCATTTGCCATCCATTCCGGTCAGTAAAACGGCCAGTGGCCTCCATCAGATCGGCTCGCCGTCGGCACAGCGCACGGCGGAATCAGCTGCGATACTCGCAACCATCACACCTGTTCCTGTAGAAGACACAGCGCGAATCGAGGGAGTATCCCTGACGGTGGCACTGGACCGTCCAGCGAGCCGAGTCAACGTCTTCGCCGGGCCCACCTCACCACGAACCGCTGATCTGCCCTTGTTTGAGATTTTCTGGCCGGGGTCACGCAGGCTTTGACGCGGAGAACTCAGACCGAGTTCTGCCGAGCCTGTCGGCAGGCGTCAAATTAAGCTGAGGATCCACCTCGAGGACGACGAGGTCTACGGGGTCTACAAGTAATGGTCGATGATCAGTCGGAGGAGGGCGATGACTCGTAAGCCTCAGAGCACTACCTGGGGCTGGGCCGACACTGGTCCAGTCTGGGGAGCCCGCGCGTTCACTCCGAAGTCAGGTCAAGATCACCTCGGTCTTGGGTCGGTCAGCTCGGATCGCATCCTGCCGACCTTGTCACCCGGCATCAACGTGCTGACGATTCACCCGCGCTATTGGTCGTTCTATTCATGGATTCTTGACGACTTCTGGGCAACGGATCTGCTACGTACGCGTTCTGCCTTTCAGAACTTCTACCGACCGCGAGAAGCGCTCTTCGCCATGGCCTGCCACGTCTGCGATGCGCCAGAGCATCAATCGATGGTGGCCAACGTCGTCGGCAGCAGAAGGGTTGGTTCAAGAGCAAACGACACCGCGTTCGATCCGCAGTTCGACTACATCAAGGAAGCCCTCGGTGGATACTCTCTCTACTACCGATCGGCCATGGAACTCACCGGCGTACTTGTAGTTGCGAGGCCGACTAACGGGTTCCCCTTCGACGCACCCACTCCGTATGGGCGAGGGTTGGCAGCGGCATATCGCGCCGCGGTGAGCGACTCGCGACTCGCTGCCAGACTCGAAAATGGCGATCTCGTTGCCCCGGTCGCACGAGACGTCCTTGTCGAGTTCGCTCGCAAGGGGTGCCTGTGCCAACTCGGTATTGCTAACAACTACGACTTACCCCTCCTGCAGGACCTCTTCCTGCACTCGGGCGCTCCGGCTGAGATCGCTTCTCGCGGCGAGACGTTGCGCCTACTGCTCGACCTCAGTCAGTGCACGCCAGCCGAGGCGATCAAGGAGCAGGACTTCCGCCAGCTCGTCTACTTCCGCGCTCTAGAAGGCGACGTCTACACTTCGCGTACTGAACTGGTCGACGTGGCTCGGCGCTGGCGCGTCTATCAGGGACGTGAGTACTTCGGATACGCGTTCAACCGGCTACTTCGCTGGCTCACGCGACGCGGGCTACTCGAAACCGATGCGGGCCTGACCCTACAGTCGCGGATCAGGCTCCGAGAACTTGTGGCTGAGTCTCTGGACCAAAGTGTGAACGATGAAGACCTGGGACTGGACCTTCCCGAAGTCGAGGCGGAGACCGCCGTGTCGGACTTCCTGGACTACCTCAAGGGCGAAGTAAATCTCGACGCGTCAGCCGATGAGATCTGGCCGCGGAACGAAGCTCTTGACGAGCACGCCCTGTACGTCGCGTGCCGTGACTACGACCTCGATGACGGGAAGACATTACTGGCACTCATCGCTCTGGTCCTACTGCTGCGGGAGAGGTTCGGGCTTCCATCACGGGTCGCGGAGTATGCGCAGGAGCGCGGCCTGCTGTCCGAAGGTGGTGCTCTGCGTATCGGCATGACCCGCTTCATGCACCTTCTCAACCAACGATTGCTCCGGCAGCCGACACTCGCGGAACTCGCCGAATGGCTGATCCAGGATTTTGTCATTGTGCAACACGAGCGCGTCGCGACAGCCAAGCTTCCCGACGACACCTACAGGGTCAGGAGGGTCGGGGACAACCTCCGGTTCTTTCCGCAGGAGGTGCCGGCAGTCTTCAATGACAGCAGGTTCCTTGCCCTCAGCACCATTGTTCACGAGCTTGGCTGGGTCTCCACGTTCCGTGAACCTGATCGTTCACTCACCGCCACAGGTCGCGCGCTGCTGGCGAACGGCGACTTGCCCTCGGGTGCATTGGACGAGGCAGCCGCCGCTTACGAGTTCTCCGGATCCGAGCCTGTATGAGCACGGAGGTCCAGCCGAGCTTCGTTGTCCCTGATCTCCTACAAGGGCAGTGGACGACAGCGCTGATCTGTACGTACGGCGCCAACCTGACGTTCTTCGAGACCCGGCTAATGAGCCAACTGGCCCAAGTCCCCCTCCGGATGATTCTCGCGGACAGCCAACAGCTGGCGAGCAGGCTCGGGGAGGCTGCTCGCACGGGGCAGCGACACCGTTCGGCCAACAAGGCGTATGTTGTTGCCCCAATCCGTCATGTGAGGGCCGCACACGGCAAGTTGATACTTTTGCTTGGTCCTGCGAGCGGCCGGCTCGTCGTCGGTTCCGGGAACCTCAGTTATGACGGCTATGCGTCGCCGGGTGAGCTGTGGCGTGTCTTCGCGTACAGCGAAGAGCAACCACAGCACCTCGACGAGTTTGCCGCAGCCCGGATGTTCGTGGACGCTCTCTCCGAGCGCCAGCTGGTGGACTCCCCAGTGGTGGAGTTGCTGCAAATGGCGTGGGGCGGGTCGAACTGGCTGCCCGAATCGCCGAGCCTGCCAACGGCAATAGGTGGGAACTTCACGGGCCCTCTGATCGACCGGCTGCGCTCGAGGGTCAAGGGGCCGGTGAATGAGCTGATCGCCCACGCTCCCTTCCATGATTCGGACTGCGCTGCCTTGAAAGAACTTGTTGCGGTCTTCAACCCCAAGCAGGTCCGGCTCCTGGTGACAGACGCGACCTCGGCAGATCCGGCCGCAATCGAGCGATCGCTGGACGGCGCGACGCGTGCGATCGTGGAACGAGTTCAGGTCAAAGGCGAGCCGGCGGCGTACATCCACGCCAAGTGGGTGCATCTAATCCAGTCGAGGGAGGAGACCTTACTCAGCGGATCGGCCAACCTCTCCCGAAGCGCTCTCTTGCAATCTGCGAGTAGCGGCAACATCGAGATCGGCGTCATAACCACCGGACCACGCGGATCCTTCGACTCCATCTACTCCCACCTGGTCCGCACCGCGGTCAGAGACATCGCCTCTCTTCCCATCAGCTACCAGGCCTTCGCCGATGGAGAGGCCGACGAAGATGACCAGGGCAATCCAGTAGTCCTCTGGAGCAGGCTGGACGGACGCACTTTGACGATTATCTTCAGCGAGCCGCTGGCCGCGGGGGCAACGCTCCAAATCACCGACCACGCAGGGCGGACTGTGGAGATCGGGTCCCAGCGGTTAGTTGGCCCGACGGTGCAAGTCTCCCTAACCGCCAACGCGGCTGCTCTCATCTCCGAAGGAGGGCGAGTGGTTGTTCGTATCGACGGAGTCGACGACTACAGCAGCTCCACCTGGCCGTACCAAGTCGCTCACCTGAAAGGTCGACTCGATAAGGCCAGTCAGCGCGAGCATCTGCCGCGGCTAGCCGATCTTCCGGAGCAGGATGCCGAACTCTTTGAGCTGCTGCGCGAGCTTGACCAAACACTCATCATCGACCGTGAAGCAGTGTGGCGCATCGCCAAACCGAACATCGGGCGCGAAAGCAGACCAGCCGGCAGCGATGAGCCGATTGCTTTAGGGGATCTCGACTGGGACCGCGTGCGGCGCGACCCGCGATATGGCGGCTACTTAAGCCGCGGACACACCGCAGGTCTGCCTCCCACGGATATCCAGATCGTCCTGGCGGCGATCGGCGGCCGTCTAGGAGACCTGGGCTTGGACACTAGACAGCTGGATGTTGAGCGTGAGGAGGACCTCGCGAAGGAGGGCGACGTCGGACTCTCGTCGGACGGCCAGGAGGCCGACGAAGAGCTAGAAGACGAGCTGGTTCGCAAGCATATGCCCGTAACAACGCGGACCAGGATGGCCTTCGATCGATTCGTACGCCGGTATGCCGCGGCATTGGACGACGCAGACTTCATCGATGAGCTAGGCCCGATCCCTGCCGCGATCAATGCGGTTGTGTTCAACCATCTACTTGTCCGACTTTTGGAGCGAGACGCGGTATCGCCGCGTTGGGCAATCCCCGCGCAGGCCAAAACCTGGATGTTCCTCTGGGGCAAACCAGGAGGCCAGAGCCTTGCATCGAGGTTCGACGACGAGACGGCCTCGGTGGTGCGCAGCGTACTGGCTGATGCTGGCGCTCGGACTACTACCTTGCGCGGTCTGGCCGGGTCCGCCGACCACATCACTGAGCAAGAAGGATTTGCGGGGCTTCAGAATATGGTGCGCTACCTGCTCACCGATGACGAGTTCGGGGTCAACGTTGATGGTCTCGCCGAGGCAGCTGGCGATCTTCAGATGGCTCCGAGACTGCTGGGAGCGCTGGAACAGGCTGCTGCTCCGACTACAGACGTCGAGATCTTAGAGCTCGTAATCGCTCCCTACGGCATTACGCGGTCGTCCGTCGAGTGGCGACAGGAGCAGGTTCGACGGGTTGGGCACGGCGCGTATCCGTCGACCACCTTCGTCATCACTGCGCCGGTGAGCGACCTGACGGCCGGTCGGGCGCGGGAGATGCTAGGCCGCGTCGCGGTGGCCGCCTATTACGCAGGACATGAGGGTGCCTACTTCCGAATCAGGTTTGCCGGCAACGGAAAAGCAGTCGCGTTCTGGGACGAGGGTGAGCGCGTCGGGGTCGTCATGGTCGGCGACGAGGAGCAGGAACTCGAATGGATCGATCCGCCCTGGCCGGCTTGGGCGATGAGGCTCGACGAGTTGGAGTCGACTCTCATGGCGCGTTCAAAGGTCGCCCACACCGCCTGAGCAGTCTGCAGTCGCCGTGGGATATATGACATACCCACACGGACCTGGCCAGGTAGTAATGAGCGGTTATAACAGCGCGGCGCTGTCAAAGTTTGAGTCGGCGACTGGCGGGGGAGTCCCAGGACGCTTTGTGATCGCTAGGCAAATCGGCCAGTCACGTCTCATGGCTCTGTCCCGAGCGTCGAGGCCGGCTAACCCAGAACGTGGGGGTCAGAGCTGCCTTTGTTGATTCATGTTCCCGGCAAATCCGGCAACTCTGTGGGCGACCGATCGCCGCCGGCACGCCAGGCGACGATGTCGAGCGCGCGCAGCAGGCTGATCGGCGGATCCGAAGCGAGGTCGGCGATTTCGGCCCAGGTGTCGTACTGATCGACCAGATCTTTGCGCATGGCCATCGCGAGGGCGACGAAGAACTCACCCCATGGCCGACCTCGTCTGACGGGCAGCGGTGCTCGAGGACCGACTTGGTAGCAGCGGCGGACGCGTTCGTCGTAGAGCGGGATGAAGCCTGGCCGCTTGCGGTGCAGAATCTTGGCCAGGATCGTTCCTTGCACGTCCGGGATCCCGGGAGCATCGAGCACAGCGAACAGCAGGCGGATCGGTTCCAGGTCGTCGTCTCCAGCGCTGGCCAGCTCGGCGTCCTCAGGGATCGCCGCGAGGCACTCCTGCAATCGGTTGCGCTGCTGCTGCAAACCGTAGTAGGCCTTCAGGGTCAAGCGGTGGACATTGAGCAGCACAGGGGCCAGCAGATCAGCGTCCTCGATACTGTCCGGGGCGGACCGGGCGTCGTACGCGTCATACGCGGGATATGCCCAAGCCGATGATCCGGTCAGGTATTCACGCGCCCATTCGAACGCCTGCTCACGCTCAACGAGTGCACCGCCCACCCGGACACGCCCCTGTTCGGCGGGAGAGTCTGGGGCCGTGGACTTCTCGCGGGTTTCAGGGTGTGCTCGCTCGAAGGCGCTGGCCAGCAGTTGAGCCACCTGTTGCGCGGTTACGTCGAGCGGCACGGCGACCTCGTACTGCATCGCCGAGCGCCGCCCGACCTGAGTGAACATCATGCTGAGGCGGCCGAGCCCGTCCTCCAACACCGTGGCGTCGACATCCTCAACACGAGCCCGCATCGCTCCTAACTGGCCGCTCGACCTGAACCCAACTCCCTCGAAAGTACTCCGCCAGATTGGCGCGCCTAGGGCAGGATGGCTCATCGTGTCGTCCTTCCAGAAGCTGGTGGCGCTGGATCCCAACTGTCCGGGGGCTCATCGAAGACTTTGCGTGCAGAGGCAAGGACGCCGCGACCGATCATATGGTTGCCGGCGCCTCCTAGTAATACACCAATTCCTAGCGGCACCTGTTTGCTCAACACCAGCAGCCCTTGTTTCGTCCCGTACTTCGTGATGAACCGAGGTCCGAGCAGCGTGTTGAGACGATTAGTTGTCGTCATCGGAATCGCGGTCACGATGCGCCTCGCCCAGTGGGGTCCGGTTCGACCGACCGCCTTCCTGAGGGCTCCGGTAGCGCTGTCGCCCATAAGGACGGTCAGTACCAACAACCGTCGGCGCTCCAGGTCTTCCGAGTGGAGCCCATGCACCTCAGCACACGAGAGTACGTAGAGAACGGAAACCTCCGTAAACGCCGCCATGTCGACCAATGCTCCGGGCATACCCGCACCCGGAACCAAGGCAGTCGCCCCCGCCGCACCTCCCGACGTAGTGACCGCGATCAAATAGGCGCGGTCGAGGTACCTGAGCAGTTCATGCGGACTCATCTCAGGATGAATACGGCGAAGACGACCGACGTTGGCCACAGCCAACGCCTGCTGCGACATCAACGCCTTCTCGAATCCTCGCCGCGCGAGGTCCTTAGGATCGATCACAAGAGTCTCCTACAGCTCTGGCCATGAATGAGACACGACGTGCAGTGACTCGGAGGACGTCACAGCGTGGCCGCCGCTCCGTTGCTGTTTGTCGTTTCCGGATGCTCTGGCTCATTGCCAGCGTTGACGAGGAGCCTGTGCAGGATCTGTTGGGCGGCGCCCCGAGAGAGTTCGTCGTGATCGCGCTGATTGCCGTAGCTGCGCAAGCAGCCGTAGCACGAGGTCTCCGGACCGCATTCGCATGTACTCACACGCAGCAGGGCAGCGTCGAGCACACGATCGAGGTTGGCCTCGATCTGCAGCACATGGCCCGCGCCACCGGGAACAGCATCGAAGAGGACCACAGACCACTGGTTGACACCGAATGGTGACAGCGAACCCCCGATGTCTCCGCGCGCAATTTCGAGCACGTCGCACGCTGCCTCGATGATCGCGTAAAGGACTGACTTCCACGCCTGTTGCTCACCGCGGAAACCCGGCAGGCCAACGTCAAGTGTCAGCAGATCTGTCTCGTAGTCGTGGCCGAGGTCGAGCGGTCGCTGCGGGCCGGAGCAAGGCAGATTCTTGAGCAAGTGATTGTGCTTTGGTGGCTTGTTCGGATGCAAGATCCTGGCTGCGCCGTGACCACACCAGTCACACACCCAGAAGCCCCTGCTGGAGGGCCCGTCAGCTACGGCGATAAGGCGGCCGCGCGGTCCGACAGTGACCGCGATCTCTCCGCCGTGAAACGGCGCTTTGTGAGACCTGGCCTCGGCAGGCTGGGCGAGGACATGGACCGCGCCGCTCCAAGAACGTCGAGGCGGTCGCGGTCCCGGCTTTTGCGGTTCTCGCCCTGCGACGAACCCGTACTCCGGAATCGTCAAAGTCCGGGGGGCCGACTGCATCACCTCCCCACAGTGCTCGCAAGCGGGCTCGACATGCTCGACGCCGTGTCTGAACCCGCCGCAGCGCTTGCACACGTGGTACCGATACTCCACGAGATCACGCCCAGGAAGCCGGTATATCCCGCGGGACGTCCACAGCTGTCCGCCGGCTACGACAGTTGCATCCGGTGCGTATTCATAGATCGCTTGCGACAGGTCCCGCGTCAGGTCGAGGTTGGCGCCGGCGCGGCCGGTGTAGCCGAGATTGGTACGCAACTCGACGGAATCGACCGGAAAGCCGTACTTCGGCAGAACGTTGCGGTTGGCCAGGAAACCAAGGAGCTCCCGCTTGCGAAGCGTGTTGCCAACCTGTTGGTAACGCTGTGCCAACTGGAACTTCTGGCTCCGCGCGGCTTCGTCTTGGAGCTGCTCGAGAGTGACTACTTCGTTCTCGAGCTCGGCGCGAACCGTATCGAGGAGCTCGATCAGCGTGGCCGCCCATGTCCCGCCATCTACGTCCAGCTCGCTCGCGACGTCGACGGGGAGGATATGGCGGAGTGCCTCTGTGATCTCGCCAGGTACAGGGGTCAGATAGCCCTTCACCAACGTTACCGAGGCGTCATGGCCGTTGTCAGAGAGGAAGAACTCCCCCGCAGTCCTGTCGATCCGCCCTGTGGACTCGAAGCGCCATCGGAAGAATCCGGCCATCGCAACGGAGTGCGCGTGCCGTCGATCGATACGCTCATTGGCGAGTGGAACGTAGGGCGCTCGGACCGCCCCGGCGATCATGACCTCAGGCTCGGCGAACCGAGTCAGATCATGGGACCGACGTTGCGCGTAGGTCACCACCAAGGCGGCCGTGCCGGAGCGGCGACCTGCACGGCCGGCGCGCTGGAGGTAGTTAGCAGTGCTCGGGGGCATGTTCCGCAAGAACACCGCCTGGAGATCACCAACATCAACCCCCAGCTCGAAGGTCGTCGAGCAGGACAACGTGTTCACATCGCCACGAATGAACTTCTGCTGGATAGCCGCAGCTTCGGTATTCGACCATTGCGCCGTGTGCTCCATCGCCTTGAGGGAGACGGCATGCATTGACCGATAGATCGACCTGTAATGGTCTTCATCCTGCACCGGTGGTACGAACTGCTCGAGCGTTCCATCACATCCGATCGCTGGGCACACGCCACGTACCGAGAACGGCGCCATGCGACGGCATACATCGCATTGATAGACCGGGTCGGCATCGGTGACCCAGCTCAGCCGCAGGCGCTCGTGGTCAATCTGATGGACAACACCGAGGCCACGTTCGGTGGCCGGCTTGAGCCAGTGAATCGGCGTATGTGCCGCGGTCAGGAAGCTCCAGATGCCGTTCAGCAGCTTCCGTGCATCGCCATCGACGCCTAGGGAGTCTAGTACGCGCTGTGCGTAGTCGACGCGACGGTTGGTTCCCTTACCTGGCAGCCACGAAAGCACCTTGCGGACGGCTTCTGGACCTGAAAGTCGGAGCCGAATCGGTCCTAACCGTGGCGCGAAGATTTCGTGGTTGGGGGGTACTTCGTCTGGCATGGTGACTGCGCCCTGCTGCCGCACCGATCTCAAGAGTTCCTGGATGAAGGCCCACGCCTCATCCTCGGTCAGTCCCAGATCGATCAACGGGCGCGGTGCTTGCCAACTCGGATCGCAGTAGAGGGCAACACGCATCAGCCCAAGGCCTTCGAGCGACTGCCTATCATCCGTAGCAAGTACCTCGGCCATCACCCACGGAGCGATGACGCGAGCTTGCTGCTGAGCGGTCATACCTCCATGGAAGTGCTTGACGGCTGACGCAGCAGCGCGCGCCGTGAACACGACGTCGTCGGGCGCCACAGGTTCCTCGTCAGCGCGTGCCGCTACCAGACCCTGTGTGATGAGACGCCGGCGCTGCAGACGCGCGTAGGAGTCCTCGAGGTACGGCGCGAAGTAGGCCGCAGCCTGGCGACTGTCACTGAATGCCAGCAGCTTCCGTCCCTCGCCAGGCCGTTGCCCCTCACTCAGATCGGCGCTCGGTGGAAGCTTCTGGTAGAGCGACGTCGCGATGACCGCGCCGCTAGCGTCTGAACCTGTCTCGAAGACGCGTACTGTGCCCGAACCACGTGCCCCACAGACCAGGCAGCCTGCGATATCCTCGCCACTCTGCTTGAGTCGTCGTACTGCACGGAGCTGACCGGATGCGCAGGCCTTGCATATCCCTGCGCCCGGCTTTTCGATGTTTCCACAAGCGGTACACAACTTGGCGTCATCAGCCGTGACATCTACGCCATCGTCGGCAACGGCATCTTCGTCCTCGTCAGTCAGTGCCAGTTGCTCACCGAGCACCATCCAGGTGCCTTTGCTGCCCGCCTTCCGCGGACGGAAACGCAAAACGCCATCCTCCGGCGTCGGCGTACCGACGACATGGACGGCGCCACACCGCTTGCAAGACCCGACCTCGAAGACCGCGGCGGAGCAGTCCGGACACTTCTCGTGCCGTGCGAGGTGGACGTGCGGTCCCTTAGACGACAGGCAAGCGAAAGCACCCTCAGTGGCTCGCAGGAAGAGGTGATACCGCGCCGACAGCGGCGTCGTCCCGTCCTTCGCGCGCAAAGCACTGCCAAGTTCGACCATCGCCGCCAATCCAGCGGCACCTTCAGGCCCTGCGCTGAAGATCGTGGATGCAGCTTCGTCGAAGGTCTGCGGGCCAGCGGCCAGCGCGCTGCGGAGCATCGCCAGAGAGTGCTCGTGGAGCAGCGCGTCTGCTGCCGTCGTCTGGCGAGAACCAGTTGGTTGCCATCCGGCGTGGCGTGCTGCTGCCATGACGGCTGCGTCTCTGTTCTCGGATTGAGTCAGTCCGATGTAGTCGCGCGCCGACAGCGGGCCCCAGAACGGCCCAGCCGGCGCATCGACACGCGTGGCGGTCACAAGGTCCTGCCGGTCAGGTGCACCATCGATGTGCTCGAAGGGCTGACCGAACAAGTTCGATGCGAATCGGGTGACTTCTTGCGGGTCAGCGTCGCCGCCCACGGTCGCCGATGTAGCGATGCACTGAATCGGCCGATCGCGAGCGACGCGGTCACGGACACGCCGTAGGAGCATCGCGATCTCGGCTCCCTGGCTTCCGTCGTACACGTGAGCTTCATCGACGACGATGAATCTCCACTTGGAGTCGTCTCCGGTCGCAAAGAGATCCATGTCGAGGGGACGCAGGAGCAAGTATTCAAGCATCGCAAAGTTGGTGAGCAGCAGATGCGGTGGCGTCGCGCGCATCTCCTGCCGGCTCAGGAGCTCGTTCGGAAGCATCGGCTCACCGATGTTGAGTTCGCCGAAAGCCTCTCGGGCACGCTGAGAATCATTCTCGGTGTCGCCGGTGTACCGGCCGAACGTGATCGCGGGATATCCCGCCAGCAGCTGCCGAAGGCGTTTCATCTGATCGTTGGCCAGTGCGTTCATCGGGTAGAGGAGAAGCGCCCGCACGCCAGGTCCCAGTTCGCCCCGTTCCTGCTCGCGGACCAGACTGTCCAGGATGGGCAGGAGAAATGACTCCGTCTTGCCGGAACCAGTGCCGGTCGCAACGACAACATTGCGGCCGTCAGCGGCCTTCCGGATGGCCTGCTCCTGGTGAATGTACAGGGCACGGTCGAGAGGCAGCGCTTCGCTGGCCAGTTCGGCAAGGCCAGGGGTGAGTACACCTGCCCTGATGAGTTCCTGAACGGACAGGCCGGGAGCGTACGGTGGAGTCGCTTCGAGATACGGCCCCTTGTCGAGCATCGGCGTCTGGTCGATCGCCGTTCTCAATGCGGCACCGATCTTCGCATCGCGCACTGCCAGAAGCGACTGTAAGTACCGCCGGTACGTGCTTTTGATCTCGTCGGCCGTGGCGATACCGTCGATGCTCGTGGTCACTGCTTTGTCTCCTGGCTCTTGCTGGTAAATGAGCTTGCCGTGAGAAGCTCGGCGACGATCAGATCGATTGTGACCAGTTGTGGAACGACTTTGGCCAGGTCGGTCCACACACGCGCTTGGCGATCAAGCCAGCCTCCGGCCAGCTCGCTACCGCGCGCGGCATTGCGTGCGGCGAGCGCAAACCCCAATGAGATCGACGGAACGACCCGCCAACCTCCTGTCGCGGTCGGATGGCGTCGCGCGTCAAACGCAGCCTGGGCAACTGGATTGCCGAGCATTCTGATCATCCGGTCGGTTTCGACAAGAATCTTGTGTGCATGTCTCATCAACCAGTCCAAGCGCTGGTCCCGGCGCTCGTTGACCAGCTGCATTGCCGCGATCACTCGGGATTCTCCAGACAGCAAGCCCTGGGGAATCAAGCCCGCTTGACGAACAAACTCTGCGCGCATCACCGGCTCCCGATCGAAAACGTCTGCCGCCGCGTCCAGGCGACCCACCGTAGCGAATCTGTCTTTCCCGACGAGCAACTCGCTCACCACGTCGCCACAGACATCGATTGCGGCCTCCACCTCGTCCGCGGACCACTCGGCATCGGCCCCCGACAGAAGGGCTGCCGGAAGAGCGCCGCGCAAAGACCACTCAGGTGCCTGCTCATCGTGTGCATCCTTCAGGTCGGCCCATGCGAGATGGGCCCGCACTATCAGGTTCGGGACGGCGTCGCTCGGCGCCTGAGAACTGGTCAGTGCAAGAAGTGCGGCACGCGGGTCGTTGTGTACCGCTGTGTCGATCGCATGAGCAATGTCGTCGATGCGACAGCCCACTCCGAGCTGGACCAGCAGTCCGCGTACCGACCACAGGCGGGTGAAATCCTCGATGGATGCTGGGAACTCCCGCAGGCCCGAGAGGAACGCCGACAGCGCGGTTGCTTCAGGGTCGTCGTCGATGACATAGCCGTCGGCTTCGACAAAGGTGACCCGTGATCCTTCCGGCCACCCTGGCACGGGAAGTGGCGCCCACGGGTCGTCGACACGGACCAACACACGGAGCGGACCAGCATCAACCAGCCACTCCGGCAAGGGCACCCGCCCCTCAGTCACCGGGACCACCGCGGGGGCCCGCCATGGTGCGCGGGTGGCGTAGATCAGTGCCGTAAGACCTTCGACATTGACGCAGTCTTCGAGCTCAAGGACACCGTCACCCAGTGTTATGCGACTGAAGAGTTTCCGCGGGCGGATCGTCGCTATGACCATGTTGCCGTCATCGGTCAGCGCTAGTTTCGCCTGCGGGTTCGCGGTGAGGGTATCGACAATCCGAGCGAGCTTGAAGTGAAACATGCCTGCTCGGCCGAAGGTGGGCTCAACGACCTGAACATCACCCGCCGAAGTGAGGACGTGCAGTTTCGGCTCGGCATCAGCATCCAGGTTCAGGACCAGTACGCCTGGCTGATCGATGATGTCTTCTCGGAAAAGCCTCAGCGGACGAATCGACGGATTAGTGATCGTCTCCGACGACTGATAGGACACAGACATATGCGGAGGACTCACGACGAGCGTGCGAAATTCGTCGCTGGCACCAACGCGGACGTAGTGCTCCCGCTCGTGCTCGGCGAACTCGATCACACTGCGGGCCGCGGTAGCGCCGGCCGGAAGTTTCAGCCGCGCGACACAGTTCTGCAAACCGCCTGAAGTGAATCGGCGCCAAGGCGGGCTGAAACCTACGCCAAGGCCTTCCATGACAGTCAAGGTCCGGGTGGCTCCACGTCCCCATGGTCCGCGGACTCGGACCGTGAATGTGCCGACCACAGGACGTGGAATGGCATCCCAGACAGAGTTGGGTCCAGCCTCGCAGTCCGAGGATTTCCACTGTGCAAGCGGATGACCCGTCGAGTCGAGAAGCGCAACGTCCCATTCCGCGCCTTCGAGCTGTTCAGGAAGCTGGATGTGAGGAAGCGAGGAAACAATCGCATGACCGCCAGAGGTTCGCACGCCACGCAAAGGCTCTTCGGAGCCGATTCGAGCCGATGCTCGGTCGCGAACAGCTCGACTGGTGCCTCCGACGGAAAGCCCACTCGCTCGCCGAAGATCAAGCTGGAGGAGACACCAACCAGCCCAGCCAGGCGGCAGCGGGCTCTCCGAGATCTGAACCGCTTCGCCGACGATCTCAAGCGAACTCGGTTCCCCGGGGAAGAGCAGCCAGGTCGGCCGAGCGGGCACCGGAAGCCCTGGGGGGAGAAGTACACCGTCTTCCCCGAACGCCAGCATCGGGTCATTGGCATCAATCACAGGGAGGACGACCTGGAGATCTTCGCGACCGACGAGCGCAACCGCCGCAGACCGCACAGGTGAATCGATAGCAACATCCGTCGCTGGGGCTGGCTCATTTGAACCATGCCACAGGGCCTGCGTCGGAACCCTCCTGGTCTGGTCATCAAGCCTGACCAGCCACGCTGCTTTCCCGTCGGGAGCGTCACCAACGGGCGGAAGCCGCAGCAGCACGCCCTGGTCGAAGGGGTCCAAGATGAGCAGCGGCTGGACATCACCGTTGACCGAAGTAGCGCCCTCTCCACGAAGGGGCGTGATCCCACGCTCCCGGTTGAATCTGCGCGCCGCGGCACGGTATCTCTGCGGCAACGGAACGTCTTCGCCCGCACCGCCAGCCGCAACGGCGTCGACTAGATCGAAAGCGCGGTCGACTACATCGACGGCAAACTCTCGGCCGTAGCGCAGGAACCGCTGAACCGGCACGTCCACGTTCTGAAACCCGATACCTGCGGCTCTGGTAGCTGCCCAGGACACGAAGCCCTCGGGCGTCAGGCCCGGGACAACGCTTCGTTTGTAGGTCAAGATCTTGAAGAAGTCACCGAGACAATACGTGGGCATCCCAGCGTGGATCAGGATGCGGCCAACGTACTTGGACCCGGTCTCACCGTCGCCGTCATCGAAAGTTGGCAGCCGCAGACGGTGCAGATTGGTGAGGAAGGCCTCTCCCCACTCAGTGTGGAATACCTGCTCATTGCGGACTCCCAGAAGCGATACCAATTTCGGCCAGAAAGTCCCGCGCTCGTAATGATCGGCTGCCACCCCCGCCATCGCCAGCACAAACACGGACGGCCAGCGTCGAAGCAGCCGCACCCGCTCAGCTGCTCCAGACTGGCGTTTGTACAGCTGGCCGAGGGCAATCAGCGCTTGCTCGCGATGCGCAGGATCGATTTGGTCGAGAACCTCGGCAGCGAGGGAAACGACCTCGATACGTCGGCGCCACTCACCCTCTCGGATCTCCAGCAACTCTGTGCGGGTCACAGTCCGCGGCGTCTCTACCCCCATAACATCCCCCAACTGCTCCCGCTCTGCGGGAATCACATCCCCTGGCCCTCACACATTTCGGGCGCCCCACGTGCGGCACGGTTGCTCGCAACCTGCCGTCAGCGGCCTGACGAGGCGTCAACCGTGCTGCCCAGTGCGCACGCCATGCCCTGATCATCGTTGTAATGGCCGCACTGTTACAGCGAGCTACGGCTCACGGCCACATCAGACCGGATCCGGCGAACTTCATGCGCACTCGACAGGTCGCCGACTATCCAGCCCTGCGGGGAGAGATATATACCGCTGCGCGTGACCCGGTCGGCGACGGGGTGCGAGCCTTGGCTGGGCTGATGCCTGACTTGCGGACCTGGGAGCTCCGATGTCTGTATGAACTCGGCTACCAGACATCGAGAACCGCTCCGCTACCTGCGAGGACGGTACTGACAGCCTGTGGCTTCTCGCCGCCGACGGCTCCTGGGCACTAGCGAAAAGCGCCAACGACACGATGCACCAAGCGACCACGACGAGTCTGGGACGAGCTCGAACGCGTCCATACCAGATGGATAGTGCGTGCCGGCCAGGGGTCGTCGCCTTGAGATCTAGCTGTCCGGCCGTGGCCGGTGGGGCGGGCAACCACGCGACGACGTTCTTCCTGTCGTGGCCATCAGAGCACATGAGCCGACCCCTACTCCCGGCCGCTCGAGCGGCTGCTTGGTTCCGGTTCGTCGAGGACGCGCTTCATCGTGTTTGCAGTTCCTGGATCGTCTGGTTCAGGTCTCCGTAGTGCGCCGCCGTTTCCGGATCCATGTCCTGCTCCTCGTTGTCTGGTTTCTGGGAGTAGAGAAGCTCGCTTAGGACCAACTCCTCTGCCTGGGCCCGGGCCGCGTGCAGCCGGGCCGTCTTGGCCAGAAAGCCTTCTCCCGGCCGATGCGGTCCGGCCAGGTCGGGTGCCAAGTCTGCTACCCCGGTTTGAATCTGTTCCCCCAGGCCCCGGAAGTACTCGGCCGGGTCGTCCAACTCGGCGTACCGAGTCGGTAGGTGGTCGCGATAGTAGGTCAGCGCCGTCGTGGCGTATCGGTTTATCCTTGCGCTCCAGATCCATCGAGACTTGATCAGGATTGTCGCAGCCCGCAGGAGACCGGCTCCCTCCCTCCGCGAAGCCGGTCTCCTGGCCATCGGCGTCAGTTCGACAACTTGCCCTCGAAGTGGCTGCCCTCGTAGTCCCAGCCAGGCGCGACCTCGAGCTGGAGCAGCGAACTCACGTGAGTCCTCGGAATCGCGAAGCCGTACCGGGCGGTCTTCTTCTTGCCCGGCAGGATCGATCCCTCGAACCCACCGCCCAGGTTCTGGTCGGAGTCGAAGACCGATTCGGCCTGATCCCCGTTCGGTCCGCTGGCGAGCTTGACGTCGACGAGACTCGTGTCGAACGTGTTCGAGGACATGTTCTGGAGCGTGACCGTGACGATGACTCCCACGTCGCCTGGCTTGCCGCCGACGGCGTACTGGCTGATCCGGAACCGCTTCAGGTTGGTGACCTGGACCTTCATCCCGTCGCTGTACTCGAACCACTGCGTCGCCCCGACCTTCGCGACATGATCCTCGTCGGTCGGCGTCGCTGTCGGTTCGGCACTGGCTGGCGGCTCGCTCGTCTGGGACGGCTGGGTTGCGGGCGACGAGGCAGCTGGCGCATCGGCCTTGGCGGCCGTGCTGTCCTTCGTGGCTTCGTTCACTCCGTTCGCCAGTCCGGCGACGCACCCGCCCGCGAACACGATGAGGCCGACGGACAGAACGATCAACGTGTTGCGAAGCGCATGCCGCTTCTTGACCGGCTGCGGCGGCAAGCCGGGCTGGTACTGCGGGCTCTGCTGATGCTGCGACATTGTGACTCCCCCACCGGGTCGGATCGAAATTAATGAATGAATTGGTCGTGGGTTATGGGCGTTTGTTCAGGCAGCGCCCGATACGACGCCGGCCAACATGGCCGGAGCGGCGGAAGAGCCGGCCAGCGCGACGAGAGCCTCGTCCAGCAGACGACGGATGGACGCGTTCAGACCGGTGCACTCGCTGTCGATGGTTCCGGCGTTCTTCTGGATCCCGTTCGCGAGCTTCTTGACCTTCGCGATCCTGTCCAGCTGTGCGAGTGCCTCGCCGATCTTTTCCTCGGCCGTGGCTACCTCGCTCGTGCCGGTCCGCGAGGTCGCGGCGAGTGCGACCGTGCGGATGAGCAGTACGACGGTGCGCAGCAGCTCGGGGTCGTCGCCATTCGGATCGAACGCCAGGACGATGCGTCGCGGCCCAAGTACGCGGATCGACTGGCCGTCGTTCTGCTCGGGCGTACGGACGATGCCGATGGCAGCGGCCGCATCGCGGTTCCGCTCGGCCTCGTCGAAGTACTCGCCCCAGCCGGTGCGCTGCGAGTCGGTCATCTCGAGTACGACGTGAGCGCAGCCGGCTGCTGTGAGGACGCCGTCGCCCTTCTTGCACCGCGGTATGCGGCCGACCATCGCGGTCGTATCGACGTACTCGTCCCCAAGTGCGGAGGCCATGCCGCGCAGGAGGTCGTGGATCTGTTCCTCGAAGGAAGCGCCCTTGATCGGGGTGACGTTGACCAGCTTCGTCTTCGCCTGCTGGACCTTGAGCATGGTCGTCAGCTCGTCCACCTTCGTCGTGAGCTCACCGTGGTTCTTATCGAGCTGCTGGGTCACCTTCTCCTGCTGAGCCGTCAGCGCGGCGGCGTGCTTGGCCATCGGCGACGACGGATCGGTCGGATCGAACTGCTTCGCCGCCCGTTCGAGCAGCTCGTGCGTGCTCGTCCGGACCTGTGTCTCGAGCCCGGAACTGAACTTGTCCAGCACCGGCTGGAGACGTTCGAGCAGTTCCGGCTTGTCGCCGCCCACGAGGCGCCTGATCTCGGCGGTCAGATCGTTCTTGGCGCCCAAAACCGCCGCGGTGAACTCTTTGCGACTCTGCTGATCGGCGTCGGTGATGGCCTTCTTCGCGTCGTTGGCGACCTGGACGACGGCGGTCGAGGCCTCCTTTACGGCGAGCTCGGTCAACTCGGCCGCCTTCGAGCTCGCGGCTTCCGTCTTCTCCCCGACCTCCTTCAGCATCTGCTCCAGTAGACGCGCCTCGGAGGTCTGCGCGGTGGCCGCCAGGGCGCGCGCTCCGAGCAGGACGGCCTGGGTAGCGAAGGCCGACAGGTCGGCGTCGGCCAGCTGGTTCGGATCTTCGACGACCGGGCCGCGACGGCCGGTGGTCCAGTGCTGTGCTTCGCGTACGACGTCAGGTCCGGCGATGGTCAGCGACTCGATGACGAGACCTGTCAGAGCGGCGTCGAAGTGCGCCGCGTTCTCACTTCTGGTCATGGGACGGGTGTGCTCCTCGGCTCGGTGCCGTCCCGGTGACGGCGGTGAGACGAGCATGGGATCGAGAAGCTATGGCGACAACCGTAATGACCGATAAGAGGGCTTATCAGCTCGTATCGAGCCGGACTCACGGCGAACGGCCGTAGCATTGGCCCATCAACGACCGAGGGAGGTGCGGGATGGAGCGACGGCCGACGCTGACGCTGACCGACGTGGCGCTTCTCGCCCGCGTCAGCCGCCCGGTGGTCTCGATGTGGCGCCGGCGCCCCCAGATTCATGGGCAGCAGCTCCCGTTTCCACGGGCGATCTGGACCGTCGACGGTGTCGAGCGGTTCGATCGCGACGAGATCGTCACCTGGCTCGAAAAGACCGGCCGTGGCAACAATCCGGAGGCGCGCCAGGACGCGCCCGCTCTGTCCATTCCCGAAACCGTGGATGCCGAAGAGGTTGTAACGCTGCTCTGCCTGCACTCGATGACCGGGACAGAGCTGGTCGAACTCGACACGGCAGAACTGCATGCACTCGCGGAGCAGGCTGATCCTGCCGACGAAATCCTGCAGCGAGAGGTCCACGAGCTCCGTGCCGACGCGGACCTGTTCGGGTATGTGGACGACTTGGTCGGGGCGTCGTACGGCGTATCCGACGCGCTGGCGCGGTTCGAATCGGGTCGCCTGCAGCGGAAAGCGGGCGAACGGGGACTCTCCGAGGGGGTGGTCGAACTGCTGTGCACGGTCGGCGATGCCGCGCGTGCGCGCCTCGGCGGCGAATCGGTTGCTCTCGTGCCACCGTCAAACCACCGACTCGCGTACCGGCTGGCCAAAGGGTTCACCGGGATTCTGGCTGGTGCAGCTGCCTCGGGGCGCGAGTTGCGGCGCCGTGCCGTGATCGGCGGTTTCGACGTGATCACGGACGCTCGCGGTACGGTGCGTGTGGTGTCAGTCGTGGGTGAGTCCGAGACGGCCGCGCTCGAGAGCACGGACGAGCTAGTCGTCTCGCTGGGGCCGACAGACATCGGGATCGTCCTCGGCTCGGCCGCTGTACTGTGCGACGAGTTGGTCGGCGACGCCGAACAGCGGCGGTCGCAGACTCTCCGGGCGGGCAATCTCGCGATGGCGATCCGCCTGCCCCGCGGGCTTTGGAAGGCCGCGCACCGGCAAAGTCTTGCGGTGTGGATCGTCCAGGGCGGGCGGCGCGACCAGTCGCTCCGGATGGCCGACCTGACCTCCGAGACCATCGACCTGACGGATCTCGCGGCCGACGTATCCGCCGCCCTCGTACGCACCGATGCCCGCGCCTATCGGTATGCACGCCGTGGCGAGCTGGCTCCGGTACTGGCCGGCGGGCCCGTCGTGCCTCGCGGCGTACGGGCAGTCCGCCTCGGAACCGCAGGGTCCACCAGCCACCTAGACCAGATCCATACCGCGACTCTGACGACGAGTGAACCGGTTCCCGGGTACGACGTCACCGCCGCGCCCGCACCCGGGCAGATCCTGTTGAGGCAGCTTTCCCTTGGAGAGCTCGTCACAGCCGGCCAGCTAGCGATGAAGCGTGGCAGTCATATCGAAATCACAGATCAGAACCACGACGGCACCGTACGGGTGCTTACCGCCGATGCGAGCGCCGAGGACGCCCGGCTCGATCCGTTCGACGCGGTACGGCAGTACCCGCGCGCGACCCGAACCGATCCGGGCGACGTCATCTTCCTCCAGCGACCCCGGCCGCTGGCCCGCGTGGACCTCGAGGGCGGTGCCCTGGTCGCGTCGCCCAGCCGGATCCTCCGGCTTCGGCCGGGCGCATCCATCGGTCCGCAGGCACTCGCGGCGATCATCAACCTGCTGGCCCGGCCCGGAACCGACTGGCAGACCTGGAGCGTGCCGGATCTTCACGCGAGTGAGGCCGAGGCGCTCGACGCCGCGCTGGCAGGCGCCGCGCAGTACCTGGCGAATCTCCAGCGTCAGGTGCAAGCCACCCATGACCTCACCACCAGCCTCATCCGGGGCGTTGCGAGTGGTGCGGTCACGATCGATCCCGTCAACACCAAGAGAGCAGGCTGACGTGCCACCACGGAAGAAACAACCTGAGGCTCCTTCGACCATGAAGGAACTGAAAGACACGCTCTGGAAGGCGGCCGACAAACTCCGCGGCTCGCTCTCGGCCAACCAATATAAGGACGTCATCCTCGGCCTGGTCTTCCTTAAGTACGTCTCGGACGCGTACGACGAGCGTCGCGAGGCAATCCGGGCGGATCTGACGGGACAGGGGTACGACGAGGAGCAGATCGCCGACCTCATCGACGACCCGGAGGAGTACCAGGGGTACGGCGTGTTCGTCGTACCGCCCGAGGCCCGGTGGTCCTACCTCGCCGAGAACGCCAAGGGAAAGCCGGCTGCGGGCGACCAACCGGAGCGGTCGATCGGGTCGCTGATCGACGGCGCGATGGAAGCGATCATGAAGGAGAACGAGAGCCTTCGTGGGACGCTTCCACGCCTCTACAATCGGGACAACATCGACCAGCGCCGGCTCGGCGAACTGATCGACCTCTTCAACAGCGCGCGGTTCAGCCGGCAAGGCGAGCACCGCGCGCGGGACCTGATGGGCGAGGTCTACGAGTATTTCCTCGGGAGCTTCGCCCGTGCGGAGGGTAAGCGAGGTGGTGAGTACTTCACGCCGCCGAGCGTGGTGAAGGTCATCGTCGAGGTCCTGGAGCCGCACAGCGGCCGTGTGTACGACCCGTGCTGTGGATCGGGCGGCATGTTTGTCCAGACCGAGAAATTCATCTACGCGCACGACGGCGATCCGAAGGACGTATCGATCTTCGGTCAGGAAGCAAACGAGGAAACCTGGCGACTGGCGAAGATGAACCTCGCCATCCACGGCATCGACAACAAGGGCCTGGGCGCACGCTGGGGCGACACGTTCGCCCGCGACCAGCACGCGGATGCCCAGATGGACTTCGTCATGGCGAACCCGCCCTTCAATATCAAGGACTGGGCCCGCAACGTCGAGGATCCGCGCTGGAAGTACGGCGTGCCACCGGCCAACAACGCCAACTACGCCTGGATCCAGCACATCATCTCCAAGCTCGCGCCCGGCGGCCGGGCCGGCGTAGTCATGGCTAACGGCTCCATGTCGTCCAACTCGAATGGCGAAGGCGATATCCGAGCCCAGATCGTCGAAGCCGACCTGCTCTCCTGCATGATCGCCCTCCCAACTCAGTTGTTCCGCAGCACCGGTATCCCGGTCTGCCTGTGGTTCTTCGCCAAAGACAAGACCATCGGCAACCAGGGCACCATCGACCGCACCGGCCAGGTCCTCTTCATCGACGCCCGCAACCTCGGCTACATGATCGACCGAGCCGAACGAGACCTCACCACCGAAGAAATAGTCGAAATCGGCGACACTTACCATGCCTGGCGCGGCTCAGAGTCGGCAGCCGCGAAGGGCCTCAAGTACGAAGACGTTCCAGGCTTCTGCAAGTCAGCCACCTTGGCCGACATCAAGGAAGCCGACTATGCCCTGACCCCCGGCCGCTACGTCGGCGCCCAGGAAGCCGAGGACGACGGCGAACTCATCGACGAAAAGATCGAGCGCCTCACCAAGGAACTCCTCGCAGCCTTCGACGAGGCAGGACGCCTTGAGAGGGTAGTGCGTCAGCAGTTGGAGCGTCTCGATGACTGACTGGATCAACACGACCTTTGGCGCATTGGGTGAGTTGTTCGATGGGCCCCACGCAACGCCGACTCGAAGAGCGGAAGGTCCGTACTTCCTCAACATTGCCAGCCTGAAGTCTGGCCGGCTCGACCTGGATGCGTCAGACCATGTCTCGCCGGAAGACTTCGTGAAATGGACACGACGCGTCACCCCGCGAGCAGGTGACTTGCTATTCTCCTATGAGACGCGCCTTGGCGAGGCTGCTTTGATGCCAGCGGGAGTGCAGGCCTGCCTCGGGCGACGGATGGCGCTTCTCCGACCTAACGACGACGTCGTCGATTGCCGGTTCTTGCTGTACTTCTACCTGAGCCCGACCTTTCAGCGAACGATTTCAACCCACACGATTCATGGCGCAACCGTCCCCCGCATCGGGTTGGCTTCGATGCCACAGTGGACTGTCCGCATTCCGCCACTCGACGAGCAGCGGTCGATCGCGGAGGTGCTGGGGGCGCTCGATGACAAGGTCCTCTGCAACAGACGGATCGCATCATCGGCTGCCGCGCTCGCCGAGAGCATGTTTCTTGAAGGAGTCGCGGGTGTCACAGATGTTGCGACTTTGGGCGACATTGCAACCATTGTGCTAGGCGGAACGCCAAGTCGCTCGCGCCGAGATTTCTGGGAAGGAGGCACAGTACCTTGGCTTGCGTCGGGAAAGGCAAATGAAGAGCGCGTGCTTACGCCCTCCGAATTGATCACCAAAGAGGCGCTGGAGAATAGCGCCGCAAAGTTGATGCCACGCGGTTCAACAATCTTGGCTATCACGGGGGCTACGTTAGGGCAGATTGCTCGCCTTGAGATTGAGGCATGCGGAAACCAGTCCTTGATTGGGGTGTGGAATGACGATGCAGCCATGAATGACTGGCTGTATTTCGCAATCCGTCGCGAGATTGATCAACTCCTGAAGCATGCCACTGGTGCGGCCCAGCAGCATGTAAACAAGGGTGCGGTCGAGGCGCTCCGGATCCCGATCCTGTCACCGGCCGAAACTCGTCGATGGGCAGACTCTATTAGGCCGCTGCTAGATATGTCTGCTACCGCCGACAGGGAGTCGGCTGTGCTCGTAAAAGCCCGTGACGAGCTGCTGCCGTTACTGATGTCTGGAAAGGTTCGGGTTCGGAAGGCTGAAAAGGTTGTGGAGGGGGTCTTGTAATGGTTAGTGAAGCGGAGTGGGAGAAGGTTGCGCTGGATCAGCTCTTCGAGCACGGGTGGGAGCCGCTGCACGGGGTGGAGGTCGCGCCAGGGACTGAGGGTGGGCGGACGTCATGGGACGAAATCGTCTTGCGGGGGCGATTGCTGGAGGCTATGCGGCGGCTGAATCCGAAGGTGCCTGGCGAGTACGTCGAGCAGGCGCTGGCCGAGATCGTGGCGCCGAAGTCGCAGGATGCGTTGGCGGAGAACTATCGGCTGCACGACGTTCTGGTTCGCGGGTACCGCGGAATCAGTTACATCGACTCCGACGGGATCGAGCAGAACCCGACGATCAGGCTCGTCAGTCATGTTGTCGAGGACAACGAGTTTCTCGCCGTCAACCAAGTGACCGTTAGGTCGTCGGAGCACGAGCGGCGATTCGACCTCATTCTGTACCTGAACGGCATGCCGGTCGTGATCGTCGAGCTCAAGAAGGCTGGGTCTGAGCACGCGGACATCGCGGCGGCTCACGCCCAGTTGGCGACGTACCTGCGCGAGTTCCCGCTAGCTTTCCGGTTCTGTGTGCTGTCGATCATCAGCGACGGCATCACCGCCCGGTATGGCACGCCGTTCACTCCCCTGAATCACTATTCGCCGTGGAACGTCAACGACGACGGCGAGCCGCTGAAGCTCGGCGCAGTTGAGTCCGACGACGGCTTGGGAATCGAGCTGGAGTACCTGCTGAACGGGGTCTGCAATCAAGAGCGGTTCCTGCAGTTGTTGCGGAACTTCGTGGCCTTCGATGCGGGCGCCGAGGGATACGCGAAGCGGATCGCCAAGCCGCACCAGTACTTCGCGGTCACCAAAGCGGTCGGGACCACCGTCGAGGCGGTCGAGAGCAACGGCAAGGCTGGCGTCGTCTGGCATACGCAGGGCTCCGGCAAGTCGATGGAGATGGAGCTCTACGCGCACCTGGTCAGCCTTCAGCCCAAGCTGAAGAACCCGACGCTCGTCGTGGTCACGGACCGTAACGAACTCGACAGCCAGCTCTTCGAGACCTTCAACAGGTCGCGACTCCTCGCCGAAACTCCGGTCAAGGTGACAACCCGTTCACAGCTGAGAGCCGAACTGTCAAACCGCACCACGGGCGGTATCTACTTCACGACCTTGCAGAAGTTCGGCCTGACGGACAAGGAACGGGAGGCGGGTCTCGATCATCCCCTGCTGACCGACCGGCGCAACATCATCGTGATCGTCGACGAGGCGCACCGCAGTCACTACGACGACCTCGACGGCTTTGCGCGGCACATCCGCGACGCTCTCCCGAAGGCCGCATTCATCGCGTTCACGGGTACGCCGATCTCGTTCGCGGACCGGAACACGCAAGAGGTGTTCGGCTCCGTCATTGACACGTACGACCTGACCCGGGCCGTCGACGACGGCGCCACCGTGCAGGTGTACTTCGAGCCTCGCATCATCGGCGTCAAGCTCGCGGGCGAGGTGAGCGAAGACCTCCTCGACGAGGCTGCCGACGAGGCCACAGTCGGCCTCGACGACGTAGAACGCGAGCGGATCGAGCAATCCGTTGCCGTCATCAACGCGGTCTACGGCGCGCCGGCACGCCTTCGGGCGCTGGCGGCCGACATCCTTGACCACTGGCAGAAGCGGTCCGAGGCGATGGTTCCGTTCATCACCTCACCAGGCAAGGCCTTCATCGTCGGCGCCACGCGTGAGATCTGCGCGACCCTGTACGAAGAGATCATCAAGCTCCGCCCCGACTGGCACGACGAGGCTGTCGACAAGGGCGTGATCAAGGTCGTGTACTCCGGAGACGCGACCGACACCGGCCTGATCGCCAAGCATGTACGACGCGAAGCACTGAACAAGGTCATCCAGAAGCGACTGAAGGACGCTGAGGATCCGCTGCAACTCGTCATCGTCAAGGACATGATGCTCACGGGCTTCGACGCGCCGCCGCTGCATACCCTTTACCTGGACCGCCCGCTCAAGGGTGCGCTGCTGATGCAGACTCTCGCGCGCGTGAACCGCACCTTCCGGGGCAAGCCAGATGGTCTCCTCGTCGCTTACGCGCCCTTGGCCGACAACCTGAACAAGGCCTTGGCCGAGTACACGAAGACCGACCAGGCAAAGAAGCCGGTCGGCAAGAACGTCGACGAGGCGGCGGACCTGGCTCGCACCCTTATCGCCACCCTGGACCAACTGTGCGCTGGGTACGACTGGCGCAGCAAGGTCCAGGCGAACACCACGAGTTGGATCAAGGCGACTCTCGGGCTCACGAACTACCTTCGCTCGCCGGCTACGCCGGGCAATCAGCCGGTGGAGGGCGAGGAGGCCCTCAACCAGCGCTTCCGAAAGCTCGCGAATCAGCTCGCCCGCGCTTGGGCGCTGGCCTGCGGTGGAGACAACCTCGCGGACGTGCGGACCGAGGCCAAGTTCTACGAGGAAGTTCGCGTCTGGATGGCGAAGTTCGACGCCCAAGAGCGGCAGGCGTCCGGCCGACCCGTGCCCGAGGAGGTTCAGCGACTGCTCTCGAACCTCGTCGCCTCGTCGACAGCGACCGGTGAGATCGTCGATATCTACGAAGCCGCCGGCTTGCCCAAGCCGTCGCTGTCCGACCTCGGGCCGGACTTCCAGGCCAAGGTCCAGCACGCCGAGAACGCACATCTCGCGATCGAGGCCTTGCGGGACCTGCTGACCGAGGAGTCCGGCAAGGTGACGCGCAACAACCTCGTCCGCCAGCGAGCGTTCTCCGAACGTATCCGCGAGCTGATGAACAAGTACACCAACCAGCAACTCACGTCGGCCGAGGTCATCGCCGAACTGATCGAGATGGCCAAGGAAGTCGCCGCCGAAGCCAACCGCGGCAAGCACTTCAGTCCGCCGCTGTCCGAGGATGAGCTGGCGTTCTACGACGCAGTCAGCACCAACGAGTCGGCTGTCGAGGTCCAGGGCGAAGACGTGCTCGCGCAGATCGCTCGGGAATTGGTCGAGGTCATGCGCCGCGACATCAAGACAGACTGGACGGTGCGGGACGACGTACGGGCCAAGCTCCGGTCCTCCATCAAGCGGCTGCTGGTCAAGTACAAGTACCCGCCGGACAAGCAGGCGGGCGCCATCAAACTCGTCATCGAACAGATGGAGGCAATGGCGCCACGCTACGCGGCCTGAGAGGCAGAGGTAGACACGACAGTACTCAACGCCCGACCTGTTCTGCTTCACCGGCAGACAGCGCCTTGCACCGGCTCACTGCGGGAATGACCGGCAGCGAGACGGTGGGCGGTGGGAGGGTGCAATTCAGACGTGGAAGGCCTTGGGAAAGCGCTCGGTGGGACCGCTGGAGGGGCGGCCCCAACACTGTGCCTGGTGGTTCGCTCGACTGGGCGTCGCTCAGCGGACGGGAGACGGACGAGGTTAGCGCGACGGAGGAGCGCGGAGAGCGGGCGATAGCCCGGGAAAGGCCGGGGTGGGTGGGAGTGCGCATAGCGGCGGCGACGAAGGAGCTGCCGCGTGGTGCACGTGGGGGACTGTCACGTGCTGAGGGAGCCGGTGAGGGGACTCGAACCCCTAACCCCCGCTTTACAAGAGCGGTGCGCTGCCAGTTGCGCCACACCGGCGAGTGAGTGCTGGAACATCGTAGAGGATGCGGTGGCGTGGAGGTGTAAATGGGTGGGGTGGCGGGCGTGGGGTGGTGTTGAGTGGGTTGGGGAGGTGGTGGGGGTGTTGGAGGAAGAGGAAGGGCCGGACGCCGCGAGCGCAGCGGACGCGCTGAAAGCTTCGGGGGCGCGCGTGGGGGCGGTTGCTGTGTTGCGGGGGAATGTTGGGTTTCGGCGGTTGTGGGTTGCCAGGTCGGTGAGTTTCCTGGGGGATTCGCTTAGCTTGGTCGCCCTGCTGCTTTATGTGGAGGCTGAGACGGGGGCCGCGTTGGCGGTGGCGCTCTTGTTGTTGGCGGGGGACTTTACGCCGGGGTTGTTTGGGGCGTTTGCGGGGGTGGTGGGGGATCGGGTTGATTTGCGGAAGGTGATGGTGGGGTGTGACGTCCTGCAAGGGGCGTTGGTGGTGGGGATGGCGGTGAGTTTGCCGCCGTTGCCGGTGCTCCTCGTGCTCGTTGCTGTCAGGAGTTTGGTGGCGCAGGTTTTTCAGGCTAGTTCTCGGAGTGCTGTGCCGGCGTTGGTGAGTGATCGGGAGTTGGAGACTGCCAATTCGGCGTTGGGGGCGGGGACGCATGGGTTGGAGGCTGTGGGGCCGTTGATCGCGGCTGGGTTGTTCTTGGTGCTGGATGTGCGGGGGATTTTGTTTATTGACGCGGCCAGTTTCTTTGCGTCGGCGGTGCTGTTGAGTCGGTTGCCTTCGCTTCCGCCTGCGGTGAAAGAGGAGAAGACGGGGTTCATTGAGGACGCGAGGGCCGGGTTGAGCTACATCTGGAGGGCGAAGGTCGTTCGGGTGATCGGGTTGGGGTTCTTTGCGGTGGTGGCGTTCAGTGGAGTGGATGACGTCGCGATGGTGTTCTTGGCCAAGGACGAGTTGCATGCGGGGGATTCGAGTGCGGCTGCGCTGTATGCGGGTGTGGGGATCGGCCTGGTTGTTGGGTATGCGTTGCTGACCAGGTTTGCTGCCGGCGCGAAGATGTTGCCGTTGCTGGTGGTTGGGTTCGCTGTCACGAGTGCGGGCAATCTGCTGACCGGATTGGCGTGGGCCGTGTGGGCTGCGTTGGCGCTGCAGACGATCAGGGGGCTGGGGATCGCTGCGCTTGATGTGGCGATCAATACACATCTGCAGCGGGTGGTGCCGGCCAACCTGCTCGGCAGAGTGTTCGGGAATCTGTACGGCGCGATCGGGCTCGCGGCCGGCATTTCGTACGTGTTCGGTGGGCTGCTGCTTCAGCACACCGATGCGCGGGTCACCTTTATCGCGGCGGGTGCCGGTGGGTTGCTGGCTGCGGGGGCTACAGCGGTGGCACTAGCTCGGCAATAGGCTTTCGCAGCGCACGAGCACCCGGTACGGCGATCAGCGCGACAAAAGCCATCACCAGGAAAGCCACCAATGGGTGTTTCACCAGCAGGCCGACCACGATCGCTACGACCAGACCGCCCAGGTTGCCGGCCATCCAGATCAGGCCGGCGCCGGTGCCTTCGGCTTCGCCCGTACGACGTTCGACCAACTCCAGCACGATCGGGAGAGCCGGTAGCAGGAGGAACCCGATCACGGTGATCGCCACAAACCCCATGACCACACTCGGGAACACAGCGAGCAAACAGCAGGCCAGTGCGGTCACCGCGAGGCTCACCACGAGCAAGGACGATTCTGCTCGGTGGCGGACCACCAGGACCGGGATGACGGCGCTCCCGATGACGCCGACGATCACGTTGACCAGAAGGATCGTGCTGGCGACTTCGGCGCTGACTCCGGCCGGTTCCAGCAGGGCCTGGGCGAAGGTGGTCATGGCAACGAAAACGCCGAAGGGAAAGATCGCCAGCAGCGCGACCCGGCGGATCAAGGGATCACTCCAGGCGATCTTGAGGGCACCGCGCGTCGGGCCGCGTCGCTCGACCCGGTGATGGCCGGGCTGTCGGAGGGCGACGACCAAGACGACGGCTGCGACGACGCTGAAAGTGGCCGAGAGCCACAACATGGTCGGCAGTTGCCCCGCATCGGGCAGGAGGGCCGCCATCACAAAGGCCAAAACCATTCCGGCGAAGATGCTCGCTGTGCCGACGGCAATACCCGTAGGCCGGTCCTTCTCAGCCAGGTAGCGGCCGGTGATGCCGGTGACTGCGTTGAGCACAAAAGGTTGTGCCACAGAGGCAATCAGTTGCCCGGCCAGGAGCCAGTTGTAGTCGTCGCCGATGAGCCGCACGACCGCTCCGAGAGCAGTGAGTAGGGCACCGACGAGCAACCCGCTCCGGAACCACTTGTCGAGAACCAGACCGGCCGGGATCGCCATTACGACGTACAGCAACGGGAAGACCTGGGCGAGCCAGCCGATCGCGCTCTCCGAGACGCCGTACCGCGAGGAGGCGACCGTGGTGACTCCGGCGAAGTTGAGCCAGACCAGCTGAGTGGCCGCGCCGACCAGGGCATAAGCCACGATCGCCGACCACCGGTTGCGAACCGCCAACTGACTCTTCATCCGGGCCCTCCCTTTGCGAGGACCTTAGAGGCAGGGCACGTCTTCGTGAAACAGCGGATCGACAACAATGCCGGCGCGGGCCCGTGAGAGCCCGCGCCAGCCCCGCAGATCAGGCCCAGGGGTCGAAGGGGATGCCGGCGGGCTTGGAGGCGTTCAGCAGGTTGCGGAACCGGTCGTCCTTGTCGGTGATCTTGATGGTCGCGGAGCCGAAGTCGGCGTTCATCAAGGTGTCTCGCAGTGACAGGCTCGGCCAGCCGTTCCAGTCGACCAGCGGCGGGTAGCGCCAGTTGTGGTAGTAGTTCTCCGGCGGCTCGTCGTTGCTGTTGGCAAGCCGGAAGAAGTGCGTGCTCAGGCCGTCCTTGTGATAGACGACCTTCGGGTGCGAGCCGTCGAAGCGGACCTGCGAGCGGGGGTAGGTCACCTGGCTGCTGTGCTGCGTCGTGGTGACGTACTGGACCTCGTTGGCCGACTGGTTGATCCACGAGATGACGTGTTCGAAGTCGTGCCGGTGGCCGCCGAGACTGCTGCCGGCGACGGCCTGGTCCTTCTCGAAGTAGCTGGCGTAGACGACCGCGCACCAGCCGTTGTTGCACTTGGAGCGGGCGTAGGTCTGGGAGTTGTCCAGGTCCGACTGGTCGTGGCAGCCACCGTTGACGGCGCCGCTCGGGTTCAGCCCGCCGTTGAGCGTGCCGTCCGGGCCGATCGCGGGGGTGGCGTAGCAGCCGTCGGTGTCGTAGTCGTACGCCGGCGAGAAGGACTGCTCCCAGCCACCCGCGTTCTGCGGAAGAGCAGGCGGCGGTACGGCGAACGCGGCCGCCGCGGTGGTGACCATCAGCGCCGCGGTGCCGAGCGCGACTCCGAGCACGCGGCGGCCGTACCGCTTCTTGGGGGATTCCGAGGGAACTTTCATTCATCACTCTTTCGAGAGACGCATCCGGACGAGACGAGGCGAGACGAGACGAGACGAGGCGGATGCGGGGGCGGTATGAACGCTCTCGACAATGACAGACGAAATGAACGACGGTTGCTGTTCCGCGTGTCCACCAGGCAACCACCTTCCTGCCGTCCAGCAGCCGACTGACAAAGCCGGACTTTGTTCTCCGCAGGGTTACGGTGGCGGTGTGGAGCGACTTGGTAGCGCCAGGCATCGAATTCTTGTCTCGCGCGTTGTCGATCATTACCGGGACGACGCCAGGGTGCGGGCCGTCGCGGTCTTCGGCTCGCTGAGTACGGATCGTTGGCACGAGTTGTCGGACGTGGATCTCGACGTGGTGATTGCCGACGACGTCGTGGTGAATCCTGCCGACGAGGTGGCGGCGTTGTTCGGCGGCCGCACTGCGATCGCGTTGTACCGGGCCGACTCTGCGGACGTCGTGATCGATTCGCTGGAGGAAGTCTCCATCCGGTGGCATCCGCTGGGTACGACCAGTCCGAACATCGCCTCGAGCGTTCGAGTGTTTCACGGTGAGCTCGCTGCGGATGAGGTTGTTGCTGCCGGTGAGGCCAACCGTGCGGAGCCCGATAGAGAACGGCTGCTGGACGCCTTCGTTCGAGATGCCGTCGGTGCGTGGAAGATGCTCCGGCGCGGACGTAGCTGGGATGCGGTGGCGGCCGTGCAGCGCATGCGCGATTCCTTGGTGGTACTCCGGGGCCGGCGAGACACCCTGCTTCTCGACCCCGCCGACCCCGCCACGGCACTGGCCGAGGTGATCCGCGAGGCGGTGAACTCCTTCGAGTTCGGCGTTCGTCGTACCGATTTGCTGGACCGGCTTCGACACTGACTCGAAGCGAGGTGGGGAGTGGTCGGGTTTGGTCGAGAATCGGGTGCTGGCGGCGGGACGCGGTGATGCTGACTCCGACGGACGGCAAGGGGTCGTCCCGAGAGGCAACCGGAGGAGCCATGAAGGCGATCACCATGCTGAGGACCGCGACGGCCGTGCTGGCGGTAGGGGCGGCGGCGATGCTCGGCGTCGGACCGGCGCAGGCCGCGACCACGGCGAGCGACTCGGTGAGCGTGTCGGCGACCAGCGCGACGGTCATCTACGACTGCATCTGGAAGACGGACTACGGGATCTACCTGTTCCGTACGCCGACCTCGACGACCGCCGACTACTTCGTCGGCAAGGGCGTCCTGATCACGGATCTCGGGTGCACCGGCCCGGTCGACGGCCGCCACTACACCGACTGCGGCGGTGGCAGTCGCTGGGTACACATCGACGGCACCAAGCACGGTTGGGCAGCTCTGTCCTGCATCACCTTCCAGCGGCGGGTCGTCCGCGCCTGAGCGAGCGGACTATTCGAGCCAGCCGGCGTCGCGGGCGGCCCAGGGGTTGCATTCGTAGATGGACGGATGGACCCGGGCGGACGGATCCAGAGACGGGTGGCGGCCCCAGCCGAACCAGTTCGCGGCGTTCTGGTTGGTGCCGTGCATCCGTAGTTCGCCGCGGCGGTCGCCACCATGACTGTTGTTGTCATAGGCCTGCCTGGACAGGGATCTGGTGATCGAGCCACGGCCGGTACTGGTGCCGTAGAACATGCCGGAGAAGCACCAGGCCTGCAGTTCGAGCTGCCGGGACAGCAGCTGACCGGCCTGGCTCGAATAGCCGACCGTCTGGGCACGCGCCTGGAACGCTGCCATCACGCCCACCTGTTGCTGGATGTGGTGGCCGTATTCGTGCGACACCACGGCAAGCGCGTAGCCCGAGCCGTACCGGGCGATGGATCGCATCGAGTCGAACGGCATCACGATCGTCTGGTCGGCGGCGCAGTAGAACGCTTCCCGCCCGGTGTCGTTGCGCCCGCAGGCGCCGCCGTACTGGCGTCCTTGGGCGCCGGCCCACAGGTGCGGCGAGGTCAGCGTGAGGCCGAAGTGGCTGAGGGTGCCTCGCCAAGCCTGGTCGTGGCATCTGATCGCCGCCTGGTAGAAGGCCTGGGCCGCGGCCGGCTGAAGACGCCACGCGGGAAGCCGGCAGGTCACGGCGGCGATGCCGTACCCCGGTTCGAGGTGCACCGGGTTCGAGCCCAGCAGCGGATCTTCGCGCACCGGACCGGACACCCGCGGCGACCAGGTACTCGCGGTCGGCTGAGTGCTGGACGGCGTACTGGTCGGGACGTCGGTCACGGTGGGCAGAGCTGTCACTGTGGGCAGTGCCGTCACGGTGGTCGGCAGAGCGGTGGTCGTCGCCTCGGATGCGCTGCTGGTGCTGGAGTTCGGGCCACAGCCGGCCACCGCGACTGTCACTGCCAGGGCGATCGCACCCTTGACGAATCTCGTCACCTACCTCAGCTCCGTTCCTCCCGACATTCCGTACTACGGCCCGCCGCACCATCTCACGCACGCGGGCCACGCCAGGGAAATCGCGTCGCAGCCTGGCCGGTCGGCGTGCGACGGTAGGCCCATGGCGCAACCGATTCTGCGGACCGAGCGATTGCTGCTGATTCCACTGGCCGACTCGCATTTCGAACTGGAAGTCGAGCTCGACTCCGATCCCGAGGTACTGCGGTATCTCTCGGGCCGGGCCTCGTCGAGGGACGAGGTGGCCGAGTCTCATGCGCGGCGGATGAAGTTGTCGGCGAAGGTGGACGGCCTCGGTTACTGGATCGCCTTCGGGACCGACGGCGGCCGACGGGGTTCGGCGCGGCCGGGGACCGAGGAGGACGGCGAATTCGTCGGCCTGCTGATGCTTCCGCCCGCCCACGGCCCCGACCAGCCGGACGACCCGACCGTCTGCGACCTGGGCTACCGGCTGCTCGCGAAGACGTGGCGGCAGGGCCTGGCGAGCGAGGCATCACGCGTACTGCTGCGGCACGCCTTCGAGACCGTCGGACAAACAAGGGTGATCGCCCAGACGATGGCCGTGAACGCCGGTTCCCGGGGCGTGATGGAGGCCGTCGGCATGCGTCATACCCGCACGTTCTTCCCCACCTGGGACGATCCTTTGCCAGGAGCCGACCAGGGCGAGGTCGAGTACGAGATCACCCGAGCCATGTGGGCAGCTTCAGTCGGGGAGTGAGCGGGGCAGGCCGAACCAGGGCAGGACGCTGTTGTCGAAGCGGGTGACCGCGCCGATCCGGTCGCCGCTGATGGTGAGGACGAGCAAGCCCGTACCGCGGCGGATGCCGTCCACTCGCAGATAGGTACCGAACGCCGGCTGCCCGTTCGCCCGCGTCGGCACCAGGTCGTACAGGCGATCCGGGCGGATGACCTCGGCGTAGAACGCTGCCACCGCGTCAATGCCCAAGTACTCCAGCGGCACCGGCGGCATCGACACCCGTACGTCCTCCGCCAGGAGCGCGACCACCGCGTCGACGTCGCTGGCCTGGTACGCCCGGACGAACTTCTCCACCAGCGCCTGCTGAGCAGGTGACTCGGGTGCCGACGGCTCACCGGGCTGCTCCTGCAGCCCGACGCGGGCTCGTTTGAGCGCGCTGTTCACCGACTCGACGGACGAGTCGAGCATCTCCGCCACCTCGCTCGCGCGGTACCCGAGCACCTCACGCAGGATCAGTACGGCGCGCTGGCGGGCAGGGAGGACCTGCAGTGCGGTGATGAAGGCCAGCGAGATCGCCTCGGTCTGTTCGTACCGCGCCTCCGGTCCACCCTCGAGCAGGGCGTCGGGATACGGCTCGAGCCACACGATCTCCCCGAGTCGGGTCGGCTCAGGCGGCTGGAGGTCGGCCACGTCCCACTCCTTGGCCTGGCGTCGCTTCGTCGAGCGAAGCGCGTTGAGACACCGGTTGGTGGCGATCCGGTACAGCCAGGTGCGGAGCGAGGCGCGTCCCTCGAATCCCCGCAGGCCCTGCCAGGCGGCCAGCAAGGTGTCCTGCAGTACGTCCTCGGCGTCCTGGATCGATCCGAGCATCCGGTAGCAGTGCACGTGGAGCTCCCGGCGGTACGGCTCGGTCAGTTCCCGGAACGCACTGCCGTCCCCGGCCCGCGCCCTGATCATCAGCTCGGTCGTCACCATTCCACCCTCACGTCGCGTCGTCTCTTCAGTATCGACACCGGCCGGCCCGCGAACTGGGCGGTGGCCGACCGCTCACTTTCGCGATCGCGCACTGTCTGCATCTTCGACAGGTCGCACTTCGCTAGCGAGGGACAGAAATGACAATCGCAGACAGCTCAGTACTGGTGACCGGCGCCAACCGCGGAATCGGGCAGGCACTGGTCGAGGAAGCCTTACGCAGAGGCGCGCAGCGCGTGTACGCCGGTACGCGGCGCCCGTTGAACCATCCGGACCCGCGCGTCACGCCGCTCGTCCTGGACGTCACCGACCCCGCCCAGATCCAGGCCGCCGTGGAGACGATCACCTCGCTCGACGTCCTCGTCAACAATGCGGGAATCGGCCTGTACGCCGAACTCGGCGACCGCGCGGCGCTGGAACAGCACCTCGCCGTCAACCTCTTCGGCACCTACGACATGACCCAGGCCTTCCTGCCACTGCTGACCCAGTCGCGCGGAACCATCGTCAACGTGCTGTCGCTGGCCTCCCTGGCCGCCGTACCGCTCGACCCGACGTACGCCGTCTCCAAGGCCGCCGCGTTCTCCTTGACCCAGTCGCTGCGCATGCTGCTGGCGGGACAGGGCGTGACCGTCCATGCTGTCCTGGCCGGTCCGGTGGACACCGACATGGGGCCGAGAATGGACATCCCGAAGGCGTCGCCGGAGTCTGTCGCACGGGCCATCTTCGACGGGGTGTCGGACGGGGACGAGGAAATCTTCCCCGATCCCCTGTCCGAGCCCGTCGCGGAGGGCTGGCGCAACGGCGTGGCCAAGGCACTCGAGCGTCAGATGGCCGCTTTCGTTCCGGTCAGCTCGTGAAAGCGTGCCGGCGCGGTCAGCGGGCCGCGCCGGCACGGCGCTTGTTGTAGACGTCGAAGGCCACGGCCAGCAGCAGGACGAGGCCCTTGACCACGGCCTGGATGGACTGGTCGACACCCATCAACTGCATGCCGTTGCTCATCACGGCCATGATCAGACCACCGACCATCGCGCCGACCACGGTACCGACACCGCCGGTCACCGCTGCTCCGCCGATGAACGCCGCGGCGATCGCGTCGAGTTCGAACATGTTGCCGGCCGCGGGCTGGGCGCCGTTCGAGCGGGACGAGTAGATCACGCCGGCCACCCCGGACAGCACGCCCATGTTGACGAAGATCCAGAAGGTGACCTTCTTGACGTTGACGCCGGACAGCTGGGCGGCCGAGAGGTTGCCGCCGATCGCGTACACCTGGCGGCCGAAGACGCTCTGCTTCATCGTGATGCCGTACGCGAGGATAAGGACGGCCAGCACGATCAGCACGATCGGCAGGCCGCGCGCGTGGGCGAGCTGCCAGGCGAACGCCATCACCACGGCACCGACGCCGACGACGCGCGCGACGAACAGCGGGAAGGACTCGACCGGCTGCTGGTAACGGATCCGGGCCACCCGGGTCCGGAACCCGCTCACCGCGTAACCGACGACCGCCAGAGCGCCGATGACGAGGGTGAACGTGTCGTAGCCGTAGCCGCCGAGCAGGCCGTTGAGGAAGCCGTTCGCCATCCGCTGGTAGTCGGGCGGGAAGGGCGACAGCGAGATGTTGTCGAGCACCTGAAGCGTCAGGCCGCGGAAGAGCAACATGCCCGCGAGCGTGACGATGAAGGCCGGGATTCCGACGTACGCGACCCAGAAGCCTTGCCACAGACCGACGAGCAGGCCGACGCCGATCGCGGCCAGTACGCCGACGGTCCAGGGCATGCCGTGCTGGATGACCAGGACGGCGGAGGTCGCGCCGGTGAGGGCGACGACCGATCCGACCGACAGGTCGATGTGACCGCTGACGATCACGATCACCATGCCGATCGCCAGGATCAGGATGTAGGAGTACTGCAGCAGGACGTTGGTGATGTTGCCCGGGCTCAACGACACACCGTCGGTCAGCACCGCGAACAACGCGATGATGGCGACGAACGCCACGTAGATACCGCTCTGGCGGAGGTTGCGGGTGAGCAACTGCCGGACGTCGCTGGTGCCGGTGTGCAGCGCGTCGGAAGGTGCGCTCTCCGACTTGTCGGCGGCTTGCCCGGGCGGCCGGGTGACGCTGCTGGTCATCGGTCGAGCTCCCTTTCCTTGGTCATGAGTTCCATCAGGTTCTCCTGAGTGGCCTGCTGGGCGGTCAGCTCGCCGGTGATCCGGCCGGCCGACAGCGCGTAGATCCGGTCGCACAGGCCCAGCAGTTCCGGCAGCTCCGAGGAGATCACGACGACGGCCTTACCCGCCGCCACCAGCCGGTTGATGATCGTGTAGATCTCGTACTTCGCGCCCACGTCGATCCCGCGGGTCGGTTCGTCGAGGATGAGGATGTCGGGGTCGGCGAAGATCCACTTCGACAGCACGACCTTCTGCTGGTTGCCGCCGGACAGCTTGCCCACGATCGACGAGACGGCCGGTGCCTTGATGTTCAGGCTGCGCCGGCTCTCCTCGGCGACCTTGGTCTCCTCGTGGGAGTTGACCCAGCCGTAGCGGGACAGCTTCGACAGGCCCGCCGCGGAGACGTTGCGGCGGATGTCCTCGATCAGGTTGAGGCCGTACTTCTTGCGGTCCTCGGTGGCGTACGCCAATCCGTTGGCGATCGCCTCGGACACGCTCCGGGCCCGGATCTCCTTGCCCCGCTTGTAAAGCCGGCCGGAGATGTCGCGCCCGTAGGAGCGGCCGAAGATGCTCATCGCCAGTTCGGTGCGGCCGGCCCCCATCAGTCCGGCGATGCCGACCACCTCCCCGGCGCGAACCGACAGCGAGGCGCCGTCGACCGCCTTCCGGTCCTGGGTCGGGTGCCAGACGGTCCAGTCCTCCACCCGCAGCACCTCCTCGCCGGGCGAGGAGTCGCGTTCGGGAAACCGGCTGTCCAGATCACGGCCGACCATCCCGCGGATGATCCGTTCCTGGGTCACCTCGTCGGCCCGCATGTCCAGCGTCTCGACCGTGCGCCCGTCCCGGATGACGGTCGTCGTGTCGGCGATGCTGGTGATCTCGTTCAGCTTGTGCGAGATGATGATCGAGGTGATGCCGCGTTCCTTGAGCCGGCGCAGCAGGTCGAGCAGGTGCTCGGAGTCGGTGTCGTTCAGGGCCGCGGTCGGTTCGTCGAGGATCAGCAGCCGGACGTCCTTGGACAGGGCCTTCGCGATCTCGACCAACTGCTGCTTGCCGACCCCGAGCTGACCGACCGGCGTGACCGGATTTTCCCGCAGGCCGACGGAATCCAGCAGTTGGGCGGCCTCGGCGTTCGTCCGGTTCCAGTCGATCAGCCGGCTGGAACCCCTTCGTTCGTTGCCGAGAAAGATGTTCTCGGCAACGGACAGGTACGGGACCAGCGCGAGCTCCTGATGGATGATCACGATCCCGACCTGTTCGCTGTCGCGGATCCCTGAGAAGTGGCACGGGTTGCCGTCGAAGAGGATCTCGCCGGTGTAGCTGCCGGCCGGGTACACACCCGACAGCACCTTCATCAGCGTCGACTTGCCCGCGCCGTTCTCACCGCAGATGGCATGGATCTCGCCACGCCGCACCGCGAGCGAGACGTCCTGCAGCGCCTTGACCCCGGGAAAGGTCTTGGTGATGGAACGCATCGTCAGGAGGTGGTCGTCCATGGGGTCCTGTTCCTCGTCGTACTGCGCTGTCGTACCGCGCCGGATGGTCGCGTGATCAGCCTGCCTGGCCGGTCGCGACCTCCTTGGCGGTGTAGTAGCCGGAGTCGATCAGGACCGACTTGATGTCTTCCTTGTAGACCGTCTTGACCGGCAGCAGGTAGGCCGGGACGACCTTCACCCCGTTGTCGTAGGTCTTGGTGTCGTTGGCCTCGGGCGTGGTCTTCTTCAAGAAGGCCTCGGCGGCGATGACGGCCTGGTCGGCCAGCAGCCGGGTGTCCTTGAAGACCGTCGAGGACTGCACGCCGGTGTTGATCAGCTTGACCGACGCGATCTCCGCGTCCTGTCCGGTCACGATCGGCCGGGCGATGCCCTTCGTGCCGTAGCCGGCGTTCTGTACCGCGGTGATGATGCCGCGCGAGATCCCGTCGTACGGCGAGAGGACGCCGTCGACGTGGGTGCCGTCGCTGTAGGCCTTGGTCAGCAGGTCTTCCATCCGCTTCTGCGCGGTCTCCTGGGCCCACCGCAGCGTCGCGGTCTGCTCGATCGCGGTCTGCTTCGACTTCACCACGAGCTGCTTGGAATCCAGGTACGGCTTGAGGGTGTCCATCGCGCCGTTGAAGAAGTACCGCGCGTTGTTGTCGTCGAGCGATCCGGCGAAGAGTTCGATGTTGAACGGGCCCTTGGCGGTGCCCTTCGAGCCGTCCTTCTTCAGCAGGCCGAGGCCGGTCAGCAGTGCCTTGCCCTGCGCGACGCCCACCGCGTAGTTGTCGAAGGTGTCGTAGAAGTCGACGTTGGCGCTGCCGCGGATCAGCCGGTCGTAGGCGATCACCGGGATCTTCGCGTCCGCGGCCGCCTGCAACTGGCTGCTCAGGGCGGTGCCGTCGATCGCGGCGATGATCAGCACGTCGGCGCCGCGGGTGATCATCTGGTCGACCTGCTGGGACTGGGTCGGGATGTCGTCACCGGCGTACTGCAGGTCGACCTTGTAGCCCTTGGCCTCCAGCTTCTCCTTGACCGCCTTGCCGTCGGCGATCCAGCGCTCGGACGTCTGGGTCGGCATCGCCACGCCGATGGTCAGGTCCGCAGGCGCGGCCTGCTTGGTCGGGGCCGCGTCACCGCCGCCGGCGCCACTGCCTCCGCAGGCCGCCAGGCCGAGTGCCAGAGCGGCACTCACTGCGATGAAGCCAAGCTTGTTCCTCACGATGTTTCTCCTCCTCGGCGGACACTTCCCGGTCGGCCGGAGCCCGGGCGATGCCTGGGTGGCGACGGTCGATGTGATCGCTAACATTGCACGGCTGTGAACGCTAACATGGGCGGTCTGGGGCCACAAGAGTTCGACTGGGGCCCTAGCTCGTCGTGTCCGAAATCGTGATCCGGAGCCGTACTACGCTCTCGGCAACGGCTACCGATCGGGGAGTAGATGTCCACCGTCACCGCTGCTTTGTTCACCTGGCCGCTGGGCGACGACGCCGCCCTAGTACTGCGAACAGCCGAGCTGGCGGACGCCCACTTCGCCTTGGTGCAGGCCAACTACCGTGAACTCGGTCGGTGGTTTCCGGACGCGTTCCAGGAGCCGCCTGTGCTGGAGGTGACGCGGGCGGGCCTGGCCGAAGGCGCCAAGGGATGGGTCGACGGCGAGTTGCTGCCGCTGTCCATCGCGGTGAAGGCCGATGACGGGTGGCAATTGGTCGGGTGGGCCCAGCTGATCATCAACCAGGCAAAGCGATCCGGCGAGGTCGGCTACTGGCTCGATGCCGGGTTCGTCGGGCGTGGGCTGGTCACTCGTGCCGTCTCCGCGATCCTCGACCACGCGTTCGGACCCCTCGGTCTGGAACGCATCGGTCTCACCGCCACCGCCGACAACGTGCGCAGCCGAGCCGTCGCCGAACGGCTCGGCTTCACCCTGGAAGGCGTTCTCCGCGAAGCCGCCGCCTTCCCGACCGGACGCCGGGACGTCGCGCTCTACGGCCTGTTGTCCCGCGAGTGGCGTCAGTAAAAGCAAACCGCGCCGGCACCCAAGGGATGCCGGCGCGGTCAGCGTGCTGTGTCAGGCGCGGTAGGCCGTCCACATGTTGCTCATCCGGGTGCTCTGCCCCGGAGTGAATTGGGTGTAGCAGGTGTCGTAGGAGTAGTCCATGTAGTTGTGGATCGGGTCGAGGCCGGGCAGCGAGCAGGAGTCGCGGCCCTCGGGGCAGCCGCTGGTCGAGCTGCTCTGGGCCGGGGTGTCGGCCACCTCGTCGTTCGTGCTCGTGCAACCGCCCTGGAAGGTGTGGTAGAGCCCGAACCAGTGGCCGGCCTCGTGGGTCGCGGTCTCACCGTAGTTGTAGTTCGTCGCGGATCCGCCCGGCAGTGACGTGTACTGCACGCGGATGCCGTCGATCCCCGGGTTGCGCGCGTAGTCCCAGGGGAAGGTCGCGATGCCGAGGTAGCCGAAGTCGACCAGCCAGATGTTCAGGGCGTTCTTGCCGCCCTTGCGGGTCTGCTTGCGGTACGTGCTGCTCTGCTTGTCCTGGTGCCACTGGGTGTTGTTGTACCGCGTCGTACCGGCCAGGTAGAAGGTGAAGCCGGTGTTGGCGGCCGACGACGACTCCTGGCCGCCGAAGGTCTTGTTCAGCACCGCGATCTGCTGGGAGATCTGGGTGTCGGTGACATCGCCGTTGCCGGCCGAGTCGCGCATCACGTTGATGTAGACGGGGACACTGGCGGCGGCCAGCGCGCCCTTCGGTACGGCGATGCCGCGGGCGGCCTTGGCCTTCAGCAGGTCGGCGGTCTTGGCTTCGATGGCCTTCTGCTCGGCGACCGTGATGTCGCGGGTGTCGGCGCCGTGGCCGCCCTTGGCGGCGGCGCCGGCCGACGGGACGTAGCAGTCGCTCGGCTGGCCGGCCGGACGGTTCGCGGTGGCCTGACCACCCAAGGGGGTGAGGGTGAGTGCGGCGCCGGTCACGATGACGGCGAGCATCCGGGGACGGGTAATGAGAGATCGCATGGCTGCGCTCCTGCTCCTCGGGCCGCTGGGCGGGCGGCCGGTTGCCGAAATACTGCGGCGTCAGGAGCATTTCCAGAAGCGATCGGCGGCCGAATTCGCGGAATCCAGGGAAATCCTTCGGGCCCCGGCTTTCCGAACGGTCATTGCTTTTGCGGCGGCCGATTGCCACCGACGGTAGCGGTCATGCGACGCGCTGAGCGATGACGACCGTGTTGCTGAGATAGACCCGGCCGTTCCAGTCCTCGCAGGTGATCAGTACGAGGCGTCCCGGAACCGACTGGTCGAAGACCCGCTGCGCGTTCTTCGCAAGACTCTGCTTGCGGTACGTCGTGACGCTGGTGACCCGGTAGCCGAGCTGTCCCCGGGTGGTGGTGACACCGACGGAATCACCAGGCTGCAACTGGTTCAGGTTGTCGAACGCCCCGCCGCCCGTGTGCACGGTGTGACCGGTGATCACTGCCGAGCCGAGTCTGGCTCCCGGCTGGGCACCCCCGGACCACCAGCCCAGCTTCTGCGGGTTCGACGGGGGAGTCAGCGCTCCCTGGTCGATGGTGATCCCCACGACGGGCACGGACACCTGCAGTTGGGGAACGGACAGGCGCAGAGGCTTGCCTGGGCGGGCGGCGAGCCTGCGGACCGGAGTACTCGTCGCGGGCCGGGATTTCGCTGGAGCGCTCGGGGTCGTTCGGCGGGGCAGCGGTGTGGACACGGCCGGCGCGTCCGGTGCGGCTCCGGCCCGGTCGTCGAACTGGAGATAGCCGCCGACCAGGGCCAGGCCGATCCCGGCAAGAGCGATCGACCCGCCCCACCGAAGTGGGGCGGGTCGGCCACGACGCCGGGCATTGGTCACGTCAGCTACTGTGCCTGCCCCGGCGCTTGAGCGCGATAGCAGCGCCTGCTGCGAGCATCAGTCCGCCGCCTACCAGCAGGCCGGCGCCAAGGGTGCTGAGCGGGCCACTGTTCGATGCGCCGCTGGTCGGCGTACCGCCGAGGCCGGCGTCGACCGCTGTCGGCACACCGGTAGTCGGCGCGGTGGAGCCGGTCACGACCGGCGTACTGGTGCTACTGGTCGGCGACGTCGACGGCGAGCTCGGAACGTCGGTCGGCGGAGTCGACGGCGGCGTGGTCTCCGGAGTGCTCGGGGGAGTCGTCGGAGGTGTCGTCGGCGGAGTGGTGGGTGGCGTGGTGGGTGGCGTCGTCGGGGGTGTGGTCGGCGGCGTGGTGGGCGGGGTCGTCGGGGGTGTGGTCGGCGGGGTGGTCGCGGTCGTGCAGCCCTCGACCCAGAAGACCTTGTGCTTGGTGTCCGCGCCGATCGAACCCTCGGCGTGGATGGTGATCTTCACGTGGTAGCCCTGCTGCGGCTGGGGCTGCCCGCTGAACGACAGGGTGTAGGTCTCCTTGGCGTCCAGATCGTTGCCGCCGCCGTTCGGGTCGCCGCCGATGAACGGGTTCAGGTTGCCGGACTCGACCTTCAGGCCGCCGTCCGCGGTCGGCGCCTGGTCCGCGAAGGTGACCGTCGCGTGCAGATCGCCCTGGTCGTAGTTGTAGAACTCGACGACGAAGCTGCAGCCCTGGTGCGGGTTGTTGTCCGGCGGACCGCTCTGGATGTCGACGCCCTCGATCTTGATCGTCCCGTTGTTGCCGGGTGGACCGGCTTGGGGGCGCGTGGCAACGACTGACTCATCGGCGGAGGCGGCCGGCGCCGCGACCAAGGCGGCTGCGCCGGACAGGAGCGACAAGGCTCCGGCTGCGGCGACGATGCCGCCCACGCGGGAGCGACTTCCGGACTGTGCCATCACGGACTTCCTCGATTCAGGAAAAGGGATCTCTCCCTGCAGTATGCGAGATCCGTTGCCCTGGTCAACAACTCACGGTAACGATTGAGTGCATTTCCAGGGAATTCAGCGCGAGATGCCCACGCCGCCGCGCGCGTCGCGGCCGTACTTCGCCAGTTCGGCCGCCAGATCGAGGGCGCCGTGCCCGTCGCGGTCCTCAGCGGTGAGCAGGTCCGCCGGAATGATCCAGACCACCTCGAACTCCAGGCCGTTCGGGTCCTTGGCGTACAGCGACTTGGTGGTGCCGTGGTTCGTCGAGCCGACCAGCGCGCCGGCCGCGGACAGCTTCGCGGCCAGGTCCTCGAGGTCGCCGAGCGTGTCCACTTCCCAAGCCAGGTGGTACATCCCGACGGTACTGCGGCCGGCTCCGGACGGCCCGGCCTCGGGGCCCAGCTCGAACAGCCCGAGATCGTGGTCGTTCGTCGATCCGGGCGCGCGCAGGAAGGCGGCCTTCGGGTGCGCGTCGCCACCCTCGATGTAGTCGAAGCCCAGCACGTCGCGGTAGAAGGCGACGCTCTCGGCGACGTCGCGCACGTACAGCACCGCGTGGTTCAACCGAAAGATCGCCATGACCGGACTCCCCTGATCGAGCTTGCGGCCCCAGGGTAGTTGAGGTCTCAACCGAACACCAGTGCGCCCCGTCACCGCCGACCGGGCGGGGTGGCGGGCGGTCCGGGCCGTTTCGGTGATGCATGCTAGGGGCAACATCCGTCCCTCCCCTGCCCCGAAAGGTCCAAGGCACCATGGCGCAACGAACCGAGGTATTTCTCACCGATGATCTCGACGGGACCAACATCCCCGCGGGTAAGGGTGGAACGCTCACCTTCGCGCTGGACGGGAAGACCTACGAGATCGACCTGACCGCGAAGAACAGCAACGCGCTGCGCAAGACGTTGACGCCGTACATCGAGGCCGGCCGGCAGGTCCGGACCGCCAAGGGCGCCCGGATCAAGCGCACCGCCGTCGGCGCCGATCCCCGCACCATCAAGGAATGGGCCCGTGCCAACGGCTACGAGGTGAACGATCGCGGCCGGATCCCCAGCGAGATCCGGGAAGCGTTCGAAGCCGCGAACTGAGCCGTCCGGCCGCCGCGCCCCGCCCCCGAGGCGCGGCGGTAGGGTTCAGGGGTGACTTCTAGGCGGGAACCGGGCGGAAGCGACGACCGGGCAGGGCTGTCGCCGCGGGACAAGTGGATCACGATCTTCGGGCGCAAACCGGTGCTGGAAGCGCTCAACGACCCGAGTCTGTCGGTCGCGAAGGTGGTGGTCGCGGACAACGCCACCGGCCAGTCGCTGACCGAGATCCTCCGCGCAGCCGACCGATCCGGTACGCCGGTGCAGCGGGCGACGCCGAGTCGGGTCCAGTGGCTCGCCGGCAACAGCAAGCACGACCAGGGCGTCGTCGCCGATATCAACGCCCCCCGGATGACGCCTCTGCAGCATTTCGTCCGCGATCGCGGCAACCGGCCGACCAAGGTGTTCCTGCTCGACGGGGTCACCAATCCGGGCAATGTCGGGATGATCCTGCGGACGGCGACCGGGGCCGGCTTCGACGGCGTGATCCTGCCGCGCGCTGGTACTCCGCACGTGGGGCCGCTGGTGATCAAGGCGTCCGCGGGCGTCGCGTTCCAGGCGCCGATCGTGAACGCGCCGACGGCTCGGGCTGCGGTCGACGAGTTGCGCGCGGCCGGCTACCGGATCTACGGCCTGTCGTCGCATTCGTCGCAGTCGCTCTTCAAAGCTGCACTGGAACCGCGGTCGGTGTTCGTGCTGGGTGGCGAGACCAACGGGATCACGGTCGGGACCGACGAGGATCTGCTGATCCCGCTGCACAACGGGGTGGAGTCCCTCAACGTCGCGGTCGCCGCCGCGGTGGTCGCCTTCGAGGTCGCCAACCGCTGAGGTCACGGGGTTGACCGGCCGGCGCCGGCGACGGACCGTGGTTCGGAGGTCTGTCGACGAGGAGGTACTGCCGTGACCAAGGTGCTGATCCTGACCGGGGACGCCGCGGAGACGCTGGAGGTGTTCTACCCGTACCAGCGGTTGCAGGAAGAGGGGTACGAGGTGCAGATCGCGGCGCCGTCGGCGAAGAAGCTGCAGTTCGTCGTTCATGACTTCGTGGACGGGTTCGACACCTATACCGAGAAGCTGGGGCACACGTGGCAGGCCGATCTGGCCTTTGCCGACGTGGATCCCACGCAGTACGCCGCACTGGTGATTCCTGGTGGCCGCGCGCCGGAGTACATCCGTAACGACGAAGACTGTCTGCGGATCGTGCGGCACTTCTACGGTGAGGCGAAGCCGGTGGCGCAGCTCTGCCACGGGCCGTTGCTGCCGGCGGCTGCCGGCGTGCTGGACGGGCGGAAGACCTCGGCGTACCCGGCGCTTGCGCCCGACGTGAGGGCAGCGGGTGGCGAATGGGTCGACGGGGACGCGGTGGTGGACGGCACCGTCGTCTCCGGCCGGGCCTGGCCGGATCACCCGAGCTGGATGCGAGCCTTCATGGCTGTGCTGAAGGAGCATGCTCCGGCCTGATCGCTCAGCTGCGGCCGAACTTCCACCACTTCGGCTTGTTCGCCTTGATCTCGTCCTCGGTGAGCGGCGGCGGGACCGGCGGTTTGGACTCCTCGGTGAGGAAGTTGCCCGACTCGGTGTCGTATGCCGTGACGCCGAGGCGGCTGCTGATCTCCATCACCAGCGGGATCGAGCGCGGGCCGTCGTTGAGGTAGAAGGTCAGGTCGCGGACGTCTACGCCCTTGCCGATCGTGAGCTCGACGTCGTACTCGTCGCTCTTCAGGCGCAACCAGGATCGCTTGCTCGCATCGACGTCCGGGGCCACCTCCCGGACCACAGCGACGACCTCGTCCGCCGTACCGAGTGAGGGCGGTTCATAGCCTTCGGGAATGTCCTCGAGCCGCCGTACGCCGCCCGGGCCTCGCATCGCATAGATAGCCCAACTCATGCCCCCAGCATCCCCCATCACCCCAGCGGCGCCCCGGGCGACCCGATCAGACCCGTCCGCGGCCGCGCTCAGACCGGCTTGCGGGCTGTGAAGCGCGCCCTATGTCGCACTTCAGTAACCAGGCGGCGTTGTACTGCGAAGCCCTCGGGTACTCGTCGCGTCTCAGGTCGGCCATCCGTGCAGCCAGCCAAGCGCTGGTCGTGCGGGGCGACCGAGTTGTCGGGGTCGACAAGGCGGGTGGTGGCGGGCAGGGTTTGGGGATGCGGGTGCGGGCGATCGACGACGAGGGACTGCGGCTGGTCGAGGAATGGCTGGCCGACGATCCCGTGGGGAGTGCCGTCTTCGGTGGCTTCTACGGGCGGGCCGTCGAGCGCTGGGCGCCGCTGCTGTCCGCGGAGGGCCGGTGGGGCTGGATCACGTTCGACGACCTCGGCCCGATCGGTTTCATCGACCTCGAGATCTTCGACGCGGAGGCGGAGATCTCGTACTACGTCCGCCCGGCCCGCCGCGGTACGGGCCTGGGGCGCCCCACGATCGAGCACGTCATCCAGCTCGCCTCCGAGCACGGCGCCCGCTTCATCCACGCCGCGGTCGACCCCACCAACCTCCCCTGCCTGGCCGTCCTCCGCGCCGCCACCTTCACCGAATCCGGCCCCAACGAGTACGGCGAAACCGACTTCGAACTGACAATCGATGCCTGACTACGCCGGCGTGATCGCTTGGCGCGACAACCAGATCGCAGTGGTCCGCGAACACTACGAAGGCTGGGACGAGGAGAACTGGAACCTCCCCCCGGCGCCATCGAACCAGGCGAGTCACCCGAAGCCGGGCTTGGAACTACCGCGCGGACGTCCCTTCAGGTGACTTTCTGATTGACGATCCCGACGGCTCGGTGCGAGAGGGCTCAAACGTAACGGATCGGAAATGGGGTGTGCAGGGAATTTCGGGGCGGGATCATCGGGGGATGGTTGAACTTGATCCGTTGATTCGTGGGTTTTATCGGGACCGGTACCGCGAGGACGATCGGCTGGCCCGGAGTGGTCACGGGCAGTTGGAGTTCGTGCGGACGCAGGAGTTGTTGCGCCGTTTCCTTCCGGTGCCGCCGGCAACTGTTCTGGATGTCGGCGGGGCGACAGGTGTGCACGCGAAGTGGCTCGCCGCTGACGGGTATTCGGTACACCTGGTGGACCCGGTGGTGGAGCACGTCGAAAAGGCTGCTGCGGTGGGAGGGTTCGGCGCTTCCGTCGGTGACGCGCGAAGGTTGTCCCAGGCCACCGATAGTGTCGATGTGACGCTCCTGTTGGGTCCGCTGTATCACCTGGTCGAGTTGGACGATCGGGTGCAGGCTTTGCGTGAGGCGAGCCGGGTCACCCGTCCGGGCGGTCTGGTAGTTGCCGCTGGCATCAGTCGGTATGCGGGGCTGCTCGAGTACGGCTGTAACGGCGGGCTCACCGAGGAGAACCTGCAGTTGTTCACCGCTGCGTTCGCGACCGGCCGTAACCACGACGACCCCGAGGGATTCACGAACGCGCATTTTCATCAGGTGGACGAGCTGCGTGGTGAATTCGAGGCCGCCGGGCTGCGCGACGTCGAAGTACTGGGTGTGGAGGGTCCGGCTGCGCCAGTCCTTCACAATGCGGCTCCGGAAGATGTCGCCAGGCTGCTACCTTCCGCTGTGCGGCTGGCGCGGCTGCTGGAGTCGGACCCGCGGGTGATCTCCGCCGGCTTCCATTTCCTCGCCTTCGGTCGCGTGTGATCGTTTCGGGTCAGTAGACGCTGTAGCCGCCGTCGATGAGGAGGACGGAGCCGGTCATGAAGGCCGAGGCGTCGCTCGCCAGGTAGACGACGGACGGGGCGATCTCCTCGGGAGTGGCGTAGCGCTGGAGTGGGGCGTCGAGGATCCAGTGCTGGCGGAATTCGGGCTGGTCGACCGGGGCCATCTCCGTCTTCACGTAGCCGGGGGCGATCGCGTTGACGCGGATGTTGTGGGCGGCCCATTCGGCGGCGAGGCTTCTGGTCAGGTGGTGGACGCCCGCCTTGGACGCGTTGTACGACGCCTGCCACTGCGGGCGGTTGACGATCTGCGCGGACATGCTGCCCACGTTGACGATCACCCCGCCGCCGTTGTCGATCATGCCGCGCGCGACCGCGGTACTGCAGTTCCACAAGGCGGTCAGGTTGAGGTCCAGGACCTGCTGCCACTCCTCGTCGGCAACCTCCAACGCCGGCCGGTGGATCGCGATGCCGGCGTTGTTCACCAGGACGTCGATTCCGCCGAAGGCCGCAGTGACCTCCTCGACCATCGCGGTCACGTCCGCGCGGACCGTGATGTCGGCCTGTACTGCGAGGCCGCGCCGGCCGCCGGCCTCGATCTCGGCCACCACCGCCGCGTTGCGCTCGGCGTCGCGAGCCGCGATCGCGACGTCGGCACCGGCTTCGGCCAGGGCCAGTGCGAAGGCACGGCCGAGCCCGCGGTTCCCGCCGGTGACGAGCACACGCCGCCCGGTCAGGTCGAACTTGTCCAGAACACTCATCGGACCCCCGGGTGGCTTCGGAAACGCAGGTGATCAGCTGACGGGAGGTCGCGAACTGATGTCAATAGCTGCAATCCAGTTCATCGACGACGGTCCTGCGCCCTATCATCTTCCGGCAGGTCGGCTGGGGGGATACGGCGCGTCCTGTCATCGCTGCTGCGCCCAGCAGCGGTACGAGGACACCTGGGGAGCCCGAAGATGCCGGACAACGACGCGCCGAAGCCTGGCCATTTCCTGCCGGGAGGCGCGGGAGCGGACACCTCCGGCGCCCGCAAGCCCGTACTACCGGGTGACAGTGCGCCGCTGACGGCGCCGACGCCGCGGCTCGGTGGATCGGCTCCGGCCGGACCGCCACAGCTCAGCGGATCCCGGCTCGGCCCGCCGCCGCCCGGCGACCCGGCCGCCGCCGCGTTCAAGGTGCGCTACCAGCCCGAGCCGATCCCGTTCGTGGTGAAGAAGCGGTCGAAGGCGCTGGTCGCCGCGATCGTGGCCGGCGTGGTGCTGGTGGCGGGGGCTGGCGTGGCCGGCGCGACGAAGCTGCTGTCGAAGTACGACGACTTCGTCGCCAACCCGATCGGTACCACCCCGTCGCTGCCCGGTGGCACGCCGAGCAAGTCGGAGCCGACCGGGACGCCGACGCCGGATCCCGTGGTGGAGAAGGAGAACAAGCTCTACGCGAACGGCAGGCTCGCCTCCGTGCGCTGCAAGGAGCCCGCGTTCCGGCCGACCTCCAAGGAGAACGTCCGGTCGTACTACGAAGTGCTGCTCAAGTGCCTGAACCAGTCCTGGAAGCCGGTCGTCGAGAAGGCGGGCTTCGCCTTCCACGAGCCGCGGCTGATCGTCTTCGACGAGGGCGAGGAGACGGCTTGCGGCGTACAGAAGCTGGTGGCCTCGTACTGCGATGCCGACGACGGCGCCGTCACGATGCCGTGGCAGGACCTGGTCGAGTCGTACGAGAAGAACAAGGCGCTGGCCCGGATCGACGAGCCGGACGCCCTCGGGTACGTGTACGCCGTGCACGTCCAGAAGCTGACCGGGATCTTCGATGCCTCCGACAACCTGAGCGACACAGCACCCAACGAGGCCGCCCGGCTGGAGCATCTGCGCAGGCAGGCCCTGCAGGCGACCTGTCTCGCCGGGGTGTTCCTGGGGGCCGAGAAGGCGACCTTCCCGATCCAGGGCGAACTGCTGAAGCAATGGCAGTGGCGGTCCAGGAACGACGGCGATGAGCAGAGCACGGACAAGGTGCGAGACCATGGGTCCCGCAAGAGCGCTGAACTGTGGCGGACTCGTGGCTTCAGCACCGCGGATCCTGGCTCCTGCAACACTTTCGTGGCGGCTGCGGACAAGGTCGGCTGAAGACCGAGGACTGGGGAAGACAGATGGCGGACGACTCTGCGCCCGGGCCTGGGCACTTCCTGCCGGGCGGCACGGGTGATGCTCCGGGCGACGCCGGGACCGGCCCCTCGCAGCCCATCGGCCGGCCGCTGAGCCTGGGGAAGCCCCGGCCCGTACAGAGCGAGGTGGACCCGTCACTGAAGAAGGCGGTGCCGCTGCGGACGGAGTACAGCGGCACCGAGTACGGCGGCCCGCCGCCGGCCCCGTTGCCGGGGGCACCCGTCGTGCCGCTGCAGGGCAGCCGCCAGGCCGGTGGTGCACGCCGGACCGGTTGGCACTCGCCGTCGACGCGGGCCGCTTCGCAGTTCGCGGCCGGGCACACCGAGGTGAAGCCGTCCCGCCGGATGTCGACGCCGGCGATCGCAGGGCTCGGTGTGCTGCTGCTGGCGCTGTTGGTCGGCGGTGGGATCACGAGCCTCAAGCTGGCCGACTCCTACGACGGCTCGGTGCAGAACCCACTGGCCAAGCCGTCGGTGCACGAATCCCAGGAGCCGTTGCCGGCCCCGCCCCAGGCGACGGTGACTGTCACGGTCAAGCCGGTGCCGGACGACGTACGGGTCAAGCAGAACAAGCTCTACACGGTCGGAAAGGTGCCGTCGGTCAGGTGCACCGAGCCTGCCATCAAGCTGACCGGCCAGTCGGCGATGCTGCGCTACTACCAGGCACTGCTGCCCTGCTTGAACAACGCGTGGGCACCGCTGGTCCGTAAGGCCGGGTACCCGTTCCGCGCGCCGCGGCTGACGCTGCTGAGCAAGCAGACCTCGTCCACCTGTACGGGCGAGACGACCAGCGCCTATTACTGCCCTGCCGACGAGTCGATCAACATGGACTGGCAGGAGGACCTCAAGACGTACCGGCGGAATCCGCTCGCCGCGCGGACCTGGATGATGAACACGCTCGCTCACGAGTACGGGCACCACGTGCAGTACCTCACCAACATCTCCATCTCCTCGCAGTCGCGCGAGGGCTGGGCCAAGACACAGGCCGCGAAGCTGGAGGAGAGCCGGCGCCTCGAACTGCAGGCGACCTGCCTCGGTGCCGCGTTCCTGGGCGCGAACAAGGAGTCCCTCGGCTTCTCCGGCGCGAAGCTGGACTCCTGGCGGTCCTCGATCCAGCACAGCGGCGACGAGTACAGCCCGAAGAAGCTCCGCGACCACGGTGCCCGCAAGAACCAGTGGCCCTGGGCCGGTCCCGCCTTCAGCAGCGCCAACCCGGCGTCCTGCAACACCTACACAGCCGCGGCTGCCCGGGTGTCATGACGCTGCGACCGGCCTACTTGCTCGGCGTACTGGTGCTGCTCGCCGCCGGAGCCGGAATCGCCCTCCAAGGCGATCCGGCTCCCGTCGCGGATCCGGTGCCGGTCAGCGCGAGCCAGGCACCCCGCAGTACGGAGCCTTCGGCGCCGTCCGATGTCGCCACCGCCGAGTGGGTCGACAACGAGGCTGCTCTGATGGACAACGCGCTCTACAAGGCGGGCAGGGTGCCGAGGAGTGGCTGCCGGCCGCCGAATGATCGGCTGCGTTCGAGTGCGGTGGTGATCGCCTATGCCCGGGTGATGGTGGGCTGCCTCAACCGGAGCTGGAACCAGTTGCTGACCCGCGCGGGCTTCTCCTTCTACCCGCCGGATTTCGCCGCCTACAAGGACAAGACGTCGTCCCCGTGCGGGCCGGCGGACGACGGCGCGGTCGCCTTCTACTGCCCGGAGAACCACAAGATCTATCTCGACTGGCCGGAGTACGTCACGAAGCGTCGCGACGAGCAGCCTTATGCGCAGACAGCGCTGATGGACGTGATGGCGCACGAGTACGGCCACCATGTCCAGGAGCTGGTCGGGATCGGGGCCTTCGCCGACGATCGGTACGAGCGGGCGTCCGGCGACGCGCAACTGCAGGAGAGCAGGCGGACAGAACTGCAGGCGAGTTGCTTCGGCGCCGCCTTCCTGGGGGCCGACAAGCAATCTCTGCACCTTGTCGGTGAGCGCCTCGAGGGACTGCAGGACGACATGTCCAGCGGTGACGAGTCAGGCGGGGCGCGAGACCACGGATCCGAGGAGAACAACCAGTACTGGACCAGTTCCGCCTTCGACTCCGCGAGCCCGGCGTCCTGCAATACCTGGAAGGCGTCGGCGGAGTACGTCTCCTAGAGCGCGAGTTTGAAGCCCTCGTGGCTGTTGGTGAAGCCGAGGCGGTCGATGTAGAAGCGGTGCGCGTCGGTACGGGTCTTGTCCGAGGTGAGCTGGATCATCGAGCAGCCGCGGGCGCGGGCCTCCTCGATCGACCACTCCATCAAGGTGGTCCCGAGGCCGGTACCGCGGGCTGACGCGGCGACCCGGACCGCTTCGACCAGCGCCCGGGTCGCGCCCTGACGGGACAGTCCGGGGATGATCGTCAACTGGAGCGTGCCGATCACCTCGTCGTTGCGGTCGGCAACGACCAGCAGTTGGTTCGGATCGCTGTCGATGGCCTCGAAGGCCCGCCGGTACGGCGTGAGGTCGTCGGGCGTCTCCCTGGTCGCTCCGAGGGGGTCGTCGGCGAGCATCGCGATGATCGCGGGAACGTCGTCGAGGGTGGCGCGGCGGATCACGACATCGGTCATCCCGTCATCATCTCAAGACGCCTCGAAGTCCCGGTGCGGCCGGGTGCACCCGGCCGCGCTTTGCGCCGGAGTACCGGCCGGTCATCACTGTTCTTGCCTTAAGCAATCACATTGCGTTACTGAATGAGGTTTGCGGGCGGTTTGCGGGGGCACGGGTGAGTCAGACACCACTGCAATCCGCCCGTAGCCGGAGTCGCGCGGATGCATGCGTGCGGGGCGGGTGCGGGCCAATCCGGAGAGGAAGGCCGATGTCCGCACTGGCAATCGACTTCACGCAACCGTTCGAAGATGCCTTCAGCAAGCTTCTCGGGTTCGTCCCGAACCTGCTCGGCGGCCTCGTCATCCTGGTCGTCGGCTACATCGTCGCCAAGGTGCTCGGCAAGCTGGTCGGGAAACTGCTCGGCAAGGTCGGGTTCGACCAATGGATGGAACGGGCCGGTGTGTCCGGCGTGCTGCAGCGGTCGGGCACCGGGCTGACCGCGTCGGCGATGCTGGGCAAGGTCGTGTTCTGGTTCGTGTTCCTGATCAGCTTCACGATGTTCGCCTCCGCGCTCGGCGTACCGGAGATCTCGAACTTCATGAGCGACATGCTCGGCTACATCCCGCGCATCTTCGCCGCGATCGTGATCGTCTGCCTGGCGGCGCTGTTCGCGAACTTCCTGGCCGCGATCATCCGTGGGGCGACCGGCAACGAGACGCTGGCCAAGGTCGGCCGGTACGCGATCCTCGTGTACGCGGCGTTCGCGGCGCTGACCCAGCTCGGCATCGCGGTCCAGCTGACCGGCAACACGCTGCTGATCGTGCTCGGTGGTGCGGCCCTGGCGCTCGGACTCGCTTTCGGCCTCGGGGGCCGCGAGCTGGCCGGCCAGGCACTGCAGACGCTGTTCGAGCGTGGTTCTGCGATGAAGTCGGCTGCTCCTGCCAACGGCACTGCGGGCCAGAGCTACGTCCCGAACCACGGTGGCTACGACCCGAACCAGCGACAGGGCGGCTACGACCAGGGCGACGGTAGTTACTCGAACGGTCAGGGGACCGCGGAGGCGCCGTACCCGGCAGCGCACGGTTCGCAGCAGTCCGGTAGCTGGTCGAACGGCACCAGCGGTTCGAACGGCAACTGGACCGGCGACAACCGGTAGACCCCTCGGGCCGGAAGGGGCCACCTCCCACTCGCCGGCCTGAGGAAACCGGCGGGCTCGGTCGGATCGGATCGAGCCCGCCTCACCGAGCGGTTCGTAGTACAGACCATGGCCCTGTACTACGAACCGTCGGCCGCTGTGATGCCTTCGCGGGACTTCAGCTCTCGGTCGCGGCAGTGGCGTCGGGGCCGGCGCGGCGGACGTCCTCGACCTTGGCCATCGCGTCGCGCAGTTCGGCCAGCCAGCTTTCGCTGTGCTGGGCGACCAGCTTCACGCACCAGCCGAGCGCGTCGCTGCGGGAGCGCGCGACGCCGGCGTCGACGAGCGTGTCCAGCACCTGCCGCTCCGGCTGCCGCAGCCGGGTCATCACCGGCGCGGACAGCGACGTGAAGACTGTGCGCGTGCCGCCGGCCTGGACGCCCCAGGCGACCTTCTTGCGGGTCGCGTGCTCGAGTTCGCGGGCGATCTCGATCCGCTTCTCCCGGGTGTCCTCCCGGAACTGCTTGATCCGGCCCTCCTCGGCGGCGGACCGCGCGGCCGCGCTGACCTCGCCGTCCTGCTGCGGAGCCGGGATCGTGCCGACCACGAGGATCTCGTCGCGGTCGATACTCACCTCTGGTTCACCCTCGAACCAGGCCGAGGGGAGCCGGCCGGTCAGCCAACCCCTCACTCGCTCACCCTCATGCTGTGTATTCATGTAATCATGATTACATAGAGGTCAAGGGCTGGAGTTTCGATCGGTCTGGAATGGGTGGTCCAGACCGGAATCGTCGGAGACCGTAGGCCGCATGACTCCGTTTGCAGCCACCTCGTTCGGCGCGGCCCTGCTCGCCGCCGCGCTCGCCCCGTTCACCGTCCTCAGCGCCCAAGCGGCGACGGCCGCAGTACCGGGTCTGCACCGGGTTGCCGCGGCCTCCGCTGTCGGCTCGCCTGCCACTGCGCGGGCGACCGCCGAATGCGCGCCAGGCGAGTCGATCACCGGAGCGGGCGGCGAGGTGTCCGGCGGCCGCGGCCAGGCCGGCCTGTCGACGTACACGGACATCGAGCGCGAGTGGGGCAGCGTCTCCGCCGACGAAGACGCCGACGGTACTGCGAACACGTGGTCCGTCACGGCGTACGCGATCTGCTCTGACATGGGTCGACGCGACTCGGTGAACGCCTTCACTGCGTCCAACTCCGCAGCCGAGAAGGCTGTCACGGTCAGCTGCCCGGCCGGAACCTTCACGACCGGCGCGGCAGCCAGTACGTCGGATGGCGGCCGGCTGGTTCTGGACGATGCGATCCCGAGCGCCGATCTGACCAAGGTGACCGTCGACGTCTTCGAGTCCCAGGCGGGCCGCGCCGACAACTGGAGCGCGACCGCCAGTGCCCGCTGCGGCGAAGCCCTGCCCGGTCTCGAGCGGGTGGCGGCGACATCGCCCACCGACTCGGCGACGAACAAGTCTGTGACCGCCACCTGTCCCGCGGGCAAGAAGGTCGTCGGCACGGGCCACGAACTCACCAACGCCAAAGGCCAGGTCCTCCTCGACGACGTGGTCCCCTCCGAAGACCTCACCTCGGTCCGAGCCGAAGCCTTCGAAGACCAGGACGGCACCACAGCCACTTGGTCCCTCACCGCCTACGCCGTCTGCGCCACCGCCTGATCCACCCACACAAAGGCCTCGCAAGCTCATACCTTGCGAGGCCAGTGCAATTCCTACCAGGCGCTTCAACGCTTCCGTCTGACCAACACGCCTCGTACTACGTCCCCGCGCAGCCATCGCGCTCGTTCCTCCGTCACTCCCGCCTGCTCCCGCCCACCCCAACCCGCCGCTCCTCCATCGCGGCTCGCGACCAGATGCGGGTTGGCTCCTGGCCGGGTCCTCCGTCCACAGGGTTGTCTGGTGCTGTGGAGAACTCGCGTTGTGGCGCGCGGTCGAAATCCCTTGTAGGTAAGGGGTTGTGGGCTCAGAAACTGTCGGTGGGTGGGGTTAGGGTTTGGGGTATGGAACTCCAGGTTCTTCGGCCTTCGTGGGCGATGAGTGGCGACGAAGCGGTCGCTGCTCTCGACGCGTTGCACGCCGAGTTCGCGCGCCTGGAGACCTATCGGCTCGGCGTACTTGGTCGTCTGGAGGAGACCGGTCGGACCAAGGAGATCAGTGGTGAAAGCACCGTGCGGTTCGTGTCCGCGCGGTACCGGCTCAATCAGCCTCAGGTTCAACGGGATCTGAATCTGGCTGCCGCCTTGTCGAAGTACCCGGCCGTGACCGCCGCGCTGCCCGATCCCTTCGCGCCGCCGGGGGATGACGCGATGGTGCAGTACTCCGATTCCGCGCCTGGCGAAGGTGTAGCGGCTGACGAAACGGATCAGGAGCTGCTGCCGGTGCTGCTGCACGTCGGGCAGGCCGAAGCGATCGTGTCTGCGCTCGAAGCAGTACCCAAGGCCAACGTTGAGGTGGAGGACCTGCTGGTGGCTGAGCAGCAACTGGTCGAGGCTGCCCGGCACCTGCGCCCTGGCGAGCTGAGGAGACTCGGCCAGCGGATTCGCGATGTCTTGGATACCGACGGGCCTGAGCCGGCTGAAGAAGCGGCCGCTCGGCGAGAGGCGTTACGCCTGACTAACGCCGATCAGGGCGTCAAGTTCGCCGGTTTCCTCGCCAATGACAACGCCGAACTTCTCCGCACCCTCGTCGAAGCAGCCGCCAAGCCGCACAAGGTCGACGGGCAATTCGATCCACGATCGCGTGAGAAGCGCCAGGCCGATGCTCTCGTTCAGATTCTGACGGCAGCAGCCGACACCGGTGACCTTCCCGGCCGTGGTGGCGTCAAGCCACACGTCACCGTCACCATCGACTATGCCGACCTCGTCAGCGATACCCGCAATGCGATCGGCGAGCTCCAATTCGGGGACGGCTTGTCTGCCTCGGCAGTCCGGCGCCTGGCCTGCGATGCCGGGATCATCCCGGTCGTTCTCGGCTCGGAGTCCGAGCCCCTCGACGTCGGCCGCGAACACCGGTACGTCACCAAGGCTCTGCGCGAAGCACTCAACCGCCGCGACAAAGGATGCGTCGTCTGCGGCGCGGCGCCCCGCTACTGCCACGCCCACCACATCGTGCACTGGGCCGACGGCGGCTCGACCAGCTTGGAAAACCTCGCATTGCTGTGCGGCGTCCACCACCTCGCAGTCCACGCGGGTCACTTCACCGTCACCATCACCAACGGGAAAGTCCAGGTCACCCGCCCCCGCTGGACCGACCCACCCCGAAGCTTCCCCGCGGCCCTAATCCGCGAGGCTGCCGTTGACGACGAGGTCACAAACCCCGCCGGTCACACCCCCTTGCGCCCGGTCCGCGCCTTCCCGCTGGTAGAAGACCCAGCCCCCTTCCCCACAAACCCCACCCCCGACTTCGACCCCTGGGGCCCCACCCACCTCGACACCGGCTAACCACTCCGGCTCCAACCAGGAGCCACAAACGAACCACCAGTACTTCGTCCGCTCGCGCGCCGTCGTGAGCCGGGACCTCCCGCCGCCCATCGACAGGCGGCGAAGCCGGACATTCCACCTGGCGCCGGTACGGCTCCCGGTCGGGGGTTGCACCTGGCCCTAGTACCGCTCCCGGTCGGGGGTTGCACCCGGCGCCAGTACCGCTCCCGGTCGGGGGGGTGCACCCGGCGCCAGTACCGCTCCCGGTCGGGGGGTTGCACCTGGCGCCAGCACTGCTCCCGGTCGGGCGTTCCATCTGGCGCCAGCACCGCGCATGAGCGGTTCCCTGCTGGTCCGCTCGACGTCGCCCGCCGGTACCCCAAGGCCGTACCAACTTTGACGAGCACGGCTTGCCCTCTGGCGGCGACGTGCTTCGGCGGCCCGTCCTGCCGACCTGAGTAGTTGCCCTCGACGGCTCGACCGCTCGACCGCTCGACGGCTCGGCGGCCTCCGTCTCGCCAATCTGAGTTGGCGCCCGGTGAGGCGGTGAGCCGGCGGCCCGGCGCCATGGCGTAGGTGGCTCGGCTCGACGGCGTCGGTGGCTGGTCCCCGGAGGTATCTGTTGACGGAGGAGTTCGTCATTGACGTCGAGCATCGGCTGCCGTGAATCAGGCGAACGGGTCGATGTGGACACCTTGCGGGCCGAGCTTGGAGGGCGAGATGCCGTGCTGTTCGCTCGCGGATCGCGCGGGATCGCGCGGGGATCGCGCGGGGATCGCGCGGGATCGCGCGGGAGTGTGGCGGGTGTCGGGGTGGCGGGATATGGCGGGTGTCCGGGGGCGCCGGGGTGTGGCGGGGTGTCGCGAGCGTGGCGGGTCTCGCAGAGTCGGGGGGTGTGGCGGCTGGGGTCGTGGCGCCTCTGCAGGACGGTCGGCAGGAGGGTGCCCGCGCGTGGGCACGGGCTGGGACGGAGGAGTGGCGGGGGAGGGGTGGGTGGGAGCGCCGGAGTGGGAGTGACGGAGGAACGACTGCGGCGGGGCGTTGGGGGAAGTCTGTTGGCGTTGGGGGGTGGGCTGGTGGGAAGGTTGGCGGGTGAGTCCTTTGGCGTTGGGTGAGCTGGTGGCGGCGGATTGGGCTGAGGCGTTGGCGCCGGTGGAGGGGGTGGTTGCGCGGATGGGGGAGTTCCTGCGGGCGGAGATCGCCGCGGGGCGGCCGTATCTGCCGGCGGGGGAGAACGTGTTGCGGGCGTTCAAGCAGCCGTTGGACGAGGTGAAGGTGTTGGTGGTGGGGCAGGATCCCTATCCGACGCCGGGGCATCCGGTGGGGTTGAGTTTTTCGGTGGCGCCTGATGTGCGGCCGATTCCGCGGAGTCTGGCGAACATCTACAAAGAGCTGATGGCCGACGTCGGCGTACCGGCGCCGTCGAACGGGGATCTGACGCCGTGGGCTGAGCAGGGCGTGCTGATGCTGAACAGAGTGCTGACAGTGCAGCCGGGGAAGTCCGGCTCGCATCGCGGTAAAGGCTGGGAAGCCGTTACAGAGCAGGCGATTCACGCGTTGGTGAAGCGTGGCGGGCCGCTGGTGGCGATCCTGTGGGGGCGGGATGCGCAGACGCTGAAGCCGATGCTCGGCAGTACGCCGTACGTCGAGAGCGCGCACCCGAGTCCGATGTCTGCCGATCGCGGGTTCTTCGGTTCGCGACCGTTCAGCCGAGTCAACGCCCTCCTGATCGAACAAGGCGGCACCCCGGTCGACTGGCGCCTGCCCTAGTGGACGAACCGGTGGTCGAGAAGACCTTCGAACCGCCGAAAGTGGTGCGGTGGGGCACCGCCGCCGTGCTCGGCTTGGGATGGATCGGCACTTTCATCGCTGAGCCCAGCCTGCGCAATGCGCTCTGGTGTCTGCTGTTCTGCCCCCTGGCGGTTCTGATGGCCGTTTCGCCGAGATATCTGCGCGATGGTCGTTCCCTGGACTGGGAGAACCGTCACCCGATTCTCCTGAGCGCCTACATGTCTGCGTGGGTGGGCTTGGGCGGCTATCTGTTTCTGTCGACGCGGCTTGACGATCGGCTGAGTATCGAGCTCGCCGTGCCGGCTGGACTGGCATACGGCGTACTGGTCGGTGTCCTCGGGCGGCGTCGCCGTTCGCGTCGCGCCCAATCGTGACGGGCTGATCGATTGACAGGGTCTGGATATCTCCGTACGGTCTCGGGTTAATAGGAAAGTTTCCTAACAGTTCGAGGGTGAGGAGGTCGGGGGATGGCTGGTACCCCGGGGACTCCTCGGTTGTTGCGGGCGATGAATGATCGGGCCGCGCTTGAGCTGTTGCTCACGCAAGGGCCGTTGTCGCGGACGACGCTGGGCAATCTGAGTGGGCTGTCGAAGCCGACCGCCTCGCAGCTGCTTGCGCGGCTGGAGAGTGCGGGGCTGGTTCGCGCTCGCGGTACGAGCGCCGGCCGGCCCGGGCCGAACGCGCAGCTCTACGAGATCAACGGTGACATCGCGTACGTCGCCGGCCTGGATGTCACGCCGGCGAGGTTCCGCGCAGCCATCGCTGATCTGACCGGCAAGGTGGTCGGCACCTTCGAGTTGCCGACGCCCGGGCGAAGTGCGAGCGGCACGGTCGAGCGGGTGATGAAGACCATCGACGGCGCCCTCGGCGAGGCGGGCCTGAGCCGGGATCGCCTGAGGCGCGTGTCGATCGGGACGCCCGGTGGATTCGACCCGACCACCGGCCGCCTCAGGTACGCGACCCACCTGCCCGGCTGGCACGCTCCGCACCTGCTCGACGAGCTCGCCGAGGCCATCGCAGTACCGCTCGAGGTCGAGAACGACGTCAACCTCGCCGCGGTGGCTGAGCGCCAGGTCGGCCATGCCCGCGACAGCGACAACTTCGTCCTGCTCTGGGGCGAGGAAGGCATCGGCGCCGCGATCGTGATCGGCGGTCGCCTGCTCCGCGGCGCCACCGGCGGCGCCGGCGAGGTCGCCTTCCTGCCCTTGCCCGGTACGCCGCTGGTCCGCAACGTCGGTCGCAACAATGCCGGCGGATTCCAGGAACTCGCCGGTGGTGAACCGGTCCTCGAGCTGGCACGCTCGCTCGGCCTCCGAGCCCGTACGCCGGAAGCCGCGATCGGCGTCGCACTGCAGACTCCGGGTGCCGGTGACGCCTTGCTGAACGAGTTCGCGCATCGCCTCGCGGTCGGTCTGGCCGCGATCGTCGCCGTGGTCGACCCGGAGTTGATCGTGCTCTCCGGTGGCGTCATCACGGCCGGCGGCGAGCGGTTGCGAGGGCTCGTCGAGGAGGAGCTCGCCGAACTCGCCGTACCGCGGCCGCGACTGCTGATGACCGCCATCCAGACCGATCCTGTCCTCGCCGGGGCGTTGCAGTCAGCCCTGAGTTTCGCCCGCGACGCAGTCTTCGACACTGCCGGCACCACGAGCGGGGGCAGTAGCGACTAGCTGGACCAGTAGCCAAAACCACTGCACGGACAGGGAAGTCGACCTGCGCCGGTGGATCCGCACACCCTCATGAACGCCAGATCAGGAGAAACGGAAATGCCCCGAGTTCACAGAGCAATCCTCGCCGCCGCGGCGATCGCGTTGCTCGGTACCGCCTGCACCGGTACGTCGACCGCGCCGACGGCCAGTGACGACGCGACCAAGGACACCACCATCACCTTCTGGCACGGCTGGAGCGCGCCGAGCGAGGTGGCCGCCATCGACGCCAACGTGAAGGCTTTCGAGGCCAAGTTCCCCAACATCAAGGTGAAGGTCGTCGGCAACATCAACGACGACAAGATCAAGCAGGCCTTGCGCGCGGGCGGCCCGAACTCACCCGACGTCGTGTCGTCGTTCACCACCGACAACGTCGGCACGTTCTGCGCGTCGCACGTCTTCGCGGACCTGAAGCCCTTCCTGGACAAGTCCGGTGTCGACCTGGACAAGACTTTCCCGAAGCCACTGCAGGACTACACGCAGTTCCAAGGCACGCGCTGCACGCTGCCGCTGCTGAACGACGCGTACGGCCTGTACTACAACAAGGATGCGTTCAAGGCGGCCGGCATCACGAGTCCGCCGAAGACGATGTCCGAGTTCGACGCGGCTGCCAAGAAGCTGACCAAGGCCAAGGGCGACAGCTTCTCCCAGCTCGGGTTCATGCCGAACTTCCACGGCTTCGAGTCCACCACCACGCACTTCGCCGCGCAGTGGAACCCGACGTACTTCACCGCCGAGGGCAAGTCGAACCTGGCCGCCGACCCGGCGTTCGCGAACATGCTGAAGTGGCAGAGCAATCTGGTCAAGGAGCTCGGCGGCTTCGCCAAGCTGGAGAAGTACCGCGCGACCTTCGGCGACGAGTTCGGTGCCAAGAACCCGTTCCACACCGGCCAGGTGGCGATGGCGATCGACGGCGAGTGGCGGCTCGGGATGGCCAAGGAGGCCGGCGTGAAGTTCAACATCGGCGTCGCGCCGTTCCCGGTTCCGGACGACCAGGCCGACAGCTACGGCAAGGGCTACCTGTCCGGCACCATCATCGGGATCGCCAACACCAGCCAGAAGCAGAACGCGGCCTGGGAACTGGTGAAGTTCATGACCACCGACACCGACGCCGTGGTCAGCTTCGCCAACGCGATCCACAACGTGCCGTCCACCCTGGACGCGCTGAAGTCGCCGAAGCTCCAAGCGGACGAGAACTTCAAGACCTTCCTCGAGATCGCCCAGCACCCGAAGAGCAGCACCACCCCGGCCAGCCCGAACGGCGGCGCCTACCAGCTCACCCTGCAGGACTTCGGCTACGCCTTCGAGGCCGGTAAGCAGACCGACCTCGCGGCCGGGCTGGCCCGGACCGACGCGCAGGTCGACAAGGACATCGCGCAGGCCAAGTGATGACTGCCACCACGATCGCACCCGCCCGCAGGCCCGCGCTCAGCGAGGGCCTGCGGAGGAAGCGCCGCCAGGAACGGCTGCGCAACCTCGCCTTCCTGTCCCCGTGGCTGATCGGGGTCAGCATCTTCTTCCTCTATCCGCTCGTCTCGACCGTCTACTTCAGCTTCATGAAGTACGACGGGTTCACGGCGCCGACCTGGGTCGGGCTGAAGAACTGGACCTATGTCTTCACCGACTACCCGTTCTTCTGGCCCGCGTTGCGCAACACCTTGTGGCTGGTCATCGTGATGGTGACGCTGCGAGTGCTGTTCGGGCTGGGAATCGGCCTGCTGATCACCAAGGTGAAGACCGGCGCCGGGTTCTTCCGGACCGCCTTCTACCTGCCGTACCTCGCGCCACCGGTGGCCGCGACGATGGCGTTCGCGTTCCTGCTCAACCCCGGGACCGGGCCGGTGAACAACATCCTCGGCTCGCTCGGGCTGCCGCAGCCGGGCTGGTTCAGCGACCCGCACTGGTCGAAGCCGGCGTTGACTCTCCTTGCTCTGTGGGGGATCGGCGACCTGATGGTGATCTTCATGGCGTCGTTGCTCGACGTACCGCAGGAGCAGTACGAGGCGGCCTCGCTCGACGGCGCCGGCTGGTGGCAGCGGTTCAAGTTCGTCACGTTGCCGAACATCCAGCCGATCGTGTTGTTCGCGGTCATCACCGGCGTGATCCAGACCATGCAGTACTACACGCAGCCACTCGTGGCCGGGAAGGTCGCGAGCGGGGTGATCGGTGGCTCAGGGCAACAATTCGAACCCGGGTATCCGGAGAAGTCGACGCTGACCCTGCCACAACTCGTGTACCACCTGGGTTTCCAGCGGTTCGACACCGGTGGCGCCTGTGTGATCGCGCTGGTGCTGTTCGGACTGGCGATGGTGTTCACGGCGTTCCTGATGCGCCGCGGCAGTGGCTTCCTGGCCACGGACGACTAGGGGACTGCGAACTATGAGCAACTTGTTGATCGACCGCGAGCTGGACGCGCCGCCCACGACGGCGCCCGGCCTGACCGCGGCGGGTCGCGCGGTACGGCGTACGAGGCTTTTGAACTGGGTCGCGGTGCATGCGCTGGCGCTCGCGGCGGCGTTGTTCTTCGTGCTGCCGTTCGTGTTCGTCTTCCTGACCGCGTTGATGAGCGACCAGCAGGCGCTGACCCGCAATCTGTGGCCGGACAGCTGGCACTGGGAGAACCTGCGCACGGTGTGGGAGACGCCGGGCTTCCTCACCTGGTGGAAGAACACCCTCCTGTACGCCGGGTTGGGTACCGCGCTGACGCTGCTGTCCAGCATCCCGGTCGCCTATGCGCTGGCCCGGTTCAAGTTCCGCGGCCGCAACTTCGCGATGCTGCTGGTGATCTCCACGATGATGCTGCCGCCCCAGGTCGTCATCGTGCCGATGTACCTGTTCTGGGCCAAGCAACTGCACCTGTCCGGGACGTTGTGGCCGCTGATCATCCCGATGGCTTTCACGGACGCGTTCTCGATCTTCCTGCTGCGCCAGTTCCTGCTGACCATCCCGAAGGAGTACGTCGACGCCGCCAAGGTGGACGGCTGCAGCGACTTCCGGGCGCTGGTGCGGGTGATCCTGCCGATGGCGAAACCCGCTATTGCCGCGGTGGCGTTGTTCCAGTTCTTCTATTGTTGGAACGACTACTTCGGACCGCAGATCTACGCCAGTGAGAATCCGGCCGCCTGGACACTCAGCTACGGCCTGGAAAGCTTCAAGGGCGCCCACCACACGAACTGGAACCTCACCATGGCAGCGACCCTGCTGGTGATGGCGCCGGTGATCATCTTGTTCTTCTTCGCCCAAAAGGCCTTCATCGAAGGCGTCACACTCACAGGGGTCAAAGGTTGAAACTCACAGTCGTAGGCGGCGGATCCACCTACACACCTGAACTCATCGACGGCTTCGCCCGGCTGCGCGACTCGCTGCCGGTCTCCGAGCTGGTCCTGGTCGACCCGGCCGCCGACCGGCTCGAACTGGTCGGCGGACTGGCCCAGCGGATCTTCGCGAAACAAGGCCACCCGGGTCGCGTCGTCACCACTTCGAACCTGGACGAGGGGATCGAGGGCGCGGACGCGGTCCTGCTGCAACTGCGGGTCGGCGGGCAGGCCGCCCGCAACCAGGACGAGACCTGGCCGCTCGAATGCGGTTGCGTCGGCCAGGAGACGACCGGCGCGGGCGGCCTCGCGAAGGCGCTGCGCACGGTTCCTGTCGTGCTGGACATCGCAGAGCGGGTCCGGCAGACCAACCCCGACGCGTGGATCATCGACTTCACCAACCCGGTCGGGATCGTCACCCGCGCGCTGTTGTCGCAGGGTCACAAGGCGGTCGGGCTGTGCAACGTGGCGATCGGGTTCCAGCGCCGGTTCGCCAAGTTCCTCGGCGTCGCGCCGGAGGAGGTGGCGCTCGACCACGTCGGGCTGAACCACCTCACCTGGGAGCGCGGGGTCACGGTCAACGGCGAGAACGTGCTGCCGAAGCTGCTCGCGAATCATGCCGCTGAACTGGCCGACGACCTGCACCTGCCGGCCGAGTTGCTGCTGCAGCTCGGCGTCGTCCCGTCGTACTACCTGCGGTACTTCTACGCGCACGACGAGGTGGTCCGCGAGCTGCTGGAGAAGCCGTCGCGTGCTGCCGAGGTGGCGAAGATCGAGAAGGAACTGCTGGACCTGTACGCCGATCCGACGCTCGACGAGAAGCCCGCGTTGCTCGAGCGGCGCGGTGGCGCCTACTACTCGGAGGCCGCGGTCGCGCTCGCGTCGTCGCTGCTGAACGACACCGGTGACGTTCAGGTCGTCAACACCTTGAACAACGGGGCGTTGCCGTTCCTCCCGGACGACGCGGTGATCGAGGTGCCGGCGACGGTCGGAGCCGCCGGTACGACGCCGCTGCCGATCGCGCCGCTCGAACCGCTGTACGCGGGGCTGGTGGCCAACGTCACGGCGTACGAGAATCTTGCTCTGGAGGCGGCTCTGAAGGGTGGTGCGGAGAGGGTGTTCAACGCACTGCTGGCGCATCCGCTGATCGGGCAGATCGAGTACGCGAACGCCCTGACCGACAAGCTGCTCGCGCACAACCGCGAGTACCTTCCGTGGGCGTGACGATGGCCGGCGAGGCTCTGGTGCCAGGAGGTGTGCTCGCCTTCGACGCCGGGAACAGCAAGACCGACGTGGCCCTGGTGTCCGCGGAGGGCCGCGTGCTCGGTACTGCGCGCGGTGGTGGGTTCGAGCCGCACGTCGTCGGCGCGATGGCCGCGGTCCAGGGGCTCGCCCCGCTCGTTGCAGCGGCGGCACGAGAAGCCGGGCTCACTCTCGGTGAAGGGCCGCTGGTGCAGCAGATCTCGGCGTGTATGGCGAACGCGGACCTGCCGATCGAGGAGGAACGCCTCGCCGCGGCCTTCGAGTACGTCGGCTGGGCCGAGTCCGTGTACGTCGCCAACGACACCTTCGCGTTGCTCCGCGCGGGTGTCGACGAGCCGCGTGGCGTGGCCGTCGTCTGCGGCGCCGGCATCAACTGTGCCGGCCTGCTACCGGACGGCCGTACTGCGCGATTCGCGGCGGTCGGGAAGATCTCCGGCGACTGGGGTGGCGGCCAGCAGTTGGCCGATGAAGCCTTCTGGGCAGCGGCGCGAGCCGAAGACGGTCGGGGACCCGCGACGGCGCTGACAACAGCGCTTCCCGCGCACTACGGCGTCGAGTCGGTGACTGCGTTGATCGAGGCGCTGCACCTGGGGGACATCCCGGTCGCTCGCCGCCTGGAGGCGACCCCGGTGCTCTTCCAGGTCGCGGCCGGCGGCGATGCGGTCGCGGCGGACGTGGTTCGGTTCCAGGCGGAGGAGATCGTCGCGATGGCCACGGTCGCGATGCGGCGACTCGGCGTACTGGACGAGCAGATCGATGTGGTGCTGGGCGGCGGCGTACTGACCGCTGGGCACCCGATGCTGCTGGAGACCGTCGTGCGGCTGCTGTCGGCCGCCGCACCGAAGGCCGTGCCGCACGTGGTCGACGTACCCCCTGTTGTCGGGGCTGCTCTCCTGGGGCTCGACCGGACGAAGGCGGCTCCGACCGCGCACGTTCAACTCCGCGCTGCCTTCGCCCCACCACCGGCGGCCTGAGCAGGGGATGGTCCGGCCCGGATCCGTGCCGAGCCGGATCATCCCGTGGTCATGCCCGTGGGGCCGAGCGCCAGCCGAAGGTGATCGAGTGGGTCGCCGGCTGGTGACGGTCGTAGAACCGGTGCGCGTCGACTCTGGTGGTGGCGGAGTCGAGCTCCAGGTGGGAGGCGCCGTTCGCGGCCGCCCACTGCCAGGCGGCTTTGAGCAGGGCGGCGCCGGAGCCCGCCGACCGCCGTTCGGGGTGAACGGCGAGATCCTCGACCCAGCAGCGCTGCCCGAAGCGGACCGATTCGAGATCGAGGTACATCGTGCAGAAGCCGACCACCTCGTCGGTGTCGACCGAAACCAGGATGTTGCTGCCGGGACCGGTCAGGGTGCGGGCGATGCGGTCGGCGGCCGTCTTCGGATCCCAGTCGTCCGGAGTCGCTCCCGGCGGCGCGAACAGCCACTGATAGGCGTCGACGAGTTGGGGAATGTCTGCTGGCGTCGCTGTCCGGACCTCGACTGTTGGCATGGCCGCCAGTCTGCTGGCTGGGCTGCTGATCCCACAGATCCAATTCCCGGCTACTTCAGCAGTCCATTCAGCCCTTGGCGAGACGCTTGAGGGTGGTGGCGTAGCGGTGGGCGACGAACGCCTGGACCCGGCGGCCCGCCGGCCCGCCGAGGCGGGTGTACCAGGTGGCCGGGCGACTGTAGGCGAGGAGCCTGAAGAACACCTCGTCGCCCTCGCGGATGACCAGGAACGACTCCTCACCTGCCTCGGGATGACCGGTCAAGGTGCCGTAGGCGAAGCCGACGCGATCCGGTTCGTCGACGGTCCACACCACGCGGCAGGGCACGGGCAGTCCGAGCGAACCGACGCCGACCCGGCCGAGTGAGTTCGTGCCGATCACCGCGGGACTGTCGGTGGCCATCACCCGTACGCCGGCGGCGCTGTGCATCTTCCAGCTCATCAACGCTTCGCCGGCCCGGCGGAACACCTCCTCGCCGCGCCCGATCGGCTCCCGGTGCTCCAGCCGGTGATAGCCGACCGGCGTCGCGTCCTGTCTGGTCGACCCGACCACGTCGTAGTTGAACCTGAGCCCACCAAGATCCGCCAGCTTCATCCGCTTCCCTCCAACGCCCTGACCCATCCCCAGGCCAGTAACCCGCCGAAGCCACCCCCAACCGGCATCAGCTGCTTTCGAGGCCGGGAACCCGACCCCATCACTGCTTCGGGGCCGGGAACCCAACCGCGGTCCGGCCGGCTTCAGCTGCTCTTCAGGCCGGTGGTCTTGTCTTCCTTGAGGGCCTGGAAGAGGGCCTTGGCCTTGGCTGTGTCCCACTTCACGGCGGAGCCGTTCGGGGTACTGAGGTTGGTGTCGGAGATCGGCACGGTCAACGTGATGCCGTCCCCACCGCCGGCGACCGCCTTCATCGCGCGGGCGAACTTGAACAGGTCGAGCGGACCCATCTCCTTGTCGATGGTGAGCGCGTCGGCGCTCGAAGTACCGACCTTGAAGTAGCGGATCGGGTTCAGGAACGTGCCCGGTCCGATCGCCTTGTCCGCCACGGCGCCGATCATCTCGCGCTGCCGCGCCACCCGGCCGAGGTCGCCGAGCGGGTCGGAGTACCGGGCCCGGACGTAGCCGAGCGCCTTGGTGCCGTCGAGTTGCTGGCATCCCTTGGGCAGGTTGATGTGCGCCTTCTGGTCTTTCATTGCCTTAGGCAAGCACATCTTCACGCCGCCGACGCTGTCGATGATCGAGGCGAAGCCGCCGAAGCCGATCTCGACGTAGTGGTCGATGTGCAGCCCGGTCACATTCTCGATCGTCTGCACCAGAAGCTTCGCCCCGCCGTAGGAGAAGGCCGCGTTGATCTTGTTCTTCCCGTGCCCGGGGATCGGGACGTAGCTGTCGCGCGGGATGCTGATCAGCACCGGCGGGCCCGACTCAGGCACGTGCAGCACCATGATCGTGTCGGTCCGCTGACCTGCGGCACTACCGGTGCCGAGCTTCTTCTTGTCGGCGGCGCTGAGCCCTTCGCGGCTGTCGGATCCGACCATCAGGTACGTCGTACCAGGCGTCTCGGTCGGGCGCTTGCCGGCTGGGAAGGCGTCCACCTTGTCGATCCGGCCCCACGCGTACAACGGGACGGCGATCAGCATCAGCACGAACAGCAGGACGATCAGACCGATCAGTCGGCCGACCCCGAAGCGCCGCTTCTTGCGAACGGGCTGCCTGCTGACGTAGCGCGGGTCGATGGGCTGCGGTTGGCTCATACCCCGACCGTATCGGGAACCGGCGACCCGCCGCGTCACCCCGGCGGAGGGTTCCGCCCCGATACTTTCAGACCGCCGGCTACCCCGGCCTCGGTCAAAAGGACGATTTCCGGCCCCCGACCGAACCAAACCGGCGGAACTCGCGTGGTGACTGTCCGACGCGAGCTTTGAACAGCCTGCTGAAGTACGCCGGATCGTCGTACCCGACCTGCCGCGCGACCGCCGCCACGGGAAGGTCCGACTCGGCCAGCAAGGTCTTCGCCTCGTTCAGCCGGGCCGTCAGTACCACCTCCTGTGGGGTCGTTCCCTTCGTCCGTCGCACGGCTTCCCTCAACTCGGCCAGGGACAATCCGAGTTCGGCGGCGTAGGCGTTCATGCCGGCGGGCTGGAGCGCGAGACGGCTCAACTGCCCAGCAATCCCGTCCTCCTCGTCAGCAGCGGCCGCGGCGATCAGCTCGAAGAGAGCACCGACAGCCTGTACTTCGGGGGTAGGTGCGCGAGTGATTTGGAGCAGCCGGGTGAAGGCGCGCTCGACCGGCCGCGGGTCGGCGTACCGGCGTACGGGTCGAGTTTGGTCCAGTTGGCCGAGGGCGGTGAGCGCGTCGGTCGCGGGGCCGCCGAAGAGGGCCCACGCCTGGTCCCACTGGGTGGCGGGGCGGTAGCCGTGCAGGACGCCGGGGAAGAGCCAGAGGAGCGCGGGGGCGGCGACCTCGTGGAGCGTGCGGTCGGGGCCGTGGAGGAGGTGGCCGGTGCCGTGGCGGAGCAGGACGACGGCGTGGCAGCCGAGTGCGCGTTCGTTCGCCGCGGCGGTGCGCTGCTCGCCTGCACCTAAGCAGAAGAGTCCAAGTTGGCGATGGATTGGGCTGGGGGTGAGGTAAATCGACCAGTCGGCCATGGTGACAAGAGTCCAAGAAGTCTTTGCCGGAGTCCATTCACGGTGGGGGCGCGGGCTGGTGAGATCGGGGGTATGCCGACTTCCAACGGGTACCGCCTCGATGAATCCGCTCACCGCTTCGGCCGGCTGGCCGTAGTACCGGAGGCAGAGGTGAGGGATCGGGAGGCGTTGCGGGCGCGACTGGCTCGGGACGGGTATCTGTATCTGCGCGGGTTGCTGCCTGTGGCCGACGTGGAGGCGTTTCGGCGGTACTACTTCTCGAAGATCGACGCCGTGGGCGAAGACCGGGCCGGGTTCCGGAAGGTGTTGTTCGGGGAGATCGTGCCGGGGGCGGAGTACGCCGCTTTCTGCTCGCAGCCGGCGTTGCGCGGATGGTTCGAGTGGTTCCTGGGTGGCGAGACGTTCCTGCACAAACGCAAGATCATCCGGCGGACACTGCCGGGGGAGAACGGCATCGGTACGGCGACGCAGGCGCACTACGACCTGGTCTACCTGCGCGAAGGGACCGATCAGGTGCTGTCCGCATGGATCCCGCTCGGCGACTGCCCGGTGACGCTCGGCGGGCTCACCTACCTCGAAGGCAGCCACCACCGAGTACTGCGTGACGAGGTTCTGGGGCAGTTGAAGCGGCCGGCCGCGTCCATCACGGCCGATCTGCCGCGGCTGGCAGAGGAGTACGACGCGCGCTGGCTGGTCGCCGACTACGAGGCGGGCGACGTCGTCGTCCACACGGCGCACACGATCCACGCGGCCCTCGACAACGTGTCCGAGACGGCGAGACTCTCGACCGACATCCGCTACCAGCGCGCCGACGCTGCCGTGGACGAGCGCTGGCAGTCCGACTGGCACGACCAGGACAACCTCTGACCCACCGTGGATCCGCCGCGGGCCGGGCGGGGATTTCGACCGGAATCCGGACTCCTCTCGCTAACGACTTTCATTTCGGTTAAGGTTTTCGCGATCGGCCGGACGGCGGATGGGCAGCCGCACCGGGGATCCGAGTCTGAGGAGAACCGTGAATCGCAACGAGTTGGTCGCCGGTGTGGCATCGAAGGCGGGCATCCCGCGGAACCAGGCCGAGAAGGTCCTCGACGCGCTCGGCGACGTCGTCACCGAGGCTGTGCAGAAGGGCGACAAGGTGTCGCTGACCGGTCTGCTGAGCATCGAGCGGGTACTGCGCGCGCCGCGCACCGGCCGCAATCCGCAGACCGGCGAACCGCTGTCCATCCCGGCTGCCTACTCGGTCCGGCTGTCCTGCGGAAGCCGCCTCAAAGCAGCGGCCCGCGGCAACCTCCGCACCGTCAACTGACGCAGGGGACGCGGCAGTCGGCCGCTGCGACCGTCATGGGCTCGGCAGCGTTGTGGTGCCGAATCTGATCGGGTCACAGTCCATGTGGTCGTGGTGGCCCGAGACGGTCATCGCTGGGCCTGCCGGGGGTGGTGCTGCCGGGACGGCCGAGGCGGTGAGGCCGCCGAGGAGCAGGACCGAGAGTCCGAGGAGCGCCATGAGTGCGCGGCCGGCTTTGAGAGCTCCGTAGTACGGCATGGCGGGGACCTCCTGGTTGATGCCGGAGCCGCCTGGACGCGCTGAGTCAGCCGACGGAGCGGCTCCCTTCAATCTAGGCCAACGTCCGCGCGAGGCGAACGGTTCAGCGGCATCGGATTCCGGGCTCCGGGTGGCTCCGTGCGCCGGGTACTGTCTGGCAGTGGGGTGTGTCGAACGATCGAACGAAACGGGAGCACCGATGACTGCTGGGGTCGAGTTCAACGACCTGTCCACGACCGTCCGGCCGCAGGACGATCTGTACCGGCATACGAACGGACCGTGGCTGGACCGGACCGAGATCCCTGCGGACAAGGCGATCTACGGCGCGTTCCAGGCGCTCTGGGACACCGCCGAACTCGATGTCCGCGCGCTCGTGGAGAAGGCCGCCGAGGCCGGCCATCCCGAGGGCAGCGAGGCGCGCAAGATCGGTGACCTCTACCAGTCGTTCATCGACGAGGAGCGGATCGAGAGCCTCGGCGCGACCCCGATCACGGATCAGCTCGAGCTGGTCGGTTCGGCCAAGGACCTGAACGGTTTCCTCGAGGCGCTCGGCAAGCTCGAACTCCAGGGCGTCCCCGGGCTCTTCTACTACGGCGTCGACGTCGATGCCAAGAAGTCCGACGAGTACATCGTCCATGTCATGCAGGGCGGCCTGAGCCTCCCCGACGAGTCGTACTACCGCGATGACAAATTCGCGGACGAGCGTACGGCGTACGTCGCGCATGTGACCCGGATGCTCGAACTGGCCGGCCTGCCTGATCCCGCCGGTGCCGCCGAGCGGATCATGGCGCTGGAGACCCGGCTCGCGGCGGCGCACTGGGACCGGGTGAAGGACCGCGACGTCACTCTCACCTACAACAAGCTCGACCGGGCTGCCCTGGACGCGCTGACTCCCGGCTTCGACTGGTCGGTCTGGCTGGCGGGCGCCGGCGTACCGGAGGACGCGTTCGCTTCGCTGATCGTGCGTGAGCCTTCGTACCTCACCGCCGCGGCTTCGGCGGTGCAGGAGCTCGACCTCGAGGACTGGAAGGTCTGGCTCAGCTGGCGGATCGTGCACAGCGCGGCCCCGCTGCTGAGCAAGGCCTTCGTCGACGAGAACTTCGCCTTCTACGGCCGGGTGCTGACGGGCGCGCCGGAGCTCCGTGCGCGCTGGAAGCGGGGCCTCGGCGTCGTCGAGTCCGCGCTCGGTGAGGCGCTCGGTCAGCTGTACGTCGCGGAGCATTTCCCGCCGGTCGCCAAGGCCCGGATGGTCGAACTGGTCGCGAACCTGGTCGAGGCGTATCGCCAGCGGATCAACGCGGTGGAGTGGATGAGCCCGGAGACCCGGCAGCGTGCGCTCGACAAGCTCGGCCGGTTCACGCCGAAGATCGGCTACCCGGACAAGTGGAAGGACTACAGCGCCCTCGAGATCCGGGTCGACGACCTGGTCGGCAACCTCCGCCGGTCCACGGCGGTCGAGACCGCGCGCGACCTGGCCAAGCTGGGTAAGCCGGTCGATCGGGACGAGTGGCAGATGACGCCGCAGACCGTGAACGCGTACTACAACCCGCGGATGAACGAGATCGTCTTCCCGGCCGGCATCCTGCAGCCGCCGTTCTTCCACCTGGACGCCGACGACGCGGTCAACTACGGCGCGATCGGCGCGGTGATCGGGCACGAGATCGGGCACGGGTTCGACGACCAGGGCTCGAAGTACGACGGCGACGGCAACCTGAACGACTGGTGGACCGACGAGGACCGGGCCGCCTTCGAGGAGCGCGCCGGCAAGCTCACCGAGCAGTACAACGCGCTGGAGCCGTCGGAAGCGCCTGGCCACAAGGTGAACGGCGCACTCACGCTGGGCGAGAACATCGGTGACCTCGGCGGCCTGTCGATCGCCTACACGGCGTACCGGATCTCGCTCGGTGACGCCCCGGCGCCGGTCGTCGACGGCATCCCCGGCGAACGCCGCTTCTTCCTCGCCTGGGCCGCCGCCTGGTCCACCAAGACCCGCGAGGCCGAAGTCATCCGCCGCCTCGCCCTCGACCCCCACTCCCCGCCGGAGTTCCGCTGCAACGCGGTCGTCCGCAATCTCGAAGAATTCCACACCGCCTTCGAGGTAGCCCCTTCCGACAAGATGTGGCTGGCCGAAGAAGACCGCGTCCGCATCTGGTAATCCCTTGTACTGCGGGGAAATCCCCCACGCGGCCTTCCCCGCAGTACGGCGATGTCTTCTTCGCGGCTACTTGCGCCAAGGCATGTGTTGGAGGGTCCACGTGTTGCCGTCCGGGTCGGCGAACCACGCGTAGAACACGCCACCGGCGTCCTCCACGGGTGCCACATCGACCCCTCGCCCGATCAACTCCTCGCGCGCTGCCTCGATGTCGGCGACCACGAGGTGCAATCCACGCAACGACCCCACCGGCATGTCCATCTGCTGCAGCCCGGTGCTCAGGGTGATCGAGCAGTACGAACCCGGCGGTGTGAGCTGAACGATGCGGACACCCTCCGCCGGGCTCACGTCGACATCGACCTTGAAGCCGGCTTTCTCGGTGTAGAACGCCTTTGCCCGGTCGAGGTCACTGACCGGCACCAGCACGAGCTCCAGCAGGAACGCCCCGGGGCGAACCTCGGGGGTCGGGTTGTCTGTCATCACAAGCCAATCTGTCGCGAACGGTGAAAAAGTCAGGCGGATGGCCGCCTAGCTGCTGGAGGTGGAAACAAATTTGCACATAGCGATTGGTTGTTTCCAGCGAACAGCCTCACCACTCACGTCGGAACAGATCGACCGATCTCGACATGCCTCCACCGGAGCCGGAGGCGCAGCGAGCAGGGACGACGGAGGAGTGGACTGCGGGAGGTCGCGTGGGGCCTACCTCCCGCAGTACTCGGAGGGTTAGGAGGCCATCCAGTTTTGGAGGGCTTCTACGTCTCGGGGCATGGCGGCGGAGAGGTTTTCGGTGCCTTCGGGGGTGATGAGGATGTCGTCCTCGATGCGGATGCCGATGCCGCGGAGGTCTTCGGGGACGGTGAGATCCTCGGCCTGGAAGTAGAGGCCGGGTTCGACGGTGAGGACGTAGCCGGCTTCGACATTGCCCTTGTTGTACTTCTCGTTGCGGGCCGCGGCGCAGTCGTGGACGTCGAGGCCGAGCATGTGGCTGACGCCGTGCAGGGTGTAGCGCTGGTAGATGCCGCTGCTCGGGTCGAGCGCCTCGTCGGCGGAGACCGGGAGGAGTTCCATCTGCTCGAGGCCGCGGACCAGTACTTCGATGGCCGCGTTGTGGCCGGAGCGGAACGGTACGCAGGGGCGCAACGCGGCGATGCCGGCGTTCTGGGCGTCGAGCACCAACTGGTACAGGTCACGCTGGCGTGGGGTGAACTCGCCGCTGACCGGGAAGGTGCGGGTGATGTCCGCGGTGTACAGGTTGCGGTTCTCCACGCCCATGTCGAGCAGCATCAGGGTGCCGTTGTTCACCGGGCCGTCGTTCTCGATCCAGTGCAGCGTGGTCGCGTGCGGGCCGGCGGCGGCGATCGAGGTGTACCCGACGTCGTTGCCTTCCGCGCGGGCGCGCCGCCAGAAGGTGCCCTCGATCCAGCGCTCGCCGTACTTGCGGACCTTGTCCATCTCGCTCAGTACGTCGGAGAAGCCGCGGTGCGTGATCGCGCAGGCGTCGCGGAGCTGTTCGAGCTCGAAGGCGTCCTTGACCAGCCGCAGCTCGGACAAGGTGAAGGCGAGTTCCGCGTCGCGCTCGGCCTCGGTGCCGAGTCCGATCAGCAGCGAGGAGATCGAGCTCTCCTCGCCGCGGCGGACGCGGGTCGGGACGTCGCTCTTCAGCGCGCCGGCCAGCTGGTCGACGTGCCGGGTCTCGATCCCGAACTCCTTGGCGGTCTCGGTCAGCGACGGGCGGCGGCCGGCCCACAGCTCGCCGTACATCCGGTCGCGCCAGAACTCCTCGCCCTCGGCGCGGTCCGCGCGGGGCCGGAAGTACAGCACCGAGTCGTGGCCGCTGGTGCCGTTCGGCTCGAGCACGAGGACCGCGTCGGAGGTCTGGTCGCCGACCAGCCAGACGTAGTCGGTGTGCGGGCGGAACACGTAGTCCGTGTCGTTGGAGCGCACCTTGTAGGTGCCGGCCGGGATCACCAGCCGCTCACCGGGGAAGACCCGCGAGAGTGCGTCCCGGCGCTTCGCGGCCCACGGCCCGACCTCGCTGAGCGGGACGTCGGCGCGCTCGATGTCGCCCCAGCCGGAGTTCATGAACTGGCGCAGTTTTTCCTGCGGCTCGTTGTCGTGCGTCGCCGTCTTCGGAGCGTTCTCCGTGCTTTCCGTCATCGTCGACCTGTCCTCGTCGTCTGCGCCTGATCGTCAGCGCGTGTGCAGTTGATCGCCGCGGAGCGTGCCGGTGTCGGGCAGGGCTTCGGCGGGGTCCGAGCCGATGCGGGTGATCGCATTGCGCTCGTCCACGAAGACTACGCTCGGTTCGAAGATCTTCGCCTCGGCGGTGTCGAACATCCCGTACGCGATCAGGATGACCAGGTCGCCGGGGTGGATCAGGTGCGCGGCGGCGCCGTTGATGCCGACGATCCCGGAGTCGCGGGGACCTTCGATCAGGTACGTCGACAGCCGGTTGCCGTTGGTGATGTCGACGATGTCGACCTTCTCACCGGGCAGCAGGTTCGCCGCCTCCATCAGCGTCGCGTCCAGCGTGCAGGACCCGACGTAGTCCAGGTCCGCCTGGGTGACGGTGGCCCGGTGCACCTTGGACTTCATCATCTCGCGCAACATGGCGCTCATCATCCAGCCCACCCCCACCCCTGTCAGTGGCAGCCGTCACCTTCCAGCCGCAGGAGAGGGAAAGCAAGGGAAGGAAAGCGAAAGAAGGCGAGAGAAGGGAGGTGGGTGAGGTTGCGGTCAGTTGGTCGTGCGGAAGGCGAGCGGCGTGCTCATGTCGCCGAACCAGAAGACGCCGAAGCTGTCGTCGGGTTGGCCGGCCGAGTCGAGTACGGCGACCGACAGGACGCAGTCGCCGAGGTTGTAGTCGGCCTCGCAGTCCTCACCGTCGACGAGGATCCGCTTCGCCAGGTAGTACGTGGAGTAGGTGCCGTCGCTGTGGACGCGGGTGGTGACGACCTTGCCCGGCTGGTAGCAGCCGGTCTCCTGGATGATGTCGAAGCACGCGCGTTCGACGATCTGGACCTGATGGCCTTCGGCGCCATGTGCGGTGCCGCGGACCCTGACCCACTGCGCGGCCGCGAGGTCCGTGCTCGGCGTCGCACTGATGGTGGCTGGTGATCCCCTGAATCTCAGTGCCACGGACTCCAGGATCAACCGCTGACCGGCGCCGTCGTACCCGACCGCGAAGAGGTGACAGACGTCCGCGCGGCAGTACGTCGGTCTCGGCTGGCCGACGTCGCGTTGCCACCAGACCGGGTCGCCCAAGGTGACCTGGGTGGAGATCCGGCCGGTCGCGCCGGCGGTCACGGTCAAGGTGTTGAGGCAGACACGATCCGGAGTGTCGCCGAACACGTCGCACTGGACGACCTGGACCTCTGAGCCGGGGGCGAAGCCGTGGGCGGTGACCCGGACCTGGTCGCCCCCGGCCAGGCCGGTCGTCCGGCTGACCTGGATCGATGGGGGCGGTGGTGTCGCGGTGGCGATCGCGGGCGCCAGGACGAAGAGCAGTGTTGCGGCTGTCAGGGCAGCAAGAACTTTCACGGTGTTCCCCCAGCTGATCAGGATCGAGACCCCCCTGGCCCCGGAACCTTCCTACCTGCGATGTAGTCGCAGCGCTAGGGGAAGCCGTTGGATCAGGTGTTCAGGACGGCGGAGGCTTGGGCCGCCAATGCTCTCAGCGATTCGTAGCGAGGGCGCAGGGCGGCGACTCGCTCGACGTCTGTGGCTACCGGCTTCAGGGATTCGCCGCCGGGGGACGGGGAGAGGCCGAGGGCTACTGCTGCGGCGCCGCGGGCGCCGACCTCGGCTTCGGCGCAGACCTCGGTGGGGCGGGCGAAGGTCGCGGTCAGGCACTTGCGCCACCAGGCCGAGGCGTCGATCCCGCCGCCGCCCAGGACGACCTGCAGGTCCCGCCCGAACAAGCCGTCGAGCATCCGCAGGCCCCGGTCGATCTCGAGCGAAGCGCCTTGCAGGGAAGCGGCGAGGAGGTCGGCAGCGGTGTCGTCGAACGACAGCCCGAAGTACGCGCCGGAACCGCCCGGCACGGTTTCCGGCGGTCTCGTGCCGGCCTGGAACGGGATGCCGATCACGCGGGACGAACCGATCTCGACCCCGGTCGGCTCGCGGTGCTCGGCGTCGAGCTGCAGTACGGCGGTGAGCCAGGCGTGCAGGTTTCCGGCGGCGGAGAAGGCCATCCCGGTCACCGCGCGCCGGTCGTCGACGCGATACCGCCACAACTCCCACGGCAGTTCGGGCGCCCCGTCGATCGGATGCACGACCCGCACGGCAGCCGACGTACCGACCGTCACGGCGGCCGTCGTCTCGTCGTACCCGCCGGTCCCGACGTTCGACGCGGCACCGTCGCCGGTCGGCGGATGAATCGGTACGCCGGCGAGCGCGGGCCAGCGCAACGCGAAGGCCGACGACAGTACTCCGGTCCAGCCGGTCGGCACGATCGCGGGCAGCTGCGACTCGGAAACCCCTGCCACAGCAAGGGCTTCGGCGTCGTACGAGCCGGTGGCCAGGTCCAGCGTGCCCGTGCCGGAGGCGATCGACACCGAGGTGACGCGCTCGGAAGTCAGTCGCTCCAGGACGAGATCCGGGAGGCCGGCGTACGACGAAGGGCTGACCACTGATCGCAGCCAGGGGATCCGCCGGGTCCAGTACAGGCGGTGCAACCAGGCACCGGTCCGGGCGTGGAAAGCGTGCTCGTCGAAGGAGGAGTCGACAGTGGGCGGCACGGAACGCGTGTCCACCCAGGGGATCACCGGCGTCAACGCCTGACCCGTGCCGGCGAGCGCGACGATCGAGTGCCACTGCGAGGACAGCACGATGTCGCTGATGTCGGTGAGATGCCCGTTCTGCTGCAGTTCGTCGAGGCAGCCCAGCAGCCCCTCGATGTAGTCGTGCAGATCGATGGTCGCCTCGCCACGTCCGCCGTACGTCGGGGCGATCTTGTGCCGGGCCAGCGCGCCGGGCACGGGCGACGCGTCGGGGGAGAGCACCAGTGCGCGCGCCGACGACGTTCCCAGGTCCAGGGCGAGCACGCGCCCGTCAGTCTTCGGCATGCAGCGCCTTGAGGAAGGAGGCGGCCCAGACGTTCACGTCGTGGGCGGCCAGGTGCTTGCGCATCGCCTTCATCCGGCGGCCGAGTTGCCGGTCGTCGGTGTTCATCGCGTCGACGATGGTGTCCTTCATCCCGTTGATGTCGTGCGGGTTCACCAGGAAGGCCTGCCGGAACTCGTCGGCCGCACCGGCGAACTCGCTCAGCACGAGCGCACCCGTGTCGTCGTACCGGCAGGCGACGTACTCCTTGGCGACCAGGTTCATCCCGTCGCGCAACGGCGTCACCACGGCGACGTCGGCGGCGCGGAAGAGGGCCGCCATCTCGGTGCGCGAGTACGACGTGTGCAGGTAGTTGATCGCCGGGGTGCCGATGCGGCCGTGCTCACCGTTGATCCGGCCGACCAGGAGTTCGATCTCGTCCCGCAGTACGCGGTACTGCTCGACGCGCTCGCGTGACGGCGTCGCCACCTGGATGAAGACGGCGTCGTCGACCGAGACGCGACCCTCGTCGAGGAGCTCGCCAAAGGCGCGCAGCCGTTGCCGGATGCCCTTGGTGTAGTCGAGCCGGTCGACGCCGAGCAGGATGTGCGCCGGGTTGCCGACCTCCTTGCGCATCTCCTTGGCCCGCTCCTCGGTCTCCGGCTGGCGGGCGAGCTGCTCGAGCTCGCCGACGTCGATGGAGATCGGGAACGCCTTGGCCCGGACGATCCGGTCGTCGGGCAGGTGGATGCGGTCGCCGCGGGTCCGCAGACCCATCCGGTTGCGGGCCAGCCGGGCGAAGTTCGACGCGGCACCGGGCCGCTGGAAGCCGACCAGGTCGGCACCCATCAACCCGTCCAGGATCTGCCGCCGCCACGGCATCTGCGCGAACAGCTCGGTGGGCGGGAACGGGATGTGCAGGAAGAAACCGATCCGTACGTCGGGACGCAGGCGGCGCAGCATCGCCGGGACGAGCTGCAACTGGTAGTCGTGCACCCAGACCACCGCGTTGTCGTCGGCCGCGTCGGCGGCGGCCTCGGCGAACCGGCGGTTCACCGCGACGTACGACTCCCACCACTCGCGGTGGAACTCGGGCGGCACGATCACGTCGTGGTACAGCGGCCAGAGCGTCGCGTTGGAGAAGCCTTCGTAGTACAGCTGGATGTCCTCGGCCGACAGCGTCACCGGGACCAGGTGCATACCGCCCTCGTCGAACGGGTCCACCTTCTCGTCCGCGCCGCCGGTCCAGCCGATCCAGGCGCCGTGGTGGCGCTGCATCACCGGTGCCAGCGCGGTGACCAGCCCGCCTGGGCTGCGGCGCCAAGCTGTTGTGCCGTCGGGCATCTCGATCCGGTCGACCGGCAGCCGGTTGGCCACCACCACGAAGGAACTGCGTCCGCTCGGCATCAGTAGTTATCCACCCAGGTATTCGTCGTCGCCGGGGTAGCTGACCCCGATCTGTCTACGGGTTTCGTCGAGCAGCTCGAGGATCTCGACCGTGGCGGCGTGCGGGAGTGCGGGGCACTCGACCAGGCCGGCGCGCATCGAGCGCATCACCTCGGCTGCTTCATAGTGGTACCCAAGGCCATGCACCGGTACGTCGACCCGCTCGTCACCCGAGGCGGTCTGGCGTACGTAGTACTCCGGGTGGTGGAACGCGCCCGGCAGCAGCAGCGAGCCCTCCGGACCACTGACCGACGCGGTGAACGGGTGATGCGAGCGCAGTCCGCAGGTGAGCGCGGCCACGGCGCCGGAGGCGTACTTCCAGGCCATCGCCACGCTGAGGTCGACGCCGTCCTCATTGAGAGATCCGACGGCCTTGACCTCCTCGGGGCGGCCGAGCGCCATGTAGCCGAACGTCATCGGGTAGATGCCGCCGTCCATCAGGATGCCGCCGCCCAGGTCGCGGTCGAGCAGCCGCGGCGCGAGCTGCTGGCGATGGAACCCGAAGTCCGCCAGCGCCTGCATCGGCTCGCCGACCACACCCTTGGCCAGGTCCGCGAACATCGCCTGGACGACGGGGTTGGTGCGCATCCACATCGCCTCGGCGAAGAGGGTGTCGTTCTCGACGGCCACCGCGATCAGGTCGCGGGCCTGCTTGGCCGTCAGCGTGACCGGCTTCTCGCACAGCACCGCGATACCGGCCTGCAAGGCGGCCCGGGCGATCGAGTAGTGCTGCGGATGCGGGGTGCCGATGTAGAGCACGTCCACCACGCCGGAATCGATCAGCCGCTGGTAGTCGTCGAACCGGTGCTCGATCCCGAACTCCGCACCGAACCGCTCGGCACTGTCCTGGGAACGGGACGCGATCGCGGTCACCACGGCGTCGTCCAGTACCGCGAGGTCCTTGGTGAACGAGGTGGAGATATTGCCGGTAGCAACAATTCCCCAGCGGACGCGATCTATACCCACTGTCTGAACTCCGGGGTCGGGAACGGGCCGTGTGCCTTGATTCTCGCGGTTTCGAACGCGTGAGCCAAGCGAATGAGGGTGGCATCACTCCGGCCGGTGCCGTGGAACGTGATGCCGACCGGCAGTCCTTCGACCGATCCGGACGGCACCGAGATGAGCGGGTAGCCGGCCAGGGCGGCATGGGTCGACGAGCTGCCGAGGACGTGATCGCCGTTGACCAGGTCGATCGACCAGGCCGGCGAGTACGACGGGGTGACGAACGCGTCGAGCTGGTGGTCACGGAGCAGGCCGTCGATCCCGTCGCGGCCGGCCCGGAGCGCCGACAACCGGGCGGCCACGTAGACCGGTGAGTCCAGTCCGTCGGTCTGCTCGGACCGCTCGAACAGCTCCTGGCCGAAGTACCGCAGCTCCTCGTCCGCATGCGCCTTGTTGAACGCGATCACGTCGGCGAGAGTGCGCGGACCGCCGGGGTGACGGGTCGCGAGGTACGCCGCGAGGTCGACCTTCATCTCGTGGAACAGGATCGCGACCTGGTCCTCCTCGCTGCCCGGCGTCGGCAGCGACAAGCCGTCCACGACGGTCGCGCCGGCCGCCGACAACAGCGACAGGGCCTCCTCGGTGACCCGGTCGAGGCCGAGCGAATACCCCCACAGCGGACCACGCGGTACGCCGATCCGTACGCCGGTCAGGTCGTCGTCGAGGCAGTGCGCTTCGTAGTCCGTGCCGCCGCCGGTCATCACGGTCAGCAGCGCGGCTGCTTGCCGGACCGTCTTCGTCATCGGGCCGGCGGTGTCCTGGGAGTGTGACAGCGGGATGATCCCCTGCTGCGGGATCAGGCCGACGGTCGGCTTCAGTCCGACGATCCCGTTCAGCGCAGCCGGGCAGACGATCGACCCGTTCGTCTCCGTGCCGATGGCGAGCTCCGCGAGGCCGGCGGCGACCGCGGCGCCGGAGCCGCTGGACGAGCCGCCCGGGGAACGGTTCAACGCATACGGATTGCGGGTGAGACCGCCGTACCCGCTCCAGCCGGACGACGAGGACGAGCCGCGGAAGTTGGCCCACTCGCTCAGGTTGGTCTTGCCGAGCACGATGCAGCCCGCTTCGCGCAGGCGGCGGACCAGCGGGGCGTCGTACGGCGGTGGAGGCTGGTCGGCCAGGGCGAGGGAGCCTGCGGTGGTCGGCAGGTCGGCGGTGTCGATGTTGTCCTTCACCAGGACCGGCATCCCGTGCAGCGGGCCGCGGATCCGGCCGTCCGCACGTTCCGTGTCCAGACGGGCGGCTTCGGTCAGCGCGGCTGGGTTCGGCGTGCAGACACTGTTGATCAGCGGGTCCACCTCGGACTGCCGGGCCTGCAGCTCTTCGACCGTCGCGATGGCGGGTCGCGGGCCGGGCGACACGTCGCCGGGGCCCTGTCGAGTTGAGCTCACACCGACGATCCTGCCAGAGTTGGGCCCGCCTGACCGTCCGCCCGACATGTCGCCGCCACCAGGCGCAGGGTGAATGACATGACTGTTGTTCACCCGTACAGTGGAACGCGGACGGACGATCACCGACCGCACGGGAGACACCAGCAGATGGACAGCGCCAACGCCAGCTCCTCCGGCTCCGCCGCCGAAGCAGCCCAGCCGGCCGTCGCTGGGTTGTCGGACCGCGACGGAGCGATCCTGGGCTTCGAGCGGCACTGGTGGAAGTACGCCGGCGCCAAGGAGCAGGCGATCCGGGACCAGTTCCAGATGTCGGCGACCCGCTACTACCAGGTGCTGAACGCGCTGATCGACCGCCCCGAGGCACTCGCGCACGACCCGCTGCTGGTCAAGCGGCTCCGTCGTCTCCGCGCCGCCAGGCAGCGCGCCCGCTCCGCCCGTCGCTTGGGCATCGAGGTCTGAATTGACACCCCGCTACAGGGACGACAAGGGCCAGGTCCTTTCGTCTCTCGTCGCTGTGCTTGCCGTCGTGGCCATCGTCGGTGGGCTGCTGGTGCTGTTCGGGACGAGGGGCAGCAGTTCCGCGGCCGACTCCGGCCCGAAAGCCTCGACGCCCACGCCTTCCGCTTCAGCGGTCACCAAGCCGACGCCGAGCGCCGAGCCGTCGACCGCGCCCACCTCGGCCCCGACGTCGGCGCCGACCTCCGCACCTTCTTCTGAACCGACCACCCAGCCGACCTCTGCGCCGCCTGTCGAGCCCTCTGTTCCGGTCTCCGAGCGGCCCGCCGTCGAGGTGTACAACAACACCCCGCGCAAGGGACTCGCCGAGGACGTCTCGATCCGTGCCCGGCAGGCCGGCTGGACCGTGGCCGGCCGCGACAACTGGCACGGCAAGATCGTCACCAGCACCGTCTACTTCCCGGCCGGCATGGAAGCCGCGGCCGTCCAGCTCGCCAAGGACATCCACGTGGGCCGGACCAAGGACGCGCTGGACAACATGAAGAAGGACAGGCTGACCGTCATCCTGACGACGGACTACGCCGGATGAGTACCCCCGTTCTGGCGACACCGGCCGGGCGGGAGGGCTGGGAGGCGATCGTCAAGGATCCTGCCGGGGCGGTGATCGCTTCGGACTTCGACGGCACTCTGTCGCCCTTGGTCGAGGACCCGGCGATGTCCCGCGCGGCCGACGGAGCACTGGATGCACTCGCCCGCCTGGCCGGGACTGTCGGGCAGGTAGCGATCGTCACCGGTCGACCTGCGCTGGTCGCCACCGAGCTGTCCGGTGTCAGCGGGCACGCAGGACTCGGGCGACTCGTAGTACTGGGTCACTACGGGTTGGAGCGTTGGGAGGCCTCGACAGGGGCCATCACGAGCGAGCCGGTGCCGGAGGGTGTCGCTGTCGCCCGCGAGCGCCTACCCGGCGTACTGCAAGAGGCGGGGCTGCCGGACGCCTATGTCGAGGACAAGGACAGCTCGCTGGCCGTTCACACCCGCAGACTGCCTGATCCCGTGGGTGCTCTGGAGGCGTTGCGTACGCCGCTGTCGGAGCTGGCGGAGTCGGTCGGCCTGCACCTGGAGCCGGGCAACCTCGTCCTGGAGTTGCGCCCACCCGGTATCGACAAAGGCGTTGCCCTGCGTCGTTTGCTCGAGAGCAGCGGCGCCCGCTCCGTCCTGTACGCCGGGGACGATCTGGGCGACCTCGCAGCCTTCAAGGCGATCGACAGCCTCCGCAGCGACGGCCTGTACGCCGTACTGGTCGCTGCTCGTTCCTCAGGGGCAACTGGGCTCATCGAGTCGGCCGACATCGTCGTGGACGACCCTGCGGGGGTCGTCACGGTGCTCACCGCTCTCGCGGACGCGATCGCAACGCGCTGAACGCCTGGCTCAGCGTCCGGCCGAGCGGCTGCACCGGGTGTTCGGTGTAGCTCCCGTCGGCGAGGTCGGCCAACCGCTCGAAGATGTTGCGGGACGCCGGGCAGCCGGTGCGGAGGAAGGACCAGCCGGCCGCGACGGCGTACAGCGGCAGCATCGGGAGGCCGATCAGGCAGAAGTACTGCCAGGAGTGCCGTTCCTCGTGCCGGACCAGTCGCGGCTGCTCCTCGAAGTACGCGCGGTCGTGCTTGGTCAGGATGAGGTTCCCGATCGTGAAGGCGCCGGCCACCGGGAACTTCGGCCGGTACCCCGTCGCGTAGAACAACCCCCGCGGCCCCCGGCTGATCCGCGCCCGCCCGGCCAGTGCGACCAGGACGCCGGTGAGCGTGGAGAGGTTGAGCGTGTTCACCACCAGCTTCACAGCCTGCCACCCCGACATCGCCATGACTCAGTATGTGGTTCTGTCGGCGGGGTAGGTAAGACTTGCGCCGTGAGTTCGGTGGTACGACGGTGGCGGCCCGGGCGGCCTGTGGATCCCCAACTGGTGATCGGGGGACTGCGGAAGGGGCCTGGCGATCCTGCCTACGTGTACGACGGACGCACTGTCTGGCGCGCCACCAGGACGCCCGACGGACCGGTGCTGCTGCGCTTGACCCCGTACCCCGGGGTGGCTGAGGTCGAGGCCGAGGCGTGGGGGCCGGGAGCGAGCTGGGCGCTGGACGGCGTACCGGAACTGCTCGGGGAAGCGGACAGCTGGGAAGGTTTCGAGCCGCTGCCGGAGCACAAGCCGCTGGTGGAGGCAGCCAGACGGTTCTCCCACTTCCGGGTGCCGCGGACGCGAGCGGTGTTCGAGGCGATGGCCGCTGCCGGGATCGAGCAGGTCGTGACCGGGAAGGAAGCGTTCGCCGGCTGGCGGATGCTGCTGCGCGAGTACGGCGAACCGGCGCCGGGGCCAGGGTCGCCGGACGGCCGCCGGATGATGGTCCCGCCGTCGCCGGAGCAGTGGCGGCTGATTCCGTCGTGGCAGTGGTTGCGCGCGGGTGTCGAGGGCCGTCGTTCGCGGGTGGTCATCACGGCGGCGACGCGCGCGGTCGCCTTGGAGCGGACGCTCGAGCTGACCGACTCCGCCGAGATCGAGCGGCGGCTGCGATCGCTGCCGGGCGTCGGGGTGTGGACGGCAGCCGAAGTACGGCAGCGGGCGCACGGCGACGCCGACGCGTTCTCGTTCGCCGACTATCACGTCTCCCGCAACGTCTCGTACGCCTTGACCGGTGAGGAACTCGACGACGAAGGCACCGCCGAACTCATCGAGCCATACCGCGGTCATCGCTACCGCGTCCAGGCCCTGCTGCAGCTGTCCGGTCTCGGCCACCCGCGGTACGGACCCCGCAAGTCCCTCCCCACCCACACTCCCGGAGCTACCCACCGGCTGCGCTGAGTGGCCACCGCGATCACTTGAACAAGTTTCGACCACGGGCCATTAGGGTCGAGGCAAATGCGAATCGATGGGGACGGGCTCTACCTGGTCGCCGGAGTGGCGTTGCTGGTCGGCGCGATCCTGCCGCGGCTGCTGCGCCGGTATGCGATCTCGGCTCCGATCGCCTTCGTCGGCGCCGGGCTGCTGCTCGGCCTGGCGGTGGACCGGAGCCACCTGAGCCCGATCGCGGAACCAGGGCTGACCAAGCATCTGGCCGAGCTGACCATTCTGATCGCGCTGATGGGCGTCGGGCTGGCGATCGATCGTCCGATCGGCTGGCGGCGCTGGAAGGTGACCTGGCGACTGCTGCTGATCGCCATGCCGGCCTGCATCGCCGCCGTGGCGGGAGCCGGCTGGCTGCTCGGTCTGGCGCCCGCGACGGCTCTGCTGCTCGGCGCCGTGCTCGCGCCGACGGACCCGGTGCTCGCCTCCGACGTCCAGGTCCAGGGACCGACGACCGGCGACGGCGCGGAGCCCGAGGAGGACGACGAGGTGCGCTTCGCGCTGACCTCGGAGGCCGGACTGAACGACGGACTGGCGTTCCCGTTCGTCTATGCGGCGGTGTTCGCCGCGACCAAGGGCGCGGTCGGCGACTGGGGACTGGAGTGGTTCGCCTGGAACCTGGTCGGCAAGACCGTGATCGGCATCGCCGTCGGGGTCGCGGCCGGCTGGCTGCTCGGCCGGATGGCCTTCGCGGCGCCGTCGCGCACGTTCCGGCTGGCCGACTCCCGCGAGCCGGTCTTCGCCCTCGCGGTGACGTTGGGGGTCTACGGTCTGGCCCAGGTGCTGCACGGCTACGGCTTCATCGCCGTGTTCGTGGCCGCCCTGACGCTGCGGGCGGCCGAGCGCGGTCACGACTTCCACCAGGAACTGCACGGCTTCGTCGAGGAGCTCGAACACATCCTGACCTGGGGCATCCTGCTCCTGCTCGGGGTCGCCATCACCGGCGGGATCCTGAAACCGCTGACCGTGGCCGGCGCGGCAATCGGGGTCGGGCTGGTACTGGTGATCCGCCCGCTGACCGCGTGGCTCTCGCTGCGGGGGACGCCGCTCGGGCCGTCCGAGCGCTGGGTGACCGCCGCGTTCGGTGTGCGCGGGGTCGGTTCGGTGTTCTACCTGGCCTACGCGGCCGAGGATTTCGGGCCCGAGCTGCCGTCGCTGTGGGCGACCGTCGCCTTCACGGTGGTCTTCAGTGTGCTGGTCCACGGAATGGCGGCCACACCGCTGATGCGGATGCTGGAGTCGCGCCGCGAACGCGCGCGGGAGTGAGATCGGCTGTCTCGGATAGTGGGAATGCCGGACACAATGTGGACCCGATTGGGTAACCTCGGCAGTGCTCATCCAGAGGGACTGAGGGAAACGGCCCGTTGAAGTCCCGGCAACCCTCCCCGTTGACGTCCTCGATCCGAGGCGCTCGCGGCGGAACGGTGCCAAATCCGTCCCGCGCCGAGATCCGGTCCGGGGAAGATGAGGAGGGAACCTCCATGAGCCAGAGCACCGCCACCGCCCCGCACACCATCCGTGAAGGTGCCTTCGGCAACGGAACGCACCTGAGCTGCCGGGCTTGTGGCGCGAAATCCGAACTCGGCCCGTTCTACGCCTGTATGGAGTGCTTCGGTCCGCTGGAGGTCGGGTACGAGTTCCCGGCCATCACGCGTGAGCAGATCGAAGCCGGACCCAAGAACATCTGGCGCTACCAGCCACTGCTGCCCGTCCCGGTCGACGTGGCCAGCTACCCGAACACCGAGCCCGGCTACACCCGGCTGATCGACGCCGGCAACCTGGCTCGCGAGCTCGGCCTGCGCAAGCTGTGGGTGAAGGACGACTCCGGCAACCCGACCCACTCCTTCAAGGACCGGGTCGTCGCCAGTGCGCTCAGCGCCACCCGCGAGCTCGGCATGAAGGTGTTCGCCTGTCCCTCCACCGGCAACCTGGCCAACGCCGTCGCCGCCGCGGCCGCCCGGGCCGGGATCCGCTCGGTCGTCTTCATCCCGCACGACCTCGAGCGCCCGAAGGTGATCACCACCGCCGTGTACGGCGGCACGCTGGTCGCCGTCGAGGGCAACTACGACGACGTGAACAAGCTCGCCTCCGAGATCGCCGGTGAGGAGGACGGCTGGGCGTTCGTGAACGTCAACGTCCGCCCGTACTACTCCGAGGGCTCCAAGACGCTCGCCTTCGAGATCGCCGAGCAGCTCGGCTGGCGGATCCCGCAGCAGGTGGTGATCCCGGTCGCGTCCGGTTCGCAGCTGACCAAGATCGACAAGGGCTTCACCGAGCTCGGCAAGCTGGGCCTGGTCGACGCCACCGACTACAAGATCTACGGCGCGCAGGCGACCGGCTGCTCGCCCGTCGCCCAGGCGTTCCGCGACGGGTACGACGTGGTCAAGCCGGTCAAGCCGGACACCATCGCGAAGTCGCTGGCGATCGGCAACCCGGCCGACGGACCGTACGTGCTCGACGTCGCCCGGCGTACCGGCGGGGTGATCGAGGACGTCAGCGACGAAGAGGTCATCGAAGGCATCCAGCTGCTGGCCCGGACCGAGGGCATCTTCACCGAGACCGCGGGTGGCGTCACCGTCGCGACGCTGAAGAAGCTGATCGCGACCGGCCAGCTCGACCCCGAGGCCGAGACGGTGATCATCAACTCCGGCGACGGGCTCAAGACGCTCGACGCCGTGGCCGACCGGGTCGGCCCGAAGGTGACCATCCCCGCGTCCTACGACGCCTTCGTGAAGGCAGGTCTGCAGTGAGTGTGAGCGTGCGCGTCCCGACCATCCTGCGGCCCTACACCCAGGGTGCCTCCGAGGTGTCCGTCGAAGGTTCGACGCTGAGCGAGGTGCTGGAGTCGCTGGACACGTCGTACCCGGGCATCAAGGGCCGGGTCCTGGACGAGTCCGGTGAGCTGCGCCGGTTCGTCAACGTGTACGTCGACAACGACGACGTCCGGTTCTCCGAGGGCCTGCAGACCGCGATCAAGGACGGCGGCCAGGTCTCGATCATCCCGGCCGTCGCCGGCGGCTGCTAGATCCTCGCAGTGCGGAACGAGCGGCGGTAGGTGTCCGGTGGGACGCCGACGATCCGCTTGAACTGACGACGTAGCGTCGTCGCGGTGCCCAGGCCGGTGGCGACGGCGACCGCTTCGACGCTCTCGTCGGTGGATTCCAGGAGTTCCTGCGCCCGGCGTACGCGCTGGGTCAGGAGCCATTGGATCGGCGCCTGCCCGGTGACGGCCCGGAACTGGCGGCCGAGGTGGCGAGGGCTCGTGTTCGCCTTGCGGGCCAGGTCGGTGACGGTCAGCGGCTGGTCCAGCCGCTCCTGGGTCCAGGCGAGCAACCTGGCCAGCTGATGGTCGCCGGAGACCTGGATCGGCGTGGTGACGAACTGGGCCTGACCGCCATCACGATGCGGTGGTACGACGAGGCGGCGGGCGACCGTGTTCGCCACGGCCGCGCCGTGATCGAGGTTGACCAGGTGCAGGCACAGGTCGACCGCGGCCGCCTTGCCGGCGGCGGTGAGGACTTGGCCGTTGTCGGTGTAGAGCACATCCGGGTCGACCAGCGCCAGTGGATACCGGGCGCTCAGCTCATCGGCGTGGGCCCAGTGGGTCGTCGCCCGGCGCCCATCGAGAAGCCCGGCGGCGCCGAGGACGAACGCCCCGGTGCACAGAGAGGCGATCCGGGCACCTGCCTCGTACGCCGCTCGCACGGCCTCCACCAGTTCCATCGGCAGCGGGTCGTCGACATCGACGTACGCGGGCACGACCACGGTGTCGGCGGTGACCAGGTGCTCCAGGCCGTGGTCCGGCTCGAGCTGGAACGGGCCGACCTGGATCGGACCGGGCCCACAGAGCGACACGTCGTACCAACTGCTTTCGGACCCGCGTGGGGGATTGCCGAAGATCTCGTACGCGACGCCGAGCTCGAAGTGCAGGATGCGGCCCGCGGTGGCCAGCGCCAGGGTGTGCATGTCCGAAAGTGTACGCATGGTGTCGTTCGGGACTCTCACAGTCGGAGGGGTCCGACCGGCAGAGTGGACCGCATGAGCGATATCGAGGAATCAGCAGTGGTTGTCTACGGCGCTACAGGTCACACGGGTCGGTTCGTCGTCGAGGAGCTAGTCCGGCGCGGCCTGACCCCGGTGGTGTCCGGGCGGGACGGGGCTCGGTTGGAAGCGTTGTGGGCCGGCCTGGAGGTTCGGCCGGCGACGGTCGACGACCCGGGCTCGCTGGACAAGGCCCTGGCCGGAGCAGCAGCGGTGATCAACGCGGCCGGGCCGTTCGCGGTGACGGCCGGGCCGGTGCTCGAAGCGGCTTTGCGGGCAGGGATTCCGTACCTGGACGTCGCGGCCGAGATCGAGGCGAACGTGACGACCTACACGTCCGGCGCCGAAGGTGTTCCCGTCGTACCGGCGATGGCCTTCTACGGCGGACTGGGCGATCTGCTGGTGACCGCGGCGATGGGTGAGTGGACGGCCGCGGACGAGGTGCATGTCGCCTACGGGTTGAGCAGTTGGCATCCGACGCCGGGCACGCGAGTCGCCGGCGAGGTGTCACACGATCGTCGTGGGGGCCGCCGCGTCCGGTTCACGGGCGGCGCGCTCGAGTACCACGACGAGAAGCTGGCGGAGGAGGATTGGCGCTTCCCGGAGCCACTCGGCCGGCGGGCTGTCGTCGCGGGGTTCACGATGGCTGATGTGGTGACTGTTCCCAGCCACCTGGACGTGCCCGAGGTTCGTACCTACATGAGCGTCGAGGCGGCGCGGGATCTGGCCGACGCGGACACCCCGGCCCCTTCGGTCGACTCGTCGGGCCGCTCGGACCAGACCTTCGTCGTCGATGTCCTGGTCCGCGCGGGCGGCGTCGAGCGTCGCGCGAGCGCCTCCGGTCAGGACATCTACGCCGTCACCGCGCCGCTCGTCGTCGAGGCCGTCCAGCGGATCTTGGACGGTCGCTTCCGGACCACCGGGATCGCGTCGGCCGGCGCGATGTTCGACGCGGCCGACTTCCTGCGCTCGTTGGCTCCGCACCTCTCGGTCGAGCTGCCCGGCTGAGCGGTGTCGGCTGGCCTGGGCGGCCGTTGTCACTGAGGATGGGCTGATGCGCGCGATAGTGGTCGAGCAGTACGGCGTACTGCCGTCGGTCCAGGAAGTTCCGTCGCCCGAGGTGCAGCCCGGTGGAGTGGTCGTGAAGGTCGAGGCGACCGGGCTGTGCCGCAGCGACTGGCACGGGTGGCAAGGGCATGATTCCGACATCGTGCTGCCGCATGTCCCGGGTCATGAGCTGGCCGGGACGATCGCGGCAGTCGGTGAGGGTGTCGAGGGCTGGGCGGTCGGCGACCGGGTCACCTCGCCGTTCATCTGCGCGTGCGGGACCTGTGAGCAGTGTGCTGCCGGGAATCAGCAGGTGTGCCCCAACCAACTGCAGCCGGGGTTCAACTATTGGGGGTCCTTCGCGGAGTACGTCGCGCTGCCGTTCGCGCAGGTGAACCTGGTCCGGCTTCCCGACGACCTGGACTTCGACACGGCTGCGGGACTCGGGTGCCGCTTCGCCACGTCGTACCGGGCGGTCCGGCAGGTCGGCCGGGTGGTCGCGGGGGAGAGCGTGGTGATCTTCGGGTGTGGCGGGATCGGGTTGTCCGCGGTGATGATCGCGGCGGCGCTCGGGGCGAAAGTCGTTGCCGTTGACACCAATCCTGCCGCGCTCGCACTGGCCGCGAAGTACGGGGCGGTCGAGGTTGTGACGGCTGGTCCGGAGGCTGTCGCGCGGATTCGTGAGTCCACCGGTGGCGGGGCGCACGTGACGATGGATGCGCTCGGCTCGAACGAGATCGTTCAGGACGCACTGCGATCGCTGCGGCCGCGGGGACGGCATCTGCAAGTGGGGTTGCTGCCGGACGGCGTACAGGTCGACGTGTCTGGGCTGATCTGGCAGGAGCTCGAATGGCTCGGCAGTCATGGCATGGCGGCGCATCACTATCCCGAGATGCTGGCGCTGGTCGCGTCCGGCGAACTCAAGCCGGCTGAGCTGGTCACCCGCACGATCTCACTGGCCGAAGTCCCTGCTGCGCTTGAAGAATTGAACCTCGGTACGCCGGCCGGCGTCACCGTGATCCGGCCGGGGGCAACAGCGTCGCTGGGATCAACGCGACCAGACTGATCGCGGCCAGTACTGCGGATGCCGCGGTGGCTCCTGCTGCCGCGGCCCCTCCTGTTGCTGCGCCCGCTCCTGCTGCTGCGTCGGCGAGGCCGCTCGCGACGGCGATGCCGAGGGTCGGGCCGATGTTCATCGCGGTTTGCTTGATGCCGCCGACTACCCCGGCACAACCAGCCGGTGCGTCGCCGACGACGGTTCCCGTGGCCGTCACCATCACCACGGCGAAGCCTGCGCCGAGCACGGCGAAGCCGAGGCTGCCGATGACGTTGCTCTGGGGTGACGTGGCGATGCCGACGGCGACCAGGATCGTCCCGGCGACGGCGGTCCAGCGCGCGCCGTACCGGAGTACGGCGTTGCCGGCGAAGGGTGCGCCGGCGACCATCACGATCGTCAAGGGAAGGACGTGCAGCCCGGCTGCCAGCGGAGTCAGCGTTTGCTGTAACCGGAAAGTGGCGACGAACAGTGCCCCGAACATCCCGCTGGTGACGATCAGCAGCAGGCTCATCGAGGCCATCACCGGCCGCGAACCCGCCACCGAGCTTGGGATGAAGGGCTGCTCGGTCCGGTGCTCGTGAACTACGAAACTCGCAGCACCGGCGATGACCAGCAGCGTGCCGATCGTTGTCTCTCCCGAGCCGTGCTCCTGCAGGCCGGCAACTGTGTAGACCAGCGCTGCCAACGGCCACGCGAGCAGCGTCGCGCCGAGCAAGTTGACCCGCAGGTCAGGCGGCACTGCGGGTGCCGGAACTCGCAGGAGCAACGCCAGTACGACGATCAGCAAGGCGACCGGGAGATTGATGGCGAAGACGGCTCGCCAGCCGAAGCGCGCGACCAGGATGCCGCCGAGGAGAGGCCCGGCCGCCGCTGCGAGGCCGATCGCACTGGTGCGGATGCCGATCGCACGGCGCAGCCGATCCGGCGGATAGGCGATCCGCAACAACGCCAAGGTGGCGGGCTGGAGCAGCGCGGCGAAGATTCCCTGGAGTGCTCGCAGAGCGATCACCCAGCCGATGGTCGGCGCGACGAGCAGGCCGGCCGACACCACTCCGAAGCCGAGACTCCCGACCCAGAGCAGTCGCCCGTGCCCGTACCGATCGCCGAGCCGCCCGGCCAGCACCAGCAAACTGGCGACCATCAGCAAGTACGCCGTACTGGTCCACTGCACCTGCGCGACCGAGGCCCCCAGTTCGCGGCCGAGCACCGGCTGCGCGAGCAGCAACACCGTCCCGTCGAGCGCCACAACCATCGCCCCGGCGACACTGGCGACCAGCACGACCCAGCCCGCCGTATCCCGGTGTCTCGTCGTTGTCGGACTTGCTTGAGGCACGTTGTCTGCTCCTGTCTCCCTTGATAGTAGACAGTGTCTACTGCCAAAATAGACAGTGTCTACTTCGAGTGGAGGATGGTCGCATGCAGAGTGCTTCCGAGGAGAGGTATTTCGAGCACTACGTGGTCGGGCAGGTGGCGGAGCATCCGGGCACGATCCGCGTCGACGGTCCGCAGATCGTCGAGTTCGCTGAACAGTTCGACCCGCAACCAGGAGGGGACGGTCGTACTGCGGCTGGTGGTCCTCAACTTCCTGGCCACCCGGCCGTCCTGACTCAGGTGGGTGGGAGTCGGTTGAGGAGGGTTTCGAGCATTTCTCGGGTGGCGGCGAAGTAACTGTTCTCGCGGTGGAGGGCGCGGTGGAAGGCGGCCAGTTCGGCGGACGAGATCGTGTTCGAGAAGGTGCTGATCTCGGTCAGGTCGAGGCGGCGGTTGAACAGGTGGACGGTGTCGCGCCAGCGGTGCAGCAGGCCGACGAGTTCGGCGTCGCGGTGCCGGCCGAGTGCGCCGGAGACGAGGGCGAGGTCGACCGCCGAGACGACCAGACGCGGGTAGACCTGGCGCTGGGTCGGCGTATTCGGGGAGAACCGCTCGTCGGACAGCAGCCGGGTGTTCTCCTGCAACTCGTCCGCGACGGCTCGCAGTACCTCGGTACGCCGTTCTGCTTCGGCGGTGAGCCGTTCGACGAAGATGCCGGTCAGCCCCGCGACCAGGGTGAGCGAGTTGACGGCCGGCTCCCAGCGGCTGTTGCCCGGGAAGAAGAACCAGATCACGCCGAGCACGAACGCCAGCCCCAGTAGCCCGTAGCTGACCGCCGTCACGACCGTACGCCGGTACGCCGCCCACTCTGCCTTGCCGCGGGCGATCCGCAGCGCACCGGCCAGCAACCGCAACCGGGCCAGCGCCCGGATCCGCGCCCGCCTGATCCGCCGAACCTCCTCCACCGGCTCCCCCCGCGAGGCCTCCGGCGCTCCCGGCAGGTCGTCCGCAGACCCGGATCCACCCACTCCGGGCACATCGCTCCCCGCGCCGGCGCTACGCGCTCCGGGCGGATCGTCCGCAGACCTGGATCCACCCGGTCCGGGCACATCGCTCCCCGCGCCGGTGTTACGCGCTCGCGGTGGATCGCCGGTGGAGGAGGGGTCGGCGGGTGGGGTCATTGGGCCCAGATGTCGTCGGCGAGGGTGTGGGCTACGACGCCGGAGCTGTCGGGGGCGAGCAGGAGCAGGTCGAGACCGAACGGGCTCGGCCGGCGGGTGTGCCGGAAACCGGAGTGGGCGTGCTCGATCGGCGTCAGCTCGCACGCGGTGGTGAGCTTCTTCAGCCGCTCGGTGGAGAACTTGCGGGTGGTGTAGAGCAGGATCGTGTCTTCCTTGTCCAGCACGACCTCCGTGTGGTCCGGCAGTCCCATCCTGATCGGCTCGTTGGTGTTGTTCCGCCAGACGATCTTCACCCGGAGCGCGTCGTCGGTCTCGACCTCGCCGCGGAAGTCGATCTGGTCGTTGTCGATCCGCAGATCGGTGTTGTAGCGCAGCGCGCTGGTGACGAACTCGGCGAATGCCCGCGTCTGGTGGTACTCGTCGGCCGCGGCATCGGCCGCCTCCTGGTCGAGCCGGGTCGTCGTCGCCACCTCGAGCAACAGGCGGTCCTGCGGCCGCAGTACCCGGGTGATGATGCGCAGCGCGTCCTCGTCGCTCTCGAAGTTCGCCAGCGTGTTGCCGGTCAGCGTGTACAACAGCGGCTCGTCGCCGACCAGCCGGGTCAGCATCTGGCCTAGCTCGTCCATGTTGTCGGCGATCGAGAAGTCGAGCTGGACCGGCAGCACCTGTGCCATCGGGAACCTGGCGCCCCGGACCGGTTCGAGGGTGCCCATCCGGAGCATCTCCGAGCTCATGTCGACCGGGATGTAGAACATCTGCCGGTTCGCCCGGTACAGATCGTCCAGGATGGTGGCGTCCTTGACGCCGGTGCCGACGCCGAGGCTGACGAAGTGGAAGCCGCGCCGCTCGACGTGCGGGCGGACCTTGCGCCAGTGCCGAAGGAACGACTCGGCGCCGGTCTTCATCACCAGGTAGAACGGGTCTTTGGTCGCGTTCGCCCAGGCGATGGTCGGGCCGATTCCCCAGTAGGAGAAGCCGGAAGTGATCTGCTTGCCGTCGCCGCTGGTGGAGAACGGGCCGCGCAGGTCACCGGTCAGCGTGGCGAGTTTGTCGGTCTGGTCCTCGCCGACCAGCAGCAGCGACCAGGCGAAGTCGTCATCGGCCAGCGCATGCTCGAGCTTCCTGATCACGTGTACCGGCTCTGCCACGTCCTACCCCTCCCAAGGTGAGACGTCAGGTTACCGGTTGCCCACGCTCCGCGCAGTCTGGAAAACGGCCGTCAGAGCGCCTTGACGGTGTCGGCCTCGCGGCCCTTGGGGCCGTCGACGACCTCGAACTCGACCGGCTGGCCGTCCTCGAGGGTCTTGTAGCCGTCCGAGACGATCTTGCTCCAGTGGACGAAGACGTCGTCCTGGCCATCGACGGCGAGGAAGCCGTAGCCCTTGTCCGCGTTGAACCACTTCACGGTGCCGCGCACCATCAGAACTCCTGTAGACCTTCAACGGGACCCGCTTCACCCGGATCCCTCGGGTGCCCTGCCAACCACCAGGGCGGTCAACAAGCCTAACCCAGCGGTGAGCGCGAGCCCGACCAGGATCGCGCTCGCCCAGAGCGGGGCACGGTAGCCGGCCACGCTGATTCCGATCCCGCCCAGCACCGGTCCGAGCGCAGCGCCGACGTTGAGAGCGGCGGTGGCCAGACCGCCGGCCAGCGCGGGCGCCTCCGGTACGGAGTACAGGGCGGACGCGATCAACGTCGATCCCACCGCGAACGACAGGGCGCCTTGGATCAGCACGCAGACGACAGCGGCGCCCTGTACTGCGGCCAGCAGAGCGAAGGCGCACCAGCCACCGAGCAGGGCGACACCGGCAGCAAGCAGCAGCCGGGTCGGGCGGCGGTCGGCGTACCGTCCGGCGGCGGTGACCCCGGCGAACGAGCCGACGCCGAACAGGGCGAGCAGTAGCGGTACTCGGCTCGGGCTGAACCCAGCGACCTCTGTCAGGACCGGTGCAAGGTAGGTGAACGAGCAGAAGGTCGCGCCGTTCACCAGGGCACCCAGCAACAGCAGCACTACGAGTTGCCGGTGGACACGGGGTCGTCGGAGCGCCGAGCGTCTGCCGGGCTGTGCGGGGACCGACCGGTGGATCGCAGCCAGAGCTGGAAGGCAGCTGAGGGCGACCGCCCAGAAGGCGGCGCGCCAGCCGTAGTACTGGCCGAGAAGTGCGCCGCCCGGTACGCCGGCGATGCAGGCCAGGGTGGTGCCGCCGATGAGGACCGAGGTCGCACGGCCCTTGGCGTCGGGAGCGACCAGGCCGGTGGCCGTGGCGAGCGCCATGGCCAGGAAGCCGGCATTGGCAAGAGCGGCCAGCACCCTGGTGACCAGCAGCAGCGCGAAGTCGTTCGTCAGCGCACCGACCACATGCGCGAGGAAGAAGCATGAGGGTCGTGAGCAGGGCCGGCCGGCGCGACCAGCGATCACCGAGGACGGCGACTGCCGGTGCCCCGACGATCATGCCCACGGCGAAGGCGGTGGTCAGCCACCCGGCGGTCGGGATCGAGATCTCCAGGTCCCGGGCGATGTCGGGGCCGAGTCCGGAGAGCATGAATTCGGAGGTTGCCTGGGCGAAGACGGCCAGGCCGAGCAGGTACAGCACGAGAGGCATCGAGGAACTCCGCAACCACATCGATGGATGCGGCGGGGTACGTCACCGCCGCATGAGGTCAGCGCTGCTGAGCAGCGCGCATCGACGACGGCCCGAGAGGCACGGAACAAGGAGCCACCGGACAGTCGGTGGCTAGGCTCTGTCGGCCTCGGGGCTGGTCACGGCCGCTACCTTACGAACTCAGCGGCGGAGCGGTCCAACGGTTTCGGTTTCGGTGAGGTCAGCCGCGGTTCGAGGCGGCCAGGCCGACGATGCCGGCGGCGACCAGCAGCAGCGCGGCGGTCAGGCCGAGGTCGTCGGTCTGGATGACGCCGTTGTCGTTGAGGACCCAGATCGTGGCGGCACCGGTCAGGACGGTGCCGGCGATGACGCCGGGGACGTCCGGCTTCGTCTTCCTCATCCGCGCTCCACCCTGATGCTGCCGAGTTTAAGATTCAGGTCCAGTGTGACCGACGCGGGCCCGGCTTTGCCATCGGCACCGAGGTCGTTGAGCACCGTCGCGTCGAGGTTGTGGCCGCCCTTGTGCTGGCCCAGCAGGTTCAGGTCGCCGGTCTGGGTCCGCACCGTCCCGGTCACGTCCACGTTCTCGGGGACCTTGACGACGATCTCGCCGACCCGGCCGTCGACGACCACCTTGGCGCCGGTCTTGGCGAAATTCGCCTTGGTCAGGTCGAGATGCACCGAGCCCGCGTCGAAGTGGTACGCCGTACTGGTGGCGTCGACCGTGGTGTCCGTGGTCGCGACGAAGTTCGTGTCGGTGAACTGGTGCGGGATGGTCGGGAAGATCGTGCTGGCCGCGACGCCGAGGGCGAGCAGGATGCCGAGCGGCAGCAGGGCCATCGTGCGGCCGAGGAATCCACCGACCAGCATGCCGAGGCCGAGCGTGCCCAGTCCGACCACCAGCATGAGCGGTACGGCGGCGCCGGCCAGCCAGGCGATCGCGATGGCGAGCCCGGTCAGCAGCACGACGACCGGCTTCACACCGCGCATGCCTGGCACGGGAGGTGCCGCCGGGGCGGCGGACCTGACCGGCGCGGGCGGCTCGTCGACGTACAGGCCGAGCGGGTCGTCCTCGGTCCAGACCGGCTGGACCGGTGCGGTGACGCGGTCCTGCGGCGGGCTGGTGGGGACGGTGTCCTGCGGTCGCGGGGCGGTCGCGGCCGGAGTCGTGCTGGTGGGGTCGACCTTGGTCCAGCCCGGGTTCTGCGGCACCCAGTTCGTGCCGCCGCCGCTCCACTGGCCGCGGGGGTTGCCGCCGCCGGTCCACTGTGAGCGCCGGCCGCGGCCGGGCCAGGAGTGGCCGTGCTTGCGGCGGAACACCAGCCAGAGCACACCGAGCACCACGAGCGGACCGGGCACCAGTTTGCCGAAGTTGAAGGACGACATCATCGCGATCGCGACGAACACGCAGACACCGATCACGATCGGCCAGAGCCACGGGTGGTCGGGGCGGATCCGGTCGCCGAGCAGGCCCTGGGCAGGTGAGCGGTCGGACCCTTCGTCCGGCATCATCGCCCAGGCGGCGGCGTAGAAGATGATGCCGGGACCGGTGAGGATCAGGACCGCCATCACCACCCGGATCAGCACCGGGTCGATGTTGAGGGCCCGGCCCATACCGCCGCAGACGCCGGCGACCATCCGGTCGGACCGGCTCCGGCGCCAGTTCTGCACGTCGCGCAGGGGGGCGGGGTTGAAACCACCGTCCGGGCCCTGGCCGCTCGAGTTCTGCTCCATGACACCGATAGTGTCCCGCTGCCGCCCGGACCACCATCGGGGATCCCCCTCTGGTGACCCCTGGTCGCCCTCCTGGCACGGTCAGCTAGGGGTTCTCCCCGGCGCGACCCTGAGCGGCGCGAGAGGCAGCTGAGGTGCGGGCCGGGGACAAGCCTGCTGGTGTCGGCCCCGTGCGCATGTGACGATCGTGGAGATGAGCCAACCAGCCGCCGCCGCGCCTCCGGGCGGACCCCCAGGACAGGGGGTCCCACCCGCCGCTCCGCACGCCCCCGGTACGCCGGGGCCCGGCACCAGTCAGTACGGCGGCACACCGCAAGGCAACACCCAGGACGCATCAGCCGGTCAGTACGGCCCGACGCCGGGCACCGGCCAGTACGGCGGCGCGCCGGGCACCGGGCAGTACGGCGTACCGGGTGGTGGGGTGCCGGGTGGGGGGCCGCAGGAGGTGCCGCCGGTGCGGCGGGCTTATCGGCGGGCTGAGGGGCGGGTGGTTAGTGGGGTTGCCGGTGGGGTGGCCGATCACCTCAACGTGTCCGACACCGTCGTCCGGCTGGTGTTCATCGGCGCCACGATCTTCGGCGGCTTCGGCGTACTGATCTATGCGGCGCTCTGGTTCCTGATGCCGCTCGCGGCTCCGACCGTGCCGGCGGCACCCGGTCTGGCCGCGCATACCCGCGGCGGCCTGCGTTCGGACCAGCCGCCGCCGATGACCGAGAGCAAAGCGCGCCGGCGGGAGAAGAACCGCGGTCAGATGACCGCCCTGGTCGTCGTCGGCATCGGCATCCTGCTGCTGCTGAACGTGGCCGGCCTCGGCATCGCCGGAAAGATGTTCTGGCCGCTGGTGTTCGCCGGCACCGGTCTTGCGCTGATCTGGCGGCAGGCCGACGAAGGCCAGAAGGCCGCCTGGACCAACAAGGCGCCGACGCTGGGCATGCTGTTCGGCAAGGGCGGCTGGAAGTCGATCATCCGGGTCGTGGTCGGGCTGGTCCTGCTCGGCACCGCCGTGACCGTCTTCCTCGTGCAGAACGGCCGGCTGTCGATGGTCGGCGACGTGCTGATCGCCCTGCTGCTCGCAGTGGTCGGCATCGGCGTGATCGCCGGACCCTGGGTGCACCGCCTGACCCGTGACCTGAACGCTGAGCGCAGTGAGCGCATCCGCTCACAGGAGCGTGCCGACATGGCCGCCCACCTGCACGACTCGGTGCTGCAGACCCTGGCGCTGATCCAGAAGCAGGCGAACGACCCGCGAGCCGTCGTACGGCTGGCGAGGTCGCAGGAGCGCGACCTGCGGTCCTGGTTGTACGACGAGGACGACAAGACCGACCAGACCCTCGCAGGGGCGGCCAAGCGGGCCGCTGCCGAGGTGGAGGACTCCCACGGCGTACCGGTCGAGGTCGTCACGGTCGGCGACTGCGAGCTGACCGAAGGACTGTCGGCGATGGTGCGCGCGGCGCGGGAGTCGATGGTGAACTCCGCGAAGCACTCCGGAGCTGACAAGATCGACGTGTTCGTCGAGGTCGACGGCGACCGGGCGGAGATCTTCGTCCGGGACCGGGGCAAGGGCTTCGACACCGACGGGGTGCCCGAGGACCGGCTCGGTCTGCGGCACAGCGTGATGGGCAGGATGGAACGGCACGGCGGCCGCGCAACAGTGCGGTCGAACCCGGAAACAGGTACCGAAGTGCGACTGGAGATGGACAGATGACACAGCGGCGAGTGGTCGTCATCGACGACCACGACATGTTCCGGGCCGGCGTTCGCAGCGAGATCGGCACCGCGGTCGACATCGTCGGCGAGGGTGCCGACGTCGATTCCGCGGTGAAGGCGATCGTCGCGACCGAACCCGACGTCGTCCTGCTCGACGTGCACCTGCCGGGCGGTGGTGGCACCGAGGTGATGAAGCAGGTGCACCAGCGGCACCCCGACATCAAGTTCCTCGCGCTGTCGGTGTCCGACGCGGCCGAGGACGTGATCGGCGTGATCCGGGCCGGCGCGCGCGGCTACGTCACCAAGAACATCAGCGGTACCGAGTTGGTCGACGCGATCGGCCGGGTGGCCGACGGCGACGCGGTGTTCTCCCCGCGGCTGGCCGGCTTCGTCCTGGACGCGTTCTCCGGCGCGATCGACATCGCCTCGGTGGACGAGGACCTGGACCGGCTGTCCCAGCGCGAACGCGAAGTACTGCGGCTGATCGCCCGCGGCTACGCCTACAAGGAAGTGGCCCGCGAGCTCTTCATCTCGGTGAAGACCGTCGAGACCCACGTCTCCTCCGTACTGCGCAAACTCCAGCTCTCCAACCGCCACGAACTGACCCGCTGGGCCACCGACCGCCGCCTGGTCTGACGACCGGATCCCGCCACCACCCGTCTCACCGGTGGCGGGAACCGGACAGGGCACATGTTCGCCACCCCGTCAGGGGCGCCGGGCGCTTTGCCGCTGTTATACCGTCGAGTGCTATGGAGCGGAATCTCACTGCCGAACAGCTCGAGCTCTTCGAGAAGGAGTTCGCGGCACACCCGTCGTACCGGGTGATGCAGAACGCAGTCACCCAGACACCGATCGCCAACCTCGCGCTCGACCGCCAGATCGTCACCGGGATCGACCATTCGGTGTCGAACCTGCTCGACGACTGGAAGGTGACGAATCAGAAGAAGAGCGGCCGGTGCTGGCTTTTTGCCGGGCTGAACCTGCTCCGGGTCGGCGCCGCCGAGAAACTGGGCGTCAAGGACTTCGAGTTCTCCCAGAACTACCTGCTGTTCTGGGACAAGTTCGAGCGGTCGAACTTCTTCCTCGAGGCGATGATCGAGACCGGCGACCGTGACGTCGACGACCGGACGGTGGCGCACCTGCTGTCCGACCCGATCGGCGACGGCGGCCAGTGGAACATGTTCGTCGCGCTGGTCCGCAAGCACGGCCTGGTGCCGAAGTCGGCGATGCCGGAGACCGAGAGCTCGTCGGCCACCGCACAGATGAACGACACGCTGCGCAAGCTGCTCCGCCAGGGCGCGCGCGACCTGCGCAAGATCGACGGCGTCGAGGCCAAGCGGGCGCACAAGCAGGAGCTGCTGACCACCATCCACCGGGTGCTGAGCATCCACCTGGGGACGCCGCCGCAGAAGTTCCTGTGGCAGTGGAAGGACAGCGACAAGGGCTTCCACCGCGACGGCTGGACCACGCCGGCCGAGTTCGCCGAGAACTACGTGACGGTGCCGATCGACGAGTACGTGTGCATCGTGCACGACCCGCGTGAGACCAGCCCGTCCGGCAAGACCTTCACCGTCGACTACCTCGGCAACGTGATCGACGCGCCGCCGGTGGTCTACCTGAACGTCGAGGTCGACCTGATGAAGCAGCTCACCCAGGACGCCATCGTCGGTGGCGAGCCGGTCTGGTTCGGCTGCGACGTCGGCAAGCAGATGAACGCCGACCTCGGCTACTGGGACGCGAACCTGTACGACTACGGCTCGGTCTACGACACCGAGTTCACGCTGGACAAGGCCGAGCGGCTCGTGCACCACGAGACGCTGATGACGCACGCGATGCTGTTCACCGGGGTCGACGTGCTCGACGGCAAGCCGCGTCGCTGGCGGGTCGAGAACAGCTGGGGCGACGAGAAGGGCGACAACGGCTACTGGACCATGAACGACTCGTGGTACGCCGAGCACGTCTTCGAGATCGCCGTACGCCGGTCCGCGCTGCCCGCCGAGCTGCAGGCCCGCCTCGACGACGAGCCGATCGTGCTGCCGGCCTGGGACCCGATGGGCGCCCTCGCCGACTGACCTCCGGCACCACGAGAGCGCCCACCCTCCGGTACGCCGGGGAGGTGGGCGCTCGTGCGTGGCTGTTCAGAACAAGGATCAGGACAGCGCGGCGCGGATCAGCGCGGTGCCTTCCTCGGGGCGCTCGAGGGTCGGCAGGTGACCGGCCCACGGCAGATGGATCCGCTCCGAGGCTGGTAGCCGCTCGGCAAGGTAGTCCGCGCTGTTGGTGAAGAACGCGAAGTCGTGCTCACCCGTGATCAGCCGCACGGGCATGCTGAGCTTCTCCGGCTCGACGGGGTACTCCTCGTTGGTCACGTCGTCGCCCGCGGCCAGCTGCAGCTCGTAGGCGCGTCCCTGCATCGCCCGGAGCAGTTCGCGCGCCTCGTCGTCCGCCTCCGGTCCCAGCCAGCTCCGCACCATCAGGTCGGTGGCTCCGGCGACGTCACCGGCTTCCAGCAACTGATTCTCTTCGGCCCACACCGCGCGCAGGTCGTCGGTCGGCTCCACGTTGTCGGTCGGCGCGCAGATCAACACCAGCCGGCTGAACCGCTCCGGCTGCCGACTGGCCGCCTGCTGCACCACATACCCGCCGAACGACGCTCCGACCGCGGTCACCTCGGTCGCGCCGACCTCGTCCAGCACGGCCAGCAGGTCGCCGGCATCGGAGTACTTGGCGCCCACCTCCAACGGCGTCTCGCCGTACCCGCGCAGATCCATCGTGATCACCTGGTGGTCCGCCGCCAGCTCCTCCACCTGCCGCCGCCACATGCGCGCATCCGCTACTCCCGCGTGCACAAGCAGCACCGCCGGCCCACTACCAACCACCCAGCAAGAAACAGTCATGGCTGCACCTTCGTGGCTCCGGCGAGGTCGCGCAACGTGATTAGCGCACTCTCCGGCCGGGAGTGGTGGTGAAGATCTCCTTGTAGGTGTCGATGAAGGCGCTGGGGGTGGACCAGCCGCAGAGGTGCGCAACGGCGGTGACGGGGTGGCCCTCGGCGAGGAGGACGACGGCGTGGTGGAGGCGGAGCTGCGTGCGCCACTGCGGGAAGGTCATGGCGAACTCCGAGCGGAACAAGCGGGAGAGGGTCCGTTCGCTGGCGCCCACCGCAGAGCCGAGGGCCGGCAGTGGTCGGTTGTCGGCTGGGTCGGCGGCGAGGATCGCGCAGACGGCGGCCAGGCGGCCGTCGCGAGCTGCTGGGAGGCGCAGCGCGGTCTGCTCGGTCGACAGGCGCAACTGGTCCAGCAGTACTGCGCGCAACCTTCGCCGGGCCGCGCTGTCGTCAGCAGGGTCGTCTGTGTAGGCAATGATCAGTTCACGCAGCAGTGGATGGACCGTGAGTACTGCGGGTGTCGTCAGGCCCAGTGGGTTGTCCGCGAGACCGACCAGGTGCAGCGCGGTCTCGCCGTACGCGCGGTGCTCGTGTGGTGTGCCGGCAGGGACCCAGATGGCGCGGGTGGCGGGTGCGACCCACGTGCCCCGGTCGGTGGTGATCGAGACGACCCCGGCGCCCGCGTAGACGATCTGGTGGTTGTCGTGCTGGTGCAGGTCGATCCGCTCGCCGCCGGCCAGTTGGCGCAGGACGGTGGGCGCTTCGGGCTGCTGGCGGATTCTCGACATCTGTTGGCAGATTACCGGAAGCCAGCCAGGCTGGTCAGCTTGCAGCCTTGCAGGTATGACGAAGCGCAGCGCGACACCGGTGATGGCCATGGGACACGCGGGTGTCGACTTCTACCAGGGCCTGATCCCCGTCCTCGTACCGTTCCTGGTGCTCGACCGAGGCCTCGGCTATTCGGCTGTGTCGGTCGTCGTCCTTGCCGGCACGGTGGCATCGGCAGCGACGCAGCCCGCTTTCGGCTGGCTGGTCGACCGCCGCACGCTGCCCTGGATCCTCCCGGCGAGCATGCTGACCTGCGCAGCCGGTGTAATCCTCCTTGGCTCATCCACCTCCTTCACCACGACACTGGTAGCTGCAGCGATGGTGGGGCTCGGCGTAGCGGCGTACCACCCGTCTGCAGCTCGCATTGCCCGCGTGGTGACGGGCGGCGGTCATCGGGCGATGAGCTGGTTCTCCCTAGGTGGCAACGCGGGCTTCGTGCTTGCACCGCTCGCAGCCGGCCCGGTCCTCTCGCGACTAGGCCTGCAAGCGACCGGCTGGCTCGCAGTACCGGCTCTGGTCGGCATAGCGGTGACACTGCCGGTGCTGTCGAAGTACAAGCCGACAGCAACCAATCGCTCGACAGCAAAGGGATCCGACGACTGGTCCGCGTTCGGGCAGCTCACACTGATCGTCGTACTGCGTTCCATCGCGTACCTCGGCTTGGCGGGATTCGTCGGCCTGTACGCCGTCCAGCGCGTCGGTGGTGGAGGTGGCGCCGCAACAGCTGCCGTGTTCGCCCTGTACGCCGGGGCCGCCGTCGGCACGGTACTGGGCGGCCGCTTCGCCGAGCGATGGGGCCGGCTCGCCGTAGTACGGGCCGGCTATCTCGCGACAACCCTCCTGCTGCCGGTGCTTCTCCTGGTCCCGGGACCATCGCTGTACGGCGCGATCGCGCTCGTCGGCACCGCGTTGTCCCTGCCGTTCTCGTTGCACATCACGCTCGGGCAGGACCTGTTGCCGACCCGGCCCGGTACCGCCAGCGGGGTCACCCTCGGGCTGGCGGTCTCGGCCGGCGGATTGTTCGCACCGCTGATCGGGGCTGTCGTCGACAGGACCTCATTGCGGACGGGACTCGCCCTGCTCATCGTGTTCGTCGCCGCGGCCTGGTTGATCAGCTTGCGGCTGGCGCCGCGGAGTACCGGCCTCAGCCAAGGCGGACGACGGCGAAAGCCTCCGCGAGGTGACCCTCCGGCAAGCCCGCAGCGCCGGCGTTCTGCGCATTCCAGGCCCTGACCCGGTCTGGCAGGTTGTCCGGGTCGGGGTGCTGGCTGACGTGCGACAGGATCGCCTTGACCTTGGCGTCGAAGTGCTCGGTGATGTCGACGTAGTGGTTGTTCTCGGGATGGGCGACCAGCCAGAGCTCGCCCACCGTCCACGCTTCGAGCCCTTCCGCGATCAGCTCGGGGAACGCGAACGGGTTGCCCGCGGCAGGGAAGAAGGCGCGCGTGGTCGCCTCGCCCGCGGCCAGGTGATCCGGGTGCGACGCGGGCAGCCGCGCCCAGTTCCGCTCCGGCGACGAGGTGACGAGTCGCTGCGGCCGGACCTTCCGGATCACCCGCACGATGTCCCGGACGAGCTCGTGCGTCGGCGCGAGCTCGCCATCGACATAGCCCAGGAAATGCAGGTCCCGTACGCCGACGTGGCCGGCCGCCGTCGTCTGCTCGGACCGGCGTACGGCGGGCATCTCGGCGCGATCCCGGTCGGGCTCGAACCCGCCGGCCTGGCCGTCGGTCAGCAGGCAGTAGCTCACCTCGATACCGGCCCCGGTCCAGCCGGCGATCGTGCCGGCCGAACCGAAGTCGAGGTCGTCGGGATGGGCGACGACGACCAGGACACGCTCGATCTCTTCGTCAGGGCGGGGATCTCCGGCAGGCAGGCTCACATCCTCGACCCTACGGCCAGGTCTCACGCGTTCTGGAACAGCGCCACCCCGGGACGCTCCCGGATCACCTGGTCGACGATGCCGTAGTCGTGCGCCGCGGCGGCGGTGAGGACGTGATCGCGATCGGTGTCGTGCCGCAACCGCTCGAGCGACTGTCCGGTGTGCGTGGCAAGGATGCTCTCCAACTGGTTGCGAACGCGGACGAGTTCGTCGGCCTGCAGGATCAGATCCGGGATGGCGCCCTGACCGCGACCCGCGGGCTGGTGCAGCACGACCCGCGCGTGCGGCAGGATCGCACGCTTCCCCGCGGCGCCCGCGGCCAGCAGGACGGCGCCGACGCCGATCGCCTGGCCGACGCAGACCGTCGCGATCGGCGTACGGATGAACTGCATGGTGTCGTAGATCGCGAGCATCGCGGACATGTCGCCGCCCTCGCAGTTGATGTAGAGCTCGATCTCCTGCTCCGGTTTGTCCGCCGCGAGGTGCAGCAGTTGCGCGATCAACGCGTTGGCCACGCCGGCGTCGATCGCCGTACCGAGGTAGATGATCCGCTCGGACAGCAGGTGCGAGTAGACGTCCATGATCCGCTCGCCGCGCGGGCTCTGGGTGATGACGTTGGGGATCGTGTAGCTGCTCATCGGGCCGCTCCGACTTCCTGGTGCTGCAGGGGCATGACTTGGCCGAACGATTCGACGATGTGGTCGATGAACCCGTACTCGAGGGCCTGCGGTGCCGTGTACCAGTGGTCGTGCAGCGAGTCCTCGTGGACGGTCTCCAACGGCTGGCCGGTGTCCTCGGCGATCAGAGCGAGGACGGTGTCGCGGATGTGCCGCAGGTCGTTGGCCTGGATCTCGATCTCGGCGGCCGAGCCGCCGATCCCGGAGGAGCCCTGGTGCATCAGGATGCGGGCGTGCCGCAGCGCGAAGCGCTTCCCCTTGGTGCCGGCCGACAGCAGGAACTGACCCGCGCTGCAGGCCAGGCCCAGCGCGAGGGTGGACACGTCGCACGGGACCAGCCGCATCACGTCGCGGATCGCCAGCATCGAGGGCACCGAGCCGCCCGGCGAGTGGATCCACAACGCCACATCGGTGCCCGGGTCCTCCGCGGCCAGGGTGAGGATCTGGGTCGCCAGCAGGGTGCCGTTGTCGTCGGTCAGCGGGCCGTCGAGGACGACGACCCGCTGCCGCAGCAGTTGTTGTCTGGATTCATGACTGAACAGCGGGGCTTTGGCTTCATCGGACATGCCTCCACCCTGACCACCGCAGACCGCTCACCCCAGCTTTTCTGCTGTCAGCAGGTCTGCTCACAGGCGACCGTGCTCAGAGCAGCTTGTAGTACAGGTTCGCGTAGCGGTTGTCGCCACCGCCGCTCGGGCGGGACGCGAAGCCGAAGAACAGGGCGAGGTCGCCCGAGTCCATCCGATGGATCGCCATGCCCTCGGGTTCGCGGTAGGTCAGTGAGGAGCCGGCCCGGGTGACGGCCGGTCCCCGGGTGAACTCGCCGGTGTTCAGGTCCAGGCACCGGATGGTGGAGTTGATGTTGTCCGGGTTGGTCTGGCCGTCGCCGTACCAGAGGTAGGCGTACTGGCCGTAGAACGTGTAGCCCTGGAAGGTCTCGGCGACCGACGGCTGCTTGACGTGCACCAGGCGGTCCGCGCTCAGGCCGTCCCTGGCTTTGCTGAGCGGCCAGACGCTGAGGTAGAAGCTGCCGTTCTCCTTGCGGCGCACCATCAGCCGCTTGGTCTCCGGGTCGACCGCGGCGGTGATGGTGTCGCTGCCCTTGAAGAACTTCGCGTCGTCGGCGATCGACTCGCGGACGATGTTCTTGAACTGGACCCTGGCCAGCGCCGTACCGCGGCCGCTGTCGTCGTTGCTGTCGGCGTCGCACTCCACCCAGATGTAGGTGATGTCGCCCACCGGTTCGGCGGCGATCGAGACGCCGTGGCCGGCTCGCTTGATGGTCATCGCGCCGAGTACTTCGCCGCTGCCGGAGACCTGGTTGATCACGAGGTCCGCACCCGAGCCGCCGTTCTGCGCCTGCACGATGAACAGCCGGCGGTTCACGTCGTCGAAGGTGAAGCCCTGCATGGAGTGATGCGACTCGTGCAGGAGTTTCGGGCCGAACAGATGCACCGGCGTCGCGCCGAGGTCGAATTCCGGCGAAGGCGGCAGCGTGGCGTTCGCCGTACCGGGGGTCAGTACGCCGGCGCCGAGTACGGTGGCGCCGGCCGCTGCGCCGCCGAGGCGGAGAACGGACCGGCGGCTCAGGCGGGACGGGTTGAGCGGTTCCATGAAGACTCCTCGAGAATGGGCGGAGGGCGTCGGTGACGCCCCGATCGGGAGGTTTCTCACGCGTCTGCCAGGCTAGCGGTCAACGGGTCACCGCGCCGCGACCCCGCTGGAGCCGTTCCGACCGGCCGCCGTACGCGGACTGTCTGTGGCAGCGCCTAAGGTGGTGGGCGATGACGACGCTCTTCTCTCCAGATGAACTCCCGATGCCGCTCGAGGAGCCCAGGAAGCACCGGCCCGACCCGGAAGAACTGCTCGAAGGGCTGAACCCGCAGCAGCGGGCCGCCGTCGTGCACGCGGGCAAGCCGTTGCTGGTGGTCGCCGGTGCCGGCTCGGGCAAGACGCGCGTGCTGACCCGGCGGATCGCCTACCTGCTGGCGGCCCGGGACGCCCACCCGGGTTCGATCCTGGCGATCACCTTCACCAACAAGGCCGCCGCGGAGATGCGCGAGCGGGTGGTCGAGCTGGTCGGCAACCGGGCCAAGCTGATGTGGGTCTCGACGTTCCACTCCTCCTGTGTGCGGATCCTGCGCCGCGACATCAAGCGGTTCGGGATCTCCTCGACGTTCTCGATCTACGACGACACCGACTCGCGCCGGCTGATGACGCTGGTCTGCCGCGAGCTCGACCTGGATGTCAAGCGGTACAACCCGCGCGCGATCCTGAACTGGATCAGCACCCAGAAGAACGAGCTGATCGACCACGAGTCCGCGGCCTCGAAGACCTCCAACCACCTGGAGGAGACCTACGCCGAGTGCTACCGGATCTACCAGGAGCGGCTGGCCCAGGCGAACGCGCTGGACTTCGACGACCTGCTGATGACCACGGTCAACCTGCTGCAGGCCTTCCCCGAGGTCCGGGAGTACTACCGGCGCAGGTTCCGCCACGTCCTGGTCGACGAGTACCAGGACACCAACCACGCGCAATACACGCTGATCCGGGAGCTCTGCGCCGACCTCGACCCGGGCCCGAACGACGGCCCGGTCAGCGCGCCGGCCGAGTTGATGGTGGTCGGCGACTCCGACCAGAGCATCTACGCGTTCCGCGGGGCGACCATCCGCAACATCCTCGCCTTCGAGGAGGACTTCGTCGGCGCCGAGACGATCCTGCTCGAGCAGAACTACCGCTCCACCCAGACGATCCTCTCGGCGGCGAACGCGGTGATCAGCCGCAACGAGGGCCGGCCGGCGAAGAACCTGTGGTCCGACTCCGGTCAGGGCGAGCAGATCGCGGTGTACGTCGCCGACAACGAGCACGACGAGGCGCAGTTCGTCGCCGACGAGATCGACCGGCTGACCGACGCCGACGGGGTGAAGCCGTCGGACGTCGCCGTGTTCTACCGGACCAACGCGCAGTCGCGGGTGTTCGAGGAAGTGTTCATCCGCACCGGCCATCCGTACAAGGTCGTCGGCGGCGTCCGGTTCTACGAGCGCAAGGAAGTCCGCGACGCGCTCGCGTACCTGCGCGTGCTGACGAACCCGGAGGACACCGTCTCGCTGCGGCGTATCCTCAACGTTCCCAAGCGCGGCATCGGCGAGCGCGCCGAGGCGGCGATCGAAGCGCTGGCGCTGCGGGACCGGATCACCTTCTCCGCCGCCCTGCGCAGGGCACAGGACGCACCGGCGATGGCGAGCCGGAGCGCCAACGCAGTACAGGGCTTCGTCGACATCCTCGACGAGCTGACCGCGATGGTCGACTCGGGTGCGCCGCCGGACGACATCCTGGACGTCGCCCTGCACCGTTCCGGGTACTACGAAGAGCTGCAGAAGTCACCGGATCCGCAGGACGAGACCCGGCTGGAGAACCTCGACGAGTTCATCTCGGTGGCCCGGGAGTTCGTCGAGGAGCGGACCGCTGCCGGTGAGCCCGCCGATCTGCAGGCGTTTCTGGAGCGGGTCGCGCTGGTCGCCGACGCGGACCAGATCCCGGACGCGGCCGACGACGGTGGCGTCGTCACGCTGATGACACTGCACACCGCCAAGGGCCTGGAGTTCCCGGTCGTCTTCCTGACCGGTATGGAGGACGGCGTCTTCCCGCACTCCCGCTCGCTCACGGACCTGAAGGAGCTCGAGGAGGAACGCCGGCTCGCGTACGTCGGGATCACCCGGGCGCGACAGCGACTCGCGATCTCCCGGGCCGCCGTGCGTTCGGCGTACGGCGCTCCGCAGCACAACCCGCCGTCGCGGTTCCTCGAGGAGATCCCGGCCGAGTTGCTCGACTGGCGTCGCGACGAGTCCGCGATCACCCGCTGGTCGGGGACCGGGACATCGGGGTCGAGCGGGGTCAGCAGCCGGTGGGAGCCGGCTCGCCGGACCGCCGCGGACAAGGCCGTGATCAGCCTGAACCCGGGCGATCGCGTCGTCCACGACAGCTTCGGCATGGGCACGGTGGTGGTCGTCCGCGGCGAGGGCCAGCAGTCCCAGGCCGACATCGACTTCGGCTCCGAGGGAGTCAAGCGCTTGCTTCTCCGCTACGCCCCCGTCGAAAAGATTTAGCTCCCCGGCGTGCCGATTTGACCTCGTCCTGCGACAATCAGAGCTTCGGCCCTCCCCGGACGAAGGTCCCAGCCCATGCCCAAGGCAGCAGACGCGAGCAACCGCCGGATCATCCTGGCGGGAGCCAATCCTGGGCTGCGGCTGTTCGACAAGGACGGCAAGGTCACCGCGTTCGCCTCGATCTGGATGGTCGACTGGTCGATCTGCGGTGCCGGGACGGCGGTCGTGCTCTGGTTCGACGGGATCGTCCGGGTGGTCTCCGAGGACGTCGACCTGGCGTCCTGGCTGGAGCGGTACTTCGTCCGCTCGTTCCTCGAGGTGCAGGGACTGGCCTGGCACGAGCCCGCGGTCGAGCGCGACCTGGTCCAGGTCTCGATGAACCTGGCCGACGGTCTCAGCGCGAAGGCCGCCGACATCCAGATCGAGATGAGCGGCGTCCTCGACCGGCGGTTGTTCGCGACCGACAACTTCCAGCTGGCTGACGGCGCGCACAGCCTCAGCCTGGTGATCGCGCCGGTCCGGGCCGCGACGGTCTCGATCGGCGGCGCCTCGGTGCCCGGCTACGTCCAGGTCGACGGTTCGGCCGACCGGCCCGGCTCGTCCGCGTTCCTCACCACCGCCGAGGTCTGGCGGCGCTGAGCCGGCAGGGTCCACCAGGTCTCCATCCGCGGGATCACCGTGGCGTTCGGTCCCTCGACGGTCAGCCGGCTCACCCGGAACAGGAACGTGGCGATCCCGGCCGCGCCCTGCATCCAGCCGATGCCGGGCGGCAGGAGCGGTTCGTCCGCCCGGTGCTCGAGGAATCGCCAGTAGGCGTACGGCCCGTCCCACACGGCCCGATCGACGAGGGTGTCCGCGAGTTGAAGTGCGAAGCCGAGATCGTCCCTCTCCCCGGATCGCAGCCAGGAGTCGAGGAAGACGTCGCCTACCCCCGCGGTACCGCAGCAGCGTCCGTCGTTGTCCCAGAAGCCAGGATGGAGACGTGCGGGCAGACCCGAAGTACGGACGCTGTGCAGGCACCGCCGATGCCAGGCCAGCGGTGTCTCGCCGGCGATCTCCTTGACCTCTGCCTGGTCCAGCGCGAGGAACAGCAAGGACGTCCCCGAGGCACCGTGACACCAGTTGTAGGTGTACTTGTCCTCGTCGGACTCGTCGTCCGGGATGTAGCGCGGTACGACGAACCCGCGGCCGTCGGTGACGCCGAGGGACAGCAGGTACTTCGCGCCGTCGACCGCCGCCGAGGTCAGCTCCGGACGGCCGAGTTCGGCGCCGGCAAGCGCGAGGACGGTCGCGATACCGGCCAGACCGTGGGACAGGTTCGGCATCTGGGTGAAGGGCTTGCCGGAGGCGAAGCGGACGGGCACGAACGGCCAGTTGGTCCCGCCCGGCACCGGCTCACTCTCCAGCAGGAGAAGGTCCGCCGCCCGATCCGCCAGCTCGCGAGCCTCCTCCACGCCGTGCCGGAGCGCCCACAAGGCCCCCAGCAGTACGCCGGCGGTGCCGAGGGTGAGGTCGTTGAACCGCGACCCCGGAAGGACCCGCGGTGGCTTGAGGATCGTCTGCGGCCACCCGTCCGGCTCCGCGAGCTCCGACAGACGCCGTACCGCGGCTGTCGCGCCGGGGATCCCGAGGGTGGTGAAGACGCCGATCGCGCTGACCAGGCCGTCGAAGTACGTGTAGTCGGTCATGGTCGGGACCTGCCCGCGCAGCCGCTCGGCGATCGCGTCGACCAGGGCTTGTTCCTCGGCCGTCCACGGCCGGGTCAGCCGGATCTCGGCGAGCGCCTGGACGAGCCCGCCGGTTCCGGCGTACGTCCCGTCGCGCTGCTCGGGGATCTCGGCCGCGCTCGATTCGGGGATCCACGGCCCGTCGTCCCAGCGAACCTGGTCCAGCACCCACCGCCAGGCGGCGTCGGCGACCTCACGATGGGCCCCAGCAGACGTCATCGACCCATCGTGTCACCGCGCGGCCCGGCAGGACGCGGTACGGCGTTGCGCAGCCGGATCCCGCTGAACTCGAGCGTGCTGCCGACCACCGCGGCCCAGAAATCGTGCAGGTGTGAGAGAACCCGGAGCTGGATACCGGCCTCGGCATGCAGCGCGAAAAGATCGCCGACCCGCTCGGGTGGTCCCAGCGGCTCCACCTCGGTGGTGGCGACGACCGCGGCGTCGGTCTCCTCGAAGGGATCGGCCGGCAACCGGTAGGCGTACAGCTCGACCGTCCGGATCGCGTCGAGCCAGCCGTACTCGATCGCGTGCACCCGGGTGCCGCAGCCGTCGCCGATGATGCGCAGCCGATCCGCCTCGGTGGTCGTTGGGCCCACCCATGCCATCGCCCGCGGGCACTGCCGGGGGAACCAGTAGTCGGGCGCACGATCGTGGCCGACGGCCCAGACGTACGGGGTGGTCTTCACCGACGTCGGGGCGAGATGCGGGCTGAAACGACGAATGGTCGGATCTTCGGAGAAATGCAGGACTTCACCAGGCGCCGGACGCATGCGCGGCAGCCTAGCCAACGCACCGGTCGCGTGGCTTGGGATGAATGGGGTGGGTCAGGGGTTCAGGCCGCAGTGGTTGCGCAGCCAGGGCATCGGGTCGACCGGGTCGCCACCGTCGGGGCGGACCTCGAAGTGCAGGTGCGGGCCGGTGGTGTTGCCGGTGACGCCGACCGCGCCGACCTGGTCGCCGGCGTACACGGTCTCGCCGACCGTCACGCTGAACTTCGACATGTGGTTGTACCAGGTCTCGGTGCCGTCCTCGTGCCGGATCCGGACCTGCCGTCCGTACGGCCCGGCGAACTCGGCGCTCAGCACGACGCCCTTCATCACCGAGCGGATCGGGGTGCCGATCGGGGCGGCGAAGTCGGTGCCGGTGTGGTTGCGGGCCCAGCGGCCGCCGGCCTGACCGAAGCCGGCGGTGATGTGGTAGCCGGAGATCATCATCTCGCAGCGGGTCGGGGAGGTGCGGGCGTTCTCCGCGGCGGCCTTGGCGGCGGCCAGCGCGATCGCGCGCTTGGCGGTCAGTGCCCGGGTGGCGTCCAGCTTCGCGGCCCGGGCCCGGGCGAACCGGTCGGCCGCGGCCTGCTTCTTGTTCAGATCCGCGCCGGTGAGTTCGACGCGGGAGGAGTCCCTGGTGGCCAGCTGGCGCCGCTCGATCCGGGCGGTGGTCACCTCGGAGAGCTGGTTGTCGCCCAGGTTCAGGGCGGCGAGGTTGATCGCCGAGTTCGCCTGTGTCGGGGAGGCCAGTGAGCTGTAGCTGAAGCCCACGGCTCCGGCCGCAGCTGCCAGCGCTGCGGTCAAACCGACGATCTGGGTACTGCTGGGGGTGTTACGCCGGGCTACACGATGCTTGGCACTGTGACGCGCCGCGTTGGCATTCCGCGCAGCGTTGCCTGGCGTGACGCGGCTAGCCGCGGCACGGTGCTGGGACACAACGTGGCCTTTCGGTCACAGGGGAGGGGCACTGTCCACCTCCGGGGTTTATTCCCCCCGGAGGTTCAAGCACCATAACGGATGGGTCACGAGCCGACAAACCCCGCCACCCACTTTTCCGGGTCTCCTTCACGAAACCTTTGCATGCGCGGCTGCACGTGCATCCGCTCTGAGCGCGGAACAAGCTGCGGGGTCAGCGAAACTCGTTAGGCAACTGTGTCCTGTTCATCGAGATGTGACAGCACGCCGGTGATCTGGTGGACCACCTCGCCGTGGAAGGGCAGCGACAAATGGCCGACGCCGTTGACCCGGACGTTGTGCGCGATCAGATCCGGGTGCCTGATCCGGGCCCGTCGCTGCGGCACGATCAGTTGGTCGACATCGCTGTAGAAGGCGACGAACCTGGTCCGGCAGCCCGGAGCCGGCTCGGCCAGCTCCGCCATCAAGTCGCTGTCCGGACGTAGTTGCTTCACGAGCGGCCAGGGCAGCAGGCGCGCGGCGACGGTCCCCTGATGCGGCGTCCCGAGCGTCACGCAGGTGTGCACCCGCTGGTCGCCGCCGAGCCGCTGCACGTAGTACCGCGCGATCAGTCCGCCCAGGCTGTGCCCGATCACGTGCAGTCGGTCGGACCCGGACTCCTCGCAGATCTTCTCGATCTCGGCTCCCAGCCGTTCGGCCGTACTGCGGACGTCGAGCGTCAGCGGCGAGTACGAGAACGTGTGGATCCGGGTGAATCCGCGCCGGAGCAGATGGCGCCGCATCAGCGCGAAGATGGTGTGGTTGTCGATGATCCCGTGCGCGAGCAGGATCGGCGTACCGGCGGCGCTCACGTCGCCGACCAGCAGGCTGCGCTGGGCCGGGGTGAGCCCGGCGAGGTTGAGCCGGTCCGCCGAGTACCGCGAGCCGCCGACCAGGCCGAGCGGGTACATCGCCAGATGGGTGGTGATCCAGCCGAGTTCGACGGCAGCACCTTGGAGGACGCGAGGTGACAGCGCCGAGCGCGCGCCGTACCTGAGTCCGTCGAGGGCGTCAAAGATGCTCATCGGCGTCTCCTCACTGAATCAGACCCCCCGCTGACTGGTCCGATCTCTTTTCACGGTAACCGGTTCCCAGTTCGCGTGGCCGGGAACACACGGCTCCGTGTCTTATCCGTGAGGTGCGGCTCGGATAGCCTGCGGGCATGTCAGCCACGAGCCCGTTGAGAGTTGTCGTCGCCAAGCCGGGACTGGACGGCCATGACCGCGGCGCGAAGGTGGTCGCCCGGGCGCTGCGCGATGCCGGGATGGAGGTCATCTACACCGGCCTGCACCAGACCCCGGAGCAGATCGTGGAGACCGCGATCGCCGAGGACGCCGACGCGATCGGCCTGTCGGTGCTCTCCGGCGCGCACATGACCCTGTTCAAGAAGGTCCGCGAGCTGCTCACCGAGCGGGAGGCGGACGACATCGTGGTGTTCGGCGGCGGGATCATCCCCGACGCCGACCTGCAGCCGCTGGCCGAGCTCGGCGTGCACAAGATTTTCACCCCGGGTGCGACGACCGCCGAGATCGTCGAGTGGGTCCGCGGCAACGTCGGCGACGCCTCCGCCACCGCCTGAGCCCCTACCGGGTGGCGTACCGCGGCGACTCTCCGCAGCCGAGTGATTCGGTTACTGATCGGTAATACCGAATCGTTAAGAAACACCTGGTTGTGCGGGCCGTCGAATCGCGGTCGCATACAGCCATGCGTTTGTTCGTTCATGACGCTGAGTTCGGCAAGGTGTGTGGCTCAGGACACATCGCCCCCGATCTCGGTTACTGTCCGGATAGGGCGGCTCGCAGGACGGTGGGGGACTGCGAACCATCGACGCAGGACCAAGTGAGTCCCATCGGGAGAGGGCAGGTACACGATGAGGTTTGAACGATCACACACACGCCGGGCCGTGGCCTTGGGTGTCGCGAGCAGCCTGGTGTTGCTCGCGTCAGCGTGTGGCGGTGACAGCGGGGACAAGAACTCCAGCGGGGGCGGCGGCGCGCTCGAAGGGCACGGCCCGATCACCTTTGCCACCGGCAAGGACACCTCCGGCTTCCTGCCGAAGCAGGTCGCGGCGTGGAACTCCCAGCACCCCGACGAGAAGGTCGAGATCAAGGAGCTTCCGGAGAACGCCAACGACCAGCGTCAGCAGATGGTGCAGAACGCGCAGAACCAGTCCGACGCGTTCAGCGTGCTGAACATGGACGTCGTCTGGACGTCGGAGTTCGCGGCGAACCAATGGATCGAGCCGTTGCCCGAGGACAAGTTCCCTGATCTGCCGAAGCTGATCCCTGCGACGGTCGAGACGGCCAAGTACCGCGACAAGCTGTACGCGGTGCCGATCACCTCCGACGGTGGTCTGCTCTACTACCGCAAGGACCTGCTGGACCAGGCGGGCGTGCAGGTGCCGAAGACGTGGGACGAGATGCTCGCGGCCTGTCTGGCCGTGCAGGCGAAGGTTCCCTCGGCCAAGGGGATGAGCTGCTACGCCGGCCAGTTCGAGAAGTACGAAGGCCTCACGGTGAACTTCTCCGAGGCCATCAACTCCGCCGGCGGTGTTGTCGTCGACAAGGACGGCAAGCCGAACGTCGACACGCCGGAGGCGCTGGCCGGTCTCGAGGAGCTCACGAAGGGCTTCAGCACCGGGGCCATCCCGAAGGCCGCGATCACCTACAAGGAAGAGGAAGGCCGGCGCGCCTTCCAGGAGGGCAAGCTGCTCTTCCACCGCAACTGGCCGTACGTGTACGCGCTCGCCCAGAAGACCGATGGTTCGTCGAAGATCGTGAACAAGTTCGGTGTCGCTCCGCTGCCGGGCAAGTCCGGCCCGGGCGTCTCGTCGCTCGGTGGTCACGACTACGCGATCAGCAAGTTCGCCAAGAACAAGGCGACGGCTGTCGACTTCATCAACTTCATGGCCAGCGAGGCGCGGCAGAAGGTGAACCTGTCGGGCAGTTCGCAGGCACCGACCTACGCGTCGCTCTACGACGACCCGGCGCTGAACAAGCAGTTCCCGTACCTGGCTCCGCTCAAGGCTTCGATCCTGGGCGCCCAGCCGCGGCCGCGCGTGGTCAAGTACGGCGATGTCACCGCAGCGATCCAGGATGCGGCGTACAACGCTCTGAGCGGTAAGACGCAGCCCAAGCAGGCCCTCACCGACCTGCAGACCAAGCTGACCTCACTCATCACTCAGTGACATAGCGGCCGGGGCCGGTGTGTGGCGATCCTGCCGCGCGCCGGCCCCGTCCTGTCCCTAACCCGGGTTGCCCCGGAATCAGAAGGAGGCAGAGATGAGTGAGTCCGCCCCGATCAACAACAGGTCGGAGTCCAAAGCCAGTAAGCGCGTCACGAGTTTCAACGAGGGCACCGGCCGGCTGGCGGCGATTCTGCTCTCGCCGACGCTGATCGTGCTCGCTCTGGTCGTGCTGTACCCGATCGTCTCCGCGTTGCGGGAGTCGCTGTACACGAGCGGTACGAAGCTTGACGCCAACGGGTTCGTCGTCAAGGGTTCCACCTTCGTCGGGCTCGACAACTACGCGGCCATCTTCAGCGGCGACACCGGCAGCCGCTTCTGGACCGCTTTCTACAACACGACCTTCTTCACGGTCGTGTGCGTCGTGCTGGAAACCGTGCTCGGTGTGGCGATGGCCCTCATCATGCACAAGGCGTTCAAGGGCCGGTCCGTCGTCCGGGCCGCGATCCTGGTGCCGTGGGCCATCCCGACCGTGGTGTCGGCGCTGCTGTGGAAGTGGATCTTCCAGGCCGACGGCATCGCGAACACCTTGATCGGCTCGCAGATCCTGTGGTCGACCGACGGCTGGCAGGCCAAGTTGTCGATCATCATCGCCGACACCTGGAAGACCGCGCCGTTCATCGGTCTGCTGGTGCTGGCCGGTCTGCAGACCATTCCGGCCGAGGTGTACGAGGCGGCGAAGGTGGACGGCGCGAGTGTGCTGCAGACGTTCCGCCGGATCACGTTGCCGCTGGTCAAACCGGCGCTGCTGGTCGCGGTACTGTTCCGCATCCTCGACACGCTGCGGATCTTCGACCTGCCCTACGTGCTGGTCGGTCCGCACAAGCCGTCGGTGGAGACGTTGTCGATGCTTGGCTACGACGAAGCGTTCAACACCAGATACGGGCCGGCGGCGGCGTACGCGACTGTCCTGTTCCTGTACGTCGCGGCGGTCGCCTACGTGTTCGTGAAACTGCTCGGTGCCGACGTGATCGGCGAGGCCCGGGCGAAGCTGCCCGGTGGCAAGAAGAAACGCCGCCGTGCGATCGCAGCGCCGGGTGCGGCCGAGGCAAGCCTTGCGGGAGGTCAGTGATGAGCACGAACGTGAAGGTTGCCGCGGCCGAGGCCAGCCCCTGGCGTAAGTGGGCGCCGCTGGTCGGCGTGGGCGTCATCGTCATCTACTGTCTGGCGCCGTTCTACTGGATGGCCGTCTCGGCGTTCCGGCGGCCGAGCGACCAGTTCTCCAACAAGCTGATCCCGGCACCGTTCTCGATCCAGAACTTCAAGGACGTCTTCAGCGGCAGCAACGGGTTCGGCAAAGGCCTGCTGAACAGCCTGATCGTGGCCGGCACGGTGACGATCCTGACCCTGCTGATCGGCATGGTCGCGGCGTACACGCTGGCCCGGCTGGACTTCAAGTTCAAGAACGCGGTGCTGGCGATCATCATCACCACGTCGATGTTCCCCGGGATCTCGCTGGTGATCCCGCTGCTGAAGTTGTTCATCAACATCAAGTGGATCAACACCTACCAGGCGATGATCGTGCCCAGCCTGTCGTTCGCACTGCCGCTGGCGGTGTGGAACCTGACCGCGTTCTTCCGGCAGATGCCGCGGGAACTCGAGCAGGCGGCGATGGTCGACGGCTGTACGCCGGCGCAGGCGTTCCGCAAGGTGATCATCCCGTTGGCGGCGCCCGGTGTGTTCACCACGGCGATCATCACCTTCATCGCCGCGTGGAACGAGTTCCTGATCGCGCTGAGCATGACCAACAAGAAGTCGGTGCAGACGGCGAACGTGATCATCTCGCAGTTCACCGGCACGACCGGCCGGGACCAGCCGTTCGGCAGCCAGATGGCCGCCGGCGTGGTGGTCACGATCCCGCTCGTGATCGCGGTGCTGCTGTTCCAGCGGCGCATCGTGGCCGGTCTGACCGCCGGCGGGGTGAAGTAGCCGTCCCGGCAGGCGTAAGGTCGCAGACGACAGCCGGAGGTGTGAAATGAGCTACGGAGACGAGCGAAACCGGCGCGATCGCGAAGACCGGGACCGCCGGGACCGTGAGGAGCAGGACCGCCGGGACCGCGAGGAGCGGGACCGTCGCGATCGCGAGGACCGGGATCGCCGGCGCTGAACGAGCGACAAGAGAGGCCGGGGCATCCACTGCCCCGGCCTCCTTGGTTTCTCAGACCTTCAGCCAGGCGGTGGCATCGCTGGGCAGCTTGCCGTCGGCCAGCGGTTCACTCGACAGCAGTACTTCGGCGTCGGCGGGCAGGTCGATCGGGCCGGCGCCCAGGTTGACGACACACCGGAAGCCCGGGTCCCGGGTGAACGAGAGAACACCGGCCGGAGCGTCGGAGTCCCAGCTGAGCCGGCCTTCGCCGAGAGCCTCCTCGGCCCGGCGGATCCGCAGCGCCGCCTTGTAGAGCGAAAGGTGGCTGTCCGGATCGGCCGCCTCGGCCTCGGCCGTCAGCGGAGCCCAGTCGGCCGGCTGCGGCAACCACGGCTGTCCGTCCCCACTACCGAACCCGTACGGCGGTTCGCTGCCGCTCCACGGAATCGGCACCCGGCAACCGTCGCGACCGCGCACGGTGTGCCCCGACCGCTCCCAGGTCGGATCGTCCAGCACCTCTTCCGGCAGGTCCTCCACCTCGGGCAGACCGAGCTCGTCGCCCTGGTAGATGTACGCACCACCGGGAAGCGCGAGCTCGAGCAGCGCGGCCGCGCGGGCCCGGCGCCGGCCGAGTTCGAGATCCGTCGGGACCACACCGGCGCCCTCCAGGGCCTCGCGCTGGTCCCGGCCGTAGCGAGTGCGGTGCCGGACGGTGTCGTGGTTGCTCAGCACCCAGGTCGCCGGTGCGCCGACGGCCCACAGGTTCTCGGTGGTGTGGTCGATCACCTCCCGGAGTTCCTTGGCGTCCCAGGCACACCGCAGTACGTCGAAGTTGAACGCGGAGTGCAGCTCGTGGGGTCGCACGTACTGCGCCAGTCGCTCGGCCGGCGACAACCAGGCTTCGGCGACGAACACCCGCGGGCCTTGCGGCGTACCGGCGTACTCGTCGGCGATCGCGCGCCAGCGCTGATGGATCGTGTGCACCGCGGGCTGGTCGTAGAACGGGTTGCCGACGTACTTCTCCCGGGTCGGCTCGCCGTCCTCGTGCAGCGGGACGTCGGGCAGGGTGGGGTCCTTGGCCATCGAGTCGGCCACGTCGATCCGGAAGCCGTCGATGCCGCGGTCGAACCAGAACCGCAGGATCGAGTCGAACTCGGCGATCACGTCGGGATGGTCCCAGTTCCAGTCCGGCTGGGAGATGTCGAACAGGTGCAGGTACCACTGCCCGTCCTCGATCTGCTGCCAGGCCGGCCCACCGAACGCGGCCGGCCAGTTCGTCGGCGGCAGGCCGCCCTCCTTGCTGTCGCGGAACCAGAACCGCTCCCGCTCCGGCGACCCCTTGCCGGCGGCCAGCGCGGCCTTGAACCACGGGTGCTCCCAGGAGCAGTGGTTCGGCACCAGGTCGATCAGGATCCGGATCCCGAGCGCGTGCGCCTCCGCGATCAGCGCGTCCGCGTCGGCCAGCGTGCCGAACTCGGGGTTGATGTCGCGGTAGTCGGACACGTCGTAGCCGCCATCCAGCAGCGGGGACGGGTACCACGGGCTGATCCAGATCGCGTCGATGCCGAGGTCGGCCAGGTACGGCAGCCGGGCCCGGATCCCGTTCACGTCGCCCGTCCCGTCACCGTCCGCGTCGGCGAACGACCGCGGGTACACCTGGTACACGACGGCGCTGCGCCACCAGTCGTCAACTGGTCTGCTCGCTTGTTCTGTCATGCGGTCCAGCCTTTCACGCAGCCGCAAGAGGGCTGTGACAGTCGTCTCAGCGCGTACCCCGGCTGTCGCCGCGGTGGTGAAGGTGGCTAGTCTCAGGCAACGGAACGCGCCGGCGACCGTGCCCCAGCACACCTTTTCGTGCACCGCAACAGTCACCTGTCGTCGCGGCCCAACCCGAACAGGCGAGAGAGGGACCACAGTCGTGGATCTGATGGAGTACCAGGCGAAGACTGTCTTCGCCAAGCACGGTGTGCGGACGACGGTCGGTGAGGTCGTCACCACGCCCGAGGAAGCCCGCGCCGCGGCCGAGAAGATCGGTGGCAAGGTGGTCGTCAAGGCCCAGGTGCTGACCGGTGGCCGGGGCAAGGCAGGCGGCGTCAAGCTCGCCTCCTCGCCCGACGAGGCCGAAGAGCACGCCCGCGCGATCCTCGGCCTGGACATCAAGGGCCACGTGGTCCGGACGCTGAACATCGTCCCGGCCGCCGCGATCGCCGAGGAGTACTACTTCTCCTTCCTGATCGACCGGGCCAACCGCAACTACCTGTGCATCGCCTCCGCCGCCGGCGGGATGGAGATCGAGGAGGTCGCGCACACCAACCCGGACGCGGTCGCCAAGATCTCGATCGACCCGGCGACCGGTGTCGACGAGGCCAAGGCGCGCGAGATCGCCGAGCAGGCCGGCTACCCGGCCGACGTGCTCGACGTCGCGGCGGTCGAGATCGCCAAGCTGTACCAGGTCTTCGTCACCGAGGACGCCTCGCTGGTCGAGGTGAACCCGCTGGTCAAGCTGGCCGACGGCTCGATGGAAGCCCTCGACGGCAAGGTCACCCTGGACGAGAACGCGGACTTCCGGCACCCCGAGCACGCCGCCTTCGCCGACTCCTCGGCCGAGGACCCGCTGGAGGCGAAGGCCAAGGCCAAGGGTCTCAACTACGTCAAGCTCGACGGTTCGGTCGGCATCATCGGCAACGGCGCCGGGCTCGTGATGAGCACGCTGGACGTCGTGGCCTACGCCGGTGAGGCCTATTCAGACGGCAACAGTGGCGGCGTCAAGCCGGCCAACTTCCTCGACATCGGTGGCGGCGCCTCGGCCGAGGTGATGGCGAACGGCCTGGAGATCATCATCTCCGACCCGCAGGTGGAGAGCGTCTTCGTCAACGTCTTCGGCGGCATCACCGCCTGTGACGCGGTCGCCAACGGAATCGTGCAGGCCTTCGAGCTGCTCGCGGGCCGCGACGAGCACGTGAGCAAGCCGCTGGTCGTCCGGCTGGACGGCAACAACGCCGAGGAGGGTCGCCGGATCCTCGACAACGCCGGCCTGGCCGGTCTCGAGCGCGTGGACACGATGGACGGCGCGGCCAAGCGGGCCGCCGAGCTGGCAGCGAAGTAAGGGACAACGGACATGTCGATCTTCCTCACCAAGGACAGCAAGGTCATCGTCCAGGGCATGACCGGCTCCGAGGGCACCAAGCACACCACCCGGATGCTTGCCTCCGGCACCAACATCGTCGGCGGCGTGACGCCCGGCAAGGGCGGCCAGTCGGTCGATTTCGACGGTAAGGCCATCTCGGTCTTCGGCTCGGTCGCCGAGGCGGTCAAGGAGACCGGTGCCGACGTGTCGGTCGTCTTCGTGCCGCCGAAGTTCACCAAGGGCGCGGTCTTCGAGGCCATCGACGCCGGCGTCGCGCTGGTCGTCGTGATCACCGAAGGCGTCCCGGTGCACGACACCGCGGAGTTCTTCGCGCACGCGCAGGCCTCCGGCACGACCCGGATCATCGGGCCGAACTGCCCGGGCATCATCACCCCCGGCGAGGCCAACGCAGGCATCATCCCGGCGAACATCGCCGGTGCCGGCCGGATCGGTCTGGTGTCGAAGTCGGGCACGCTGACCTACCAGATGATGTACGAGCTGAGCGACTTCGGCTTCTCCACGGCGATCGGGATCGGTGGCGACCCGATCATCGGGACGACCCACATCGACGCGCTGCGGGCGTTCCAGGACGACCCGGACACCGACGCGATCGTGATGATCGGTGAGATCGGTGGTGACGCCGAGGAGCGGGCGGCCGCGTTCATCAAGGAGAACGTGACCAAGCCGGTCGTCGGCTACGTCGCGGGCTTCACCGCCCCGGAGGGCAAGACGATGGGCCACGCCGGCGCCATCGTGTCCGGCTCCTCCGGTACGGCGGCCGCCAAGCAGGAGGCCCTCGAGGCCGTCGGCGTCAAGGTCGGCAAGACGCCGTCCGAGACCGCCAACCTGATGCGCGCGATCATGCAGGACCTGAGCAAGTAGTACGCAGTACGCAAGAGCGGCCCCGGGACTTCCCGGGGCCGCTGTTGTTTGTGCGAAGGACTTACTTGTACGCCGTGCAGCGCTCGGCGGCACGCACGAGTACGTCGGCGAAGGCGTTGTCGCTGATGTCCAGGTTCTTCAGCACCGGGAACAGGATGTAGACGGCGTTCGACCCGTTGGAGGCGATCCCGATCCGGTAGGTGAAGACCTTGCCGCCGCCGGTGTCGTACGCCGCCCGCCAGGCCTCGCCCTTGATCGCGCCGACCGAGATGGTGCTGGTCGTCTTGACCTTCACGGCGTCGGAGGTGGCCTTGGCGCAGCTGTCCACGTTCTTGCGGATCCCGGTGACGAAGGCGGTCGCCGCCGTCGCATTGGCATAGCTCGACACCGTGGCGTCCAGACCGAACTCGGTCGGCACGTCGGCGTCCGGCGTCACGTAGGTGAGCGACTTGTACCCCGTCGCCTTCGCCTTCTTGAGATCGATCTTCTCGCAGCCGGTCCCGGTCCGGGTCGTCGTGCTCGCGCTCACCCAGGGTTTGTTCACCGACGCCAGCACGGGCAGGTCGATCGGTGCCATGAAGCCGGCCGACTCGTTGCTCGGGAGCAACGCGGGGGACGCCGTCGGCGTACCGGTGGTGCAGTTGGCGCCCGGCTGGTCGCAGATCCGCTTCAGCCCGGCGCCCGCGGTACTGAGCACGGCGTCGGGTTTGGGGACCGCGGTGCCGGCGCTGTCGTGTTCGAGCACCATCGTGGCCTGGCCGGCCGTGGTCACCGAGATGGTCTTGTAGTTGCTGGTCTTCTCACCGGTGGGCTGGCCGAAGACGGCGACGACGCCGCGCTCGCCCAGTCCGGTGGTGGTGTAGCTCGCGATCAGGCGCACCTGCGGGGTGAGGCAGCCGCTGAGCCAGCCGGTGATCGTCGCGTAGGTCTTGTCCGCCGCGGTCGAGTCGTTCGAGACCTCGACGTACTGGACCGCGGACTCCTTGGTGGCCGCGTTGCGGAAGGTGCGGACCCAGGTCCGGACGCCGGCCGGGTCGGCGAAGCGTTGCGGCTGGCAGACGAACGACTTGTCCGGCGCGCTGCTGCCGTCGGCGGTCGCGGCGATCGCCCAGGTGCCGGCCGGGCTCAGCGACTTGGCGGCCGGAACGTCGATCAGCGACTTGGCATCGGACAACAGGCTCGAGCCGGCGGACTTGTCGTCGCCGGTGCCGGCCTTGGAGCCGGGGGAGTCGCCGCCGCCGAACGCGTTGACCGCGGCGATGCCACCGCCACCGACCAGGATCAGGACAGCCGCGCCGGCGCCGATCAGCTGGTTACGACGGCGGGCCTGCGCCCGGCGTGCCTGCCGAGCCGCGGCACGACTACCGCCGCGTGGCGCGCGGTGGGAACCCGACACTCGCTCTCGACCTCCTGACTGATTCCGCCCGACGGTACCCGGTGGCCCGGCATACACCCGGAGAGCCAGCCTGCCGAAGTCTTCCATACCTCGGCGTGTCCGCACGAGCGGTCCCCTCTCCGCGGGCGACGATGGAGCTCAGATGACCGACATGCTGAGCCGCCCAGGCAGCCGTGACGGCGGATCCCCGCAGCCGCCCGACCCGTCCGTCGCCGCACCGACGAAACCGGTGCTGCTGTCGGCCGTGATCGGCGCCGGCGCCTGCCTGCTGACCGGTCTGCTGGCGTGTGCCGCGGTCGCGGTGATCGGCTGGCTGGCGGCCTCCTTCGGTGGTGCCTCCGGGGCCGTCCGCGCCGGTGCCACGGTGTGGCTGGTCGCGCACAAGGCCGGTGCCACGTTCGGTGGCGGCTCTGTGACGATCGCTCCGCTCGGCCTCACCCTGTTCCTGGCCTGGTGCCTGTACCGCGCCGGCCGGTTCACCGCGCGGGTCAGCGGAGCCGACAAGACCGGCGAACTCGCCGTGGCGTCCGGAGCTCTTGCGGTCACGTACGGGCTCGGCGCGCTGATCATTGCCCTGCTGACGTCGGACAACACCGTCAAGGTGTCGCCGGTGTCGGCTTTCCTCGGTGCTGCCACCCTGGCAATCGTGGCCGGCACTGCTGGGGTCCTGGTGGAGTCGGGTGCCGCTGCGGACATCGCCGATGCGACCCCGACCGGCCTGCGTGACGCAGTACCGGCTGCTGCTGCCGCAGTACTGACAGTGATCGCCACAGCCTCACTCCTGTACGCCGTGATCCTGGCGATCCACTTCTCGCGGGTCACCTCGATGCTGGAACTCCTGGACGCGGGCGTGGTCGGTTCGGTCGTGCTGTTCGCGCTCTGCCTGATGCTGCTGCCCAACGTGCTGCTGTACGTCGTGGCGTTCGTCGCCGGTCCCGGCTTCCAGCTCGGCGTGGGGACCTCGGTCGCACCGACCGGCGTCGTGGTGGGGAATCTCCCCGCGCTGCCGCTGCTGGCCGCAGTACCGGCTGACGGCGCTACGTCGACGTACCTGCTCGTGCTGACTGCTGTGGTGCCACTGGCCGCCGGTGTGGTCGCTGGGCTGGTGATCACGCGGCGCGGGCTGAAGACGGTGGAGGCCGAGGCGCTCGGGTGGGACGCGTTCGCGCTGCGAGGGGCGATCGCGGCCCTGCTCGGCGGACTCGCCCTGCTCGTCCTGATGGTGCTCGCGGGCGGTGCGGCCGGACCGGGCCGGATGGCCGAGGTGGGCATCCCCGGCGCGATTCCGGCGGCCGGGGTACTGACGGCCGGGATGGCGATCGGCGCGGCGATCACCGCCGGTGTCGTCGCGGCCCGGCGCCCGGGGGTACCGGAGGCCGACACCGGACCCGGAGGCATCGAGCGATAGGGTTTGCCGGGTGACTGACCCGAATGCCCCCGCGCGTCTGGTCGTGCTGATCTCGGGTTCCGGTTCGAACCTGCAAGCACTGCTGGACGCCTGCGAAGACCCGGCGTACGGCGCGCAGGTGGTCGCCGTCGGCGCGGATCGCGAGGGGATCGCCGGGCTCGACCGGGCCGCCGCCGCGGGCGTGCCGACCTTCGTGCACAAGGTGAAGGACCACGCCGAGCGCGCTGCGTGGGACCGTGCACTGACGGCTTCCGTGGCGGAGTACAAGCCCGATCTGGTCATCTCGGCCGGCTTCCTGAAGCTGGTCGGCGACGACTTCCTCGGGGCGTTCGGCGATCGCTACATCAACACCCACAACGCGCTGCTGCCCGCGTTCCCCGGTATCCACGGGCCTCGCGACGCGCTCGAGTACGGCGTCAAGGTGGCCGGCGCGACCCTGTTCTTCGTCGACGGCGGGGTCGACACCGGGCCGATCATCAGCCAGGTCGTCGTGCCCGTCGAGGACGACGACACCGAAGAAACCCTGACCGAACGGATCAAGGAGGTCGAACGCCGCCAGCTGGTGGAGTGGGTCGGCCGGCTGGTCCGCGACGGCTGGACCATCACCGGACGAAAGGTTCGACTGAAGTGAGCACCGACCGCAGGCCGATCCGCCGGGCGCTGATCAGCGTCTACGACAAGACCGGTCTGGAGGAGCTCGCGAAGGCGCTGTCCGACGCCGGGGTCCAGCTGGTGTCGACCGGCTCCACCGCCGCCCGGATCGCCGCGGCCGGCGTACCGGTGACCAAGGTGGAAGACCTCACCGGGTTCCCCGAGTGCCTGGACGGGCGGGTGAAGACGCTGCACCCGAAGGTGCACGCCGGTCTGCTCGCCGACGTCCGCAAGCCCGACCACGTGGAGCAGCTCGCCGAGATGCGCGTCGAGCCGTTCGACCTGCTGGTCAGCAACCTGTACCCGTTCAGCGAGACGGTCGCCTCGGGCGCGTCGGTGGACGAGTGTGTCGAGCAGATCGACATCGGTGGTCCGTCGATGGTCCGCGGCGCGGCCAAGAACCACGCGAACGTTGCCGTGGTGACCTCGCCTTCGCAGTACTCAGATGTCTATGCCGTGCTTGGGGAGGGTGGGTTCTCGCTGGAGCAGCGGCAGCGGCTGGCTGCTGCGGCCTTCGTGCACACCGCGGAGTACGACGTGGCTGTGGCGTCCTGGATGGGCAACGTGCTCACGGACAGCAGCGAAGGCTCGGGCTTCCCGGCGTGGGTCGGCGCTTCGTGGGAGAAGAAGGCGGTCCTGCGGTACGGCGAGAACCCGCACCAGCCGGCTGCGCTCTACAGCAACGGCGGATCCGGGCTGGCCTCGGCCGAGCAGCTGCACGGCAAGGAGATGTCGTACAACAACTACGTCGACGCGGACGCGGCCCGGCGTACGGCGTACGACTTCACCGAGCCGGCCGTCGCGATCATCAAGCACGCGAACCCGTGCGGCATCGCGGTCGGCAAGGACATCGCCGAGGCGCACCGGCGCGCCCACGAGTGCGACCCGGTCTCGGCGTACGGCGGCGTGATCGCCACCAACCGCCCGGTCTCGGTCGAGCTGGCCAAGCAGGTCGCGGAGATCTTCACCGAGGTGCTCGTCGCGCCTGGTTTCGAAGACGGCGCGGTCGAGGTGCTGCAGGCGAAGAAGAACATCCGCCTGCTGGTCTGCGGACCGGATACCTCAGCTCAGCCGGTCGAGTTCCGCGCGATCAGCGGCGGGCTGCTGATGCAGCAGAAGGACGTCTTCCAGGCGCCCGGCGACGACCCGTCCGGCTGGCAACTGGCCGCCGGTCCGGCCGCCTCCGACGAGGTGCTCGCCGACCTCGCCTTCGCCTGGAAAGCCTGCCGGGCGGTCAAGTCCAACGCGATCCTGCTGGCCGCGGACGGCGCCTCGGTCGGCGTCGGCATGGGCCAGGTCAACCGCGTCGACTCCTGCCGCCTCGCCGTCTCCCGCGCCGCCGACCGCGCGGCCGGCTCCGTCGCCGCCTCGGACGCCTTCTTCCCCTTCCCCGACGGCCTCGAGGTCCTCATCGACGCAGGCGTCAAAGCCGTCGTCCAGCCCGGCGGCTCCATCCGGGACGACGCCGCCATCGAAGCCGCCACCAAGGCCGGCATCACCATGTACTTCACCAACACCCGCCACTTCTTCCACTAGTACGACGCACCCCCGCCTCACCCAGGCGGGGGTGCTTCTTTCCCACGCGCCCTCCTCCGTCGGTCGCTCCCGCCCACCCCAGTCGCGGCTCCTCCGTCGCCGCTCGACAAGCTCCCGCGTGCCCTCCTCGGTCGGCTGCTCCCGCCCGCCGGCTGCCGGCTCCTTCGTCGCAGCTGACCACGTGACCTACTCTCGAGCAGCTCAGCCGGGTTGAAGACCACCTGTCTCGTCGGTCGGCCCAACCCCCGAAACGGCCGATCCTTCATCGCCACTAACACCAGCGAGCATCTTCTCGAAGTGGGCTCGGCCGAAGCCGTTCTTGTACTGGCGTCCGGTCTCGACGTAGCCATGCCGTGGGTAGTACGCCAGGTTCTCGGTCATCATGACGTTCGTGTAGAGCGTGATGCGGGAGTAGCCGCGGGTCTCGGCTTCTGTTTCGGTGAAGGTGAGGAGCGCCGAGCCGACTCCCGTGCCCTGGGCCGCGGGTGAGACGGCGATGACGTCCAGGAGCAATGCGTCGTCCTCGTTCTCCAGCAAGACGAAGCCGACGACCGTACTGCGATCGTCGGCGACCCAGATCTTGCCGGCCTCGACGGCGGCCCGGTAGTCGATGCTCATCGGCGTCGGCGGGCGGCCGATCCGGGCGGTGTAGTGCTCGAAGGCGGACTGGGCGATCTCGTCCACGACCTCCACATCCGCGGTCACCGCCGGCCTGATCTGCAGCATGTCGCCGAGTCTAGGGCCGAGTTCGTCCATCGCCTGGGGTAAGAAAGCGCTCTCGACGGCGCAGGGGGCGGCAGAAAATGCTTTCGATAGAGAGGTTGCTTAACTATTCAGGCGTGCTTATGGTGAGCGGGCTCGTTGTTCCTCGAACCGCCCGGTGGGGAGAACCATGTCGGTGAAACGTCGGAGCTTTGCGGCGCTGGTGGCAGTTGCGGTGACAGTCCCTCTCGGGGTGTCCGCGGTGCCGGCCGAGGCTCACAGTCAGAAGCGTGTTGTCGGGTACTACACCCAGTGGAGCGGCTACGACCGCAACTTCCTGGTGAGTGACCTGGTCAAGAACGGTACGGCCGCCAAACTCACCCAGCTGAACTACGCGTTCGGCTTTCTCGATGCCTCCGGCAACTGTGTCTCGAGCGACCCGTGGGCCGATTATCAGCGGCCGTTCACCGCGGAGCAGAGCGTCAGCGGCAAAGCCGACGAGGCCGGCCAGCCACTGGCCGGCAACCTGAACCAGTTGAAGCAGCTGAAGCAGAAGTTCCCGAAGCTGCGGATCAGCATCTCGCTCGGCGGCTGGACCGGTTCGAAGTACTTCTCCGACGCCGCGCTCACGCCGGCCTCCCGGGCCGCGCATGTGAAGTCCTGCCTCGACATGTGGCTCAAGGGCAACCTGCCGGGCGCTCCGGCCGGTGCCGCGAAGGGCATCTTCGACGGTGTCGACCTCGACTGGGAGTGGCCGGCCAGCGAAGGCAACCCGGGCAACGTGATCCGCCCCGAAGACAAGCAGAACTTCACCGCACTGGTGCACGAGTACCGCAAGCAGCTGGACCGCGCGTCCTGGCCGTTCCGCGGCCGCTACAACCTGACCGCCTTCCTGCCCGCCGCGCCGGAGCAGATCGACAACGGGTTCCAGGTCAAGCAGTTGTTCCGCGACCTGACCTTCGGTACGACGCAGGGCTACGACTACCACGGCTCGTGGGACCCGATCACCAACCAGCAGTCCGCGATCGACGCGCCGAAGGGCGACCCCTCGTCCGAGGAGTTCAGCTCCCAGGTGACGATCGACGCCTACCTCTCCCGCGGTGCGCCGCGCAACCAGCTGGTGATGGGCGTGCCGTTCTACAGCCGCGGCTGGACCGGCGTGACCAACCAGAACAACGGGTTGTTCCAGCCCGCCACGGGTCCCGCGCCGGCGACGTACGAAGCCGGCTACGAGGACTATCGGTTGCTCAAGGCAAAGGCCGGCGACTTCACCGTCCACCGTGACAACAAGGCCGGCTTCGCCTGGCTGTTCGACGGTACGACGTTCTGGACCTGGGACGACCCGGTCGAGATGAAGCGCAAGGCGCAGTACATCTCCAAGCGCCACCTCGGCGGCGCGATGATCTGGTCACTCGATGGCGATACCGGAAATGGCGAGCTGATTTCGGCTTTGCACCGTAACCTTCACTGAGTGGATCTTGCAGCTCTGACCGACCGGTTCGGCGCCACCCGCGCCGAACCGGTCGACCTCGGATGGTCCGGGGCGACCGTGGTGCGACTGGAACGCGCCGCAGAAACCCTTTATTACAAGGCGGGCGCGGGCGTTGCCGAAGAAGCCGAACGACTGAGCTGGCTGGCCGGCACCGAGATACCGTGCCCGCGCGTGCTCGATCGTGGTGACGACTGGATGCTCACCACTCAGCTCCACGGTCGCGACGCCTCGCAGACCTGGCCGGCCGCCGAGCGTCCCGCGGTACTGGCCGCTGTTGCGGACGGCGTACGCCGGTTGCGCGGGTTGACCGAGTGTCCGTTCGATTCGCCGTTCCCCGGGCCGCGCGAGGTCGTGACGCATGGCGACTACTGTGCGCCGAACGTCTTCATCGACCCGGAAACCCTGCGTTTCAGCGGCATCCTCGATCTCAGCCGGCTCGGTCTCGGCGATCGGTACGTCGACTTCGCGCTGATGCACAAGAGCCTCAGCAACGGCCTCAACCCCCAGTACGGCGGCCCGCCGGCCGCCCGCGAGTTCGTAGTACTGGCCGGCGGCGACCCCGACGATCCACGCATCCAGCACTACACAGACCTCGACGACACCGGCAACTACACGCCCTGAAAATCCGCGGTCCCGCCGCTGAGGCGGAACCGCGGATGAGGTGTCAGTTGGACTCGTGCAGGTCCGTGCCGAGGCCGTGGACGGCCGGGATGGTGCCGAGTTTGCCGGCCTGGAAGTCTTCGAAGGCCTGGATGACCTCGGCGCGGGTGTTCATCACGAACGGGCCGGCCATCGCGACAGGCTCGCGGATCGGGCGGCCGCCGAGGATGAGGACGTCGAGGTTCGGCTCGGCCTGCGACTGCGAGAGGGCTGCCGCAGTACGGATCGTGTCGCCGGGGCCGAACAGCGCGAGCTGGCCCTTGCGGATCGGGCGGTGGTCGGCGCCGACCGTGCCCTGGCCAGCCAGCACGTAGACGAGCGCGTTGTAGTCCGGCTGCCAGGGCAGGACCATCTCGGCGCCAGGGCTGACCGTCGCGTGCACCAGCGTGATCGGGGTGTGCGTCGAACCAGGGCCGTCGTGGCCGTCGACCGACCCGGCGATCACCCGGATCAGCGCGCCGCCGTCCGCCGTCGAGAGCAGCGCGGAGTCGCCACCGCGGATGTCCTGGTAGCGCGGGGCGGCCCACTTCTGCGCCTTCGGCAGGTTCACCCAGAGCTGGATGCCGTGGAACAGACCGCCGCTCAGCACCAGGTGCTCCGGCGGCGTCTCGATGTGCAGCAGGCCGGAGCCGGCCGTCATCCACTGGGTGTCGCCGTTGGAGATGACACCACCGCCGCCCTGGGAATCCTGGTGCTCCATGATCCCGTCGAGCATGTAGGTGACGGTCTCGAAGCCACGGTGCGGGTGCCACGGCGTGCCCTTCGGCTCACCCGGCGCGTACTCCACCTCGCCCATCTGGTCCATGTGGATGAACGGGTCCAGATCACGCAGGTCGACCCCGGCGAAGGCACGGCGTACGGGGAAGCCTTCTCCTTCGTAGCCGCTCGGCGCGGACGTCACCGACCGCACCGACCGCTCCTTGGCGACGGCAGGATCCGGCTGGTGGACACGCGGCAGCACGGTGATGTCGGAAACGGTCACGGCGGGCATGGTGGACTCCTCGCTCCTGGATAGTTCAAGAATAAACTATCCAACCCAACCCTGACAACCCCGACCACATTCCCCGTACTGCGTACCGCCGGCTGAGGCAGGCGCCCACAGCACAGGTCCGGATAAACAAAGAGCCCGGCAGAAGGTGTCTGCCGGGCTCTTGGTCTGGATCAGTCGACGGTGACCAGTTGTTTCTCTTCGGTGGGGACGTGGAGGGTTTCGCCTTCGATGTCGACCTTGGGGGTGATGCGGTCGAGCCACTTCGGGAAGAACCAGGCGCGGTCGCCGAGGAGGGTGAGGACGGCGGGGACGAGGGTCATCCGGACGACGAAGGCGTCGATCAGGACGCCGATGGTGAGGCCGAAGCCGATCGTCTTGATGATCGGGTCCTCGGCGAACATGAACCCGGCGAAGACCGCGGCCATGATGAGCGCCGCCGCCGTCACCACCCGGGCGCCGTGGCCGACACCTTCGACGGTCGCCTCGGTCGCGTGCCGTCCGTGCACGAACTCCTCCCGGACCCGGGACACGATGAACACCTCGTAGTCCATCGCCAGCCCGAACAGGATGCCCATCATGATGATCGGCAGGAAGCTGACCAGCGGCCCCGGTGAGTCGACGCCGAGCAGCGAGGCGCCCCAGCCCTTCTGGAACACCGCCACGGTGATCCCGAATGTCGCGCCGATCGTGAGCAGGAACCCGAGCGTCGCCTTCAACGGCACCAGGATCGACCGGAACGCCAGCATCAGCAGCAGGAACGACAACCCGATCACGACCAGCAGATAAAGCGGCAACGCTGCGGTCAGCTTGTTCGACACGTCCACACCGACGGCGGTGTTGCCGGTGACCGAGACGTCCCCCAGCGGATGGATCGAAGTCCGCAGGTTCTTCACCAGGTCGGCAGTCTGCTCGCTGGCCGGACCGCCCGCCGGGATGACGCTGACCAGCCGGGTCTTCCCGTCAGCACTCGCCGGCCCGGGCTGAACCGCGACGACGTCCTTGAGCCCCTTGGCCTTCCCGAGCACCTGCTCGACCAGCGCACCCGTCGTCGCAGCGTCATCGGCCTTCACCACAACCACCAGCGGCCCGTTCGCCCCCGGGCCGAAGGCGGCCGCCGTCAGGTCGTAGGCGACCCGCTGATTGGTCCCGGCCGCCGCCGATGCGCCGTCCGGCAGCGCCAGCCGCATGTCCTGGGTGGGAATCGACAGCACGCCGAGCCCAATGATGCCCACAGCAACGATCGGTACCCGGAACCGCGTCACCAACCGGGCCCAGCGAAAACCGAACCCGTGAACAGCAGGAGCGGCAGCCCCACTCTTCCGCACCTTCCGCGGCAACACCCGCTGCCCGACAAACCCCAGCAGTGCAGGCAGCAGAGTCAACGCAACCAGTACTGCGGTAAGCACCGTGGCCGCCGCGGCCAGGCCCATCGCGGTCAGGAACGGAACTCCCACCAAACTCAACCCGGCAAGGGCGATCACGACAGTCGCGCCGGCGAACAACACGGCCGACCCAGCGGTCGCGGTAGCTCGTGCGACCGACTCCTCCTCGTCCATCCCCGCCGCAAGCTGGGACCGGTGCCGCGAACTGATGAACAACGAGTAGTCGATCCCGACCGCGAGACCGAGCATCAGCGCGAGGATCGGAGCCGTCGACGAGACATCGACCACCGACGTGATCAGGAACAACCCAGCCATCCCCGCGAGCACGCCGGCCAGCGCGGTCAGCAGGGTCATGCCGGCGGCGACGAGCGATCCGAACGTGATCACCAGTACGAGAGCGGCGATCGCCACACCGATCACCTCGGTCGCGCCCATCGGCGGTGCCCCACCGACGATCTGGCCACCCGGGACCACCTGCAGATCGCCAGAGCTCAAGCGATGCAGTTCGTCATACGCCGTGGTTGTGCTCTTCGCCAGCTCATCGGCGGGCTTGGTGAATTGCACGCTGATCAGACCCGTCGTACCGTCCGGGCTGATCGCCTTGCTGGTAAAGGGATCCACCGCGCCGACGACCTCGGGCAACTGGTTGGCTCTGGCAACGGTTGCGCCGACAGCCGCCTTCACGGCGGGAGTGGCGAGGGTCTGCCCGGCGGGTGCCTTCACCACGATGGTCGCCGAGGCGCCGCTCGCGGCCGGAAGCTCCGTCTTCAAGGCGTCCAGCGCGCGCTGCGACTCGGTGCCGGGGATCGAGAAGGTGTTCGCCGTCTTGCCGCCGAGCGTCAGTGCGCCGACCCCGAGCAGGACCAGGACGAACACCCAGATCGCCGTGACGATCCGGCGCCGCTGGTAGGAGAACCGGCCGAGCCGGTACAGGAGGTTTGCCATGGCTGGTGCGTCCGTTCGCTGGAAGTAGGCGTGGTCAGCGGTTCAGCCGGAGGATCCGGCGCAGCGCGGTGTCACAGAGGGTGTGCAGTTCGGCGTCGGTGCGCTCGCCCCGGTGCCGGCACTCGCCGAGCAGGCCGTTGATGGCGAACTTCGCCAGGTCGATCTCGAGTTGGTCGTCGGTGCCGCCGGCGAGGATCTCGGTCATCCGCATCCCGGCCGCGATGAGGTCGGCGAACTCGGGATACTGCTCGATCGTGCTCAGCAGGTCCTGCAGCACATTGATCAGCCCGCGGAACTCGACGGCGAGCTCGACGAACCGGGTCAGCGCGAACTCCTGAGCCGCCGCGGCGGACATCCCGGCCGCCTCCGCGTTGAGCTCGTTCAGTGCGATCCGTGACGGTTCGAGGACGGCTGCGAGCACCGCCGGCTTGCCGTTGAAGTGGTAGAGCACGGTCGCCTTCGAGCAACCGGCGGCAGTCGCGATGTCCTGCAACGAGGTCGCGTCGTACCCCTGGCTCGCGAACAGCGCCATCGCCTGCTGCTCGATCTCGCGCCGGGTCCGCTCCCGCGCCGGGGTGGTGGTTGCCATGGTCACCACTATCCTGACCGATCGGCCAGTTTTCAACCGATCGGTCAGGTTTGTGTCCCAGCTCACCCGGCGACAGGGCCGCCGGGGTGCGTGGGAGGATCGGACCGTGACGGCGGAGATTCTGGACGGCAAGGCGACCGCGGCGGCGATCAAGAGCGAGCTGGCGGTCCGGGTGGCGAAGCTGGCCGAGCAGGGCGTGGTGCCCGGCCTCGGCACGATCCTGGTCGGCGACGACCCCGGCAGCCGGGCGTACGTCGCGGGCAAGCACCGGGACTGCGCCGCGGTCGGGATCGCCTCGATCGAGGTCGAACTGCCCGCTACCGCGACCCAGGACGAGATCGCGGCCAAGGTGATCGAGCTGAACGAGAACCCGGCCTGCACCGGCTTCATCGTCCAGCTCCCGCTGCCGAAGCACGTCGACACCAACGAGATCCTCGGCCTGATCGACCCGGTCAAGGACGCGGACGGTCTGCACCCGGTCAGCCTCGGCAAGCTCGTCCTCGGCCAGGACGGCCCACTGCCCTGTACGCCGAAGGGCTGCGTCGAGATCCTCCGCCGCTACGACGTACCGATCGCCGGGGCGCACGTGGTCGTCGTCGGCCGCGGGGTCACCGCGGGACGCCCGATGGGCCTGCTGTTCACCCGGAAGTCGGAGAACGCGACCGTCACCCAGTGCCACACCGGCACCAAGGATCTCGCCTCGGTCGTCCGGACCGGCGACATCGTGATCGCCGCGGCCGGTTCGGCCGGCCTGATCACCGCCGACATGATCAAGCCGGGCGCCGTCCTGCTCGACGTCGGTACCAGCCGCAGCGCCGAGGGCAAGATCGTCGGCGACATCGAGCCGGCCGCCCGCGAGGTGGCGAGCTGGATCGCGCCGATGCCCGGCGGGATCGGCCCGATGACCCGCGCGATGCTGCTCACCAACGTGGTGGAGGCGGCCGAAGCCGCCGTCGCCGGCTGATGGCGGGCGAGGCGCAGCGCCGCAGCGAATGGCCGCTGGCGTTGTCGGTGATCGTCGCCGCGGCCGGCCTGGTGATCCTCACCTTCTACGACTGGCGCAACGGCATCCTGCTCTTCGCCGGCGGAGTCCTGCTGGCCGGTCTGCTCCGGGCCGCCCTCGGCGACGACGCGGCCGGCCTGCTGCACGTCCGCAGCCGCATGTTCGACGCCGCCCTCCTGCTCGGAGTGGGCGCCACCATTCTGCTGCTGGGCCTGATCGTCCCCAGCTGAGGTCACCCTGGCGCCGGTCCCGCCGCGTTGGAAGAGAGTCCACCCGATGAAAGGACTCTCTTCATGCGCTTCCCGCGTCGAAGAACCGCCGCTGCCGCCAGCGTGATCGCCCTCGCCGCCGCAGGGCTGGCCCAGCCCCAAGTCGCGCATTCCAGCTCCCACCGGCCCACTCCGGCAAGCAGTCACAGGGATTCGTCCCGCAGCGTCACCCTGCTCACCGGTGACACCGTCCAACTCGGCCCGACGGGTCAACCCGAGATCAGGACCCGCCGCAACGGCATCTCGTACGCCGTACAGAAGGTCGCGAACCACCTGTACGTCGTACCGTCGGACGCCGCAGCCCTGCTGAGCCAGGGCAAACTCGACCACCGCCTCTTCGACGTCAGCGCCTTGCTGACAGCAGGACTGGACGATCAGCAGAGCAAGGAGGTCCGGCTCCTGGTCGAGTACTCGCAGCCGACCGGCAGACTCCGCTCGATCAACGCCTCGCCGACCCGCTTCGCCAAGACCGATGCCGCGGCCGGCTGGGCGAACCTGGTCAAGGGGCAACGCCTCGCCGGTTCCGTCCGCAAGATCTGGCTCGACGGCAAGCGCGAGCTCAGCCTGGACAAGTCGGTCCCGCAGATCGGCGCGCCGGAAGCGTGGAAGGCCGGCCTGACTGGCAAGGGCGTCAAGGTCGCCGTCCTCGACAGCGGGATCGACGCCACCCACCCCGACCTGGCCGGCAAGGTGATCGCCACCCAGAACTTCACCCAGGATCCCGCCGGGGACCAGTTCGGCCACGGAACGCACGTCGCCTCGACCATCGCCGGCTCGGGCGCCGCCTCGGGTGGCAGGTACCGGGGTGTCGCGCCGGATGCCGAACTGCTGGACGGCAAGGTCTGCGCGTCCACCTGCTTCGACTCCGACATCCTGGCCGGGATGGAGTGGGCCGTCGCGCAGGGCGCCGACGTCGTCAACCTCAGCCTCGGTGGTACCGATACCCCGGAGATCGATCCGCTCGAGGAGGCGGTCAACCGGCTCAGCTCGCAGGCCCTCTTCGTCGTTGCCTCCGGCAACTGGCCGTACTGCACCAGCCCCCGGTACGGCGTATCGTCGCCCGCCACCGCCGATGCGGCCCTCGCCGTCGCCGCCGTCGACAAGGCCGACGCGTTCGCGGACTTCTCCTGCACCGGACCACGGCTCGGTGATCATGCGATCAAGCCGGACATCACCGCGCCCGGCGTCGACATCGTCGCCGCCCGCGCCAAGGACGGCGTGATCGGCGAGCCGGTCGACGAGAACTACACGAAGCTGTCCGGTACGTCGATGGCCACGCCGCACGTCACCGGCTCGGCCGCGATCCTGGCCCAGCAGCACCCGGACTGGACTCCGGCCGGACTCAAGGCGGCGCTGATGGGCTCGGCGAAGACCAATCCGGACCAGACCCTCTTCCAGCAAGGCGCCGGACGCGTCGACGTCGGCACCGCCACCAGGCAGAGCGTCGCGCCCTTGGAAGGCAGCATCTCCTACCCCGTCCAGACCTGGCCGCACACCGACGACGAGCTGGTGAACAGGACGATCACCTACCAGAACTCCGGTACGGCGGATGTCGACCTGCACTTGGTTGCTCAAAGCAATGATCCGGACGGCCGTCCGGCCGGGACCTTCACGCTCGGCCAGTCCTCGGTGCGTGTCCCCGCGGGCGGCACCGCGAAGGTCACCGTCACCGCGAACACCAAGCTGGACGGTCCCAACGGCTACTACGCCGGGCGGGTGATCGCGACCGCCGGCACGACTCACCTGACCACGGTGCTCTCCGTCGAACGCGAGGCCGAGAGCTACAACCTGACGATCCGGCACCTGGACCGCCAGGGCGGCCCGATCCAGCCGGTGGAGACGGTGGTGGCGTCGCACGACGATTCCGAGGCGTTCGACTTCGCCTACGATCCGGTCAGCGTGGTCCGGCTGCCGAAGGGGAAGTACGTCCTGGACAGCTATATCCGGCTGCCGACGAGCGATGACCGCAAGGACCGGGCGTTCCTGGCGATGCCGGAACTCGACCTGAGCAAGGACACCACAGTGACCTTCGATGCGGCGCAGGCCAAACCGGTCAAGGTCGCGCCACCACGAGCCGATGCCGCGCCGTACTCGATCGAGCTCGGGTTCGCCCGTGGCACGCAGCTCTCCTTCGCCTATCTCACCGGCACGTCCTTCGACGGCCTGGCCACTGCCCAGGTCGGGCCCGCAGTCGCGGGCACGGACTTCGCCAGCACCCTGCTGACCCAGTGGTGCAGACCTGGCGAACCGATGGGCTGTGACGACGCCTCTCCGTATCACTACCTCCTGCAGTGGTTCGTGCCCGGCGAGCTGTACACGGGCTTCGACAAGGCAGTGCGCCCGCAGGATCTGGCCGTCGTCAAGACCGACTACGCGGCCTCCTCGGCGAACGACAGGATGGAGATGGGCCGGTTCGCCAGCCCTCTCGCAGAGCTGCCCGAACAGCCCGTGGGCGGCTTCTCCCTCTTCCCGAAGCTGCCCAGTGAGTCCACCCTGTATCTCCAGGCGAAGGGCATCCGCTGGTCCACGCGGTACCGGGAGATCATCGTCGACCCGGACAGCGGCAACTGGGGCGACGGCACCGAGTTCCGGGCTTCGCCGCGGACCTACCGGGCGGGCAGCACCAGCGTCGAACACTGGAACAAGGGCGTCTTCGGCCCCGGTTTCCCGGCCACCGACCAGCGGCTGTCCGATCCGGACCGCAAGCCCTGGGCCGGTCGCGACGGTGATCACCTGCACACCGATCTACCCTTGTTCACCGACGGTTTCGGGCATGCGGGCTTCTCGCCGACCGACGAGGCCCGAACGACGCTGACGCAAGACGGCAAGGTGATCGCCGAAGCAACCGAGACGGCCGGTGTGCTGACCGCCGACCTGCCGGCAGGCGCCGCGCAGTACCGGCTGGAGGCCGAGGCCAAGCGGAATTCGCAGAACGGCCCGACCAGCGAAGTCAGTGCGGTCTGGACGTTCCGTTCCGGCCGCACTGCTGTGGACAGCGCGCTGCCGTTGTCGGCGGTTCGGTTCAGCCCAGCGCTCGACGACCACAACCGGGCCAAGCCGGGTTGGGTTCCGGTGTCGGTCCAGCGGCAACCTGGTTCGGCGGCGCAACCGGCCAGGACCCTTGCAGTGCAGGTGTCATACGACGAAGGCAAGAGCTGGCAGCCGGCTCCAGTACGACGCCATGGTGCGGCCTGGCAGGTCAAGGTCACCCCGCCGCCCGGTACTGCGTATGTCTCGCTGCGAGCCCAGTCAGCAGACCGGGCCGGCAACACGATCGACCAGACCGTAGTGAAGGCGTTCGCGGTTTCGAGCTGACGACGTCCGCCCTTCTTGCAGAGCACGCCTGTCGGGTGTCCGAAGATTCTCCGGGCACCCGATCTTTTTCACTGCGGGCGGCGTCCCATCAGCGGCTCGATCGACGACCTGGGGAGAAATGAGATGCGAAGCAGGAAGAGGGGGCTGGCGCTCGCGCTGGCGGCAGCGCTGGTGGTGACGATCGCCGGCAACGCATCGGCGGCGCAAGGTGCCACTGGGGAACCGGCGACATGGCCGCCGGGTAACGCGGATCAGGTGGTCACTTTGATCACGGGGGACAAGGTGATCCTGACGGATGGGGACCCGGCGAAGCTGCGCGTGGAGAGAGGGCCGGGACGGGACAAGGTCGTCTTCCGGGTTCTGCGGGACAACAAGGCCGGCCACGTCACCGTGCTGCCGATGGATGTCAGCGCGATGGTGGGCTCCGGCCGGCTCGACCGGCGCCTGTTCGACGTGACCGGCCTGATCCGGATGGGGTACGACGACGCGCACCTCCGGGCGACTCCGTTGATCGTCGAGTACGCCGCCCGGCAGCGATCGGCCAGCGCGTTGCCGGGGGCAACGATCACCCGGCAGTTGCCGGCCGTCGGCGGGGCAGCGGTCCAGGTGCCGAAGAGCGCCTCGGGGGAGTTCCTTGGGCAACTGGACGCCAACGCCCGGTCGGCGGCCGGGATCAGCAAGATCTGGCTGGACGGCAAGGGCAAGGTGCTCCTGGACCAGAGCGTTCCGCAGATCGGTGCACCCGCCGCCTGGAAGGCCGGGTACACGGGCAAGGGCGTCAAGGTGGCGGTGCTCGACACCGGCATCGACAAGACCCACCCCGATCTGAGCACCAGGGTGGTCGGCGGGAAGAACTTCACCAGCGACCCGGCCGGTGACAAGTTCGGGCACGGCACCCACGTCGCCTCGATCATCGCGGGCACGGCGGCCGCCTCGGGCGGGAAGTACAAGGGCGTCGCGCCGGACGCCCAACTGCTGGACGGCAAGGTGTGCGACGGCGAGGGCGGCTGCGAAGAGTCGGCCGTGATCGCCGCGATGCAGTGGGCGGCCGTCGAGCAGAAGGCCAAGGTCGTCAACATGAGTCTGGGCTGGCCGGACACGGCCGAGGTCAATCCGATGGAGGCGGCGCTCAACCGGCTCACCGCCCAGACCGGCACTCTGTTTGTCGTTGCCGCCGGCAACAGTGGACCCGACGCGCAGACGCTGGGCTCACCCGCCAGCGCGGACGCGGCACTCACTGTGGGCGCGGTGGACAAGTCCGACCAGTTGGCAGAGTTCTCCGGCCGCGGACCACGCCTCGGCGACGGCTCCATCAAGCCCGACGTCACCGCGCCCGGCGTCGACATCGTCGCCGCCCGCGCGAAGAACGTCGAGTGACCCGGTCAACCAGTACTACACGAAGCTGTCCGGTACTTCGATGGCGACGCCGCACGTGGTCGGCGCCGCGGCGCTGCTCGCCCAGCAGCACGCCGGCTGGAAGGCGCCCGAATTCAAGGCGGTCCTGATGGGTTCCGCCAAGAAGCTGCCGAACCAGAGTGTGTTCGCGCAAGGAGCGGGCCGGATCGACGTCGCCAAGGCGATCACCGAATCGGTCCTCGGCTCGCCGAGCAGCCTGTCGTTCGGCACGGCGCTGTGGCCGCACACCGACGACAAGCCGGTCGCCAGGCAACTCACCTACCGCAACCTCGGCAAGGCCGCGGTGACGCTGACTCTCAAGCTGACGGCGTCCTCCACGGACGGCAAGCCCGCGCCGGCATCGGCCTTCAAGCTGAGCGCATCCTCGGTGACGATCCCCGCCGGCGGAAGCGCGTCCGTGACTGTCACCTCGAACACCAAGCACAACGGACCCGACGCCCTGTACTCCGGCCAGGTGGTCGCCAAGGCCGGCGCTTCGGTCATCGGCACGCCACTGGCGGTCGACAAGGAGGTCGAGAGCTACGACCTGGTCATTCGCCACATCGGGCCTGACGGCAAGGGGACGGACCAGGGTGACACCTTGCTCTACTCGCTCGACCGGGACTTCGCCACCGAGCTCACGCCCGGCGCGGACGGAGTCGTGAAGCTGCGGCTGCCCAAGGGCAAGTACTTCCTCGACGGCACCGTCGGGGACGCCCAAGGGCGCGTTTACCAGCTTGTCCGGCCTGTCCTGACGCTCGACCGCGCGACGAGTGCACCGGTCGACGCCCGCCAGGCCAAGCCGGTGCGGATGACCTTGCCGCGGGCCGACGCTCGTCTCGGCCAGCTGGAGATCGGCTATCTGCGCGGCCTGTCCGAAGGTGCGGAGAGCAACTCGATCTGGGCGCCGGACCTGGACCAGGTGCGCGTCGGTTCGCTGGGGAAGGCCGCGGCCAAGGATGAGATGCTCTCGTACGTCTCGACCCGGTGGGGCGTGCCCAAGCCCGACGGGCAGTTCCTCGATTCGCCGTACAGCTACAACCTGTTGCAGGGGAAGCAGGGCAGCTACTTCTCGGGGTACAACAGGATCGTTCGGGACAAGGAGCTGGCCAAGGTGGTCACGCGGTACGCGGCGGACCAACCGGGACTGCTGGCTCTGGACCAGCGGTTCGGGACCCTGCCGGGGGCGGGTCTCAGCAGCTCGGGGCAGACCTTCGCGTACTCGAGGCCCGGTCAGGCCACGCATTATCTGGACACCGCGGTGGGGACGACCTGGTCCGCCATGGTCGACACCGTCAAGCCGGACAGCGGTGACGGCCGATGGCTGATCAACCACGTCGCGTACGACCGGCCCTATCAGGCCGGCCGGACCTACTCCGAACGCTGGGGTGCCGCGGTCGCCGTACCGGATGTCGCCGACGGTGGCTCGACCCGGACCGGTAACACGATCAACGTCTATGTCCAGCCGAACGCCGACGCGGACGGTCACTCCGGTGACTCCCTCGAGGTGGACAAGGCGTCGATCAAGCTGTTCCGCAACGGGAAGCTGATCGGCTCGGACACCAGCCCGGGGCAGCTGTCCGTCGAAGATGTTGCCGCAGGCAAGGGTTCGTTCCGGCTCGAGTCGTCGCAGGTGCGGTCGCTGCTGCAGCTGGCGACCCAGCTGAGCACGGTCTGGACGTTCAGCTCGCAGGACACCGGGAGCAAGGAAGTCGCCCTGCCGCTCTGGGCGGTGCGGCCGCGGCCCGCGGTGGACCTGAACAACTCCGTGGCCCGGCAGCCGCTCTCGATCCTGCCGCTCGACGTCGTCAGCCAGCCGGGCGCGAAGGTGGGCGCGGTGAAGCAGGTGACGCTGCAGGTCTCCGGCGACGGCGGCAAGACCTGGACGAAGGCGTCCGTCGTACGGACACCGAAGTCCGGCTACAAGGCGTTCTTCCGTACGCCGGCCGGGGCGAAGCTGATCTCGCTCCGGTCGACGCTGGCCGACCGGGACGGCAACACGGTCAGCCAGTCCGTGCTCAACGCGTACCGGATTCGCTGAGAAAGACGAAACGCCCGGCCGGGAGGATCTCCCGGCCGGGCGTTGTCAGGTGTGACTAGCCGAGCAGGTTGAGCGCCTGCACCGCGTCGCGCTCCTCGCCGAGCTCCTGGGTGCTGGCGTCGATCTTGCCGCGGGAGAAGTCGTTGATCTCCAGGCCCTGGACGATCTCCCAGTTGCCGTCCTTGGTGGTCACCGGGAACGACGAGATGAGGCCCTCCGGGACGCCGTACGAGCCGTCGGAGACGACTGCCATCGACAGCCAGTCGCCGTCGGCCGAGCCGCGCAGCCAGTCACGGGTGTGGTCGATCGTGGCGGCCGCGGCCGAGGCGGCCGAGGAGGCGCCGCGGGCCTCGATGATCGCCGCGCCGCGCTTCTGCACGGTGGGCAGGAAGTCGTTCTCGATCCAGTTCTGGTCGTTGACGACCTCGGCGGCGTTCTTGCCGCCGACCTCGGCGTGGAAGATGTCCGGGTACTGCGTGGCGCTGTGGTTGCCCCAGATCGTCAGCTTCTTGAGGTCGGTCACGTGGGTGCCGGTCTTCTTCGCGAGCTGCGCGAGCGCGCGGTTGTGGTCCAGCCGGGTCAGCGCGGAGAACCGCTCGGCCGGGATGTCCGGCGCGTTGCTCTTGGCGATCAGCGCGTTGGTGTTGGCCGGGTTGCCGGTCACGGTGATCCGGATGTCGTCCGCGGCGTGGTCGTTCAGCGCCTTGCCCTGAACGGTGAAGATCGCGCCGTTGGCCTCGAGCAGGTCGCCGCGCTCCATGCCCTTGGTGCGCGGGCGGGCGCCGACCAGCAGGGCGACGTTCGCGCCGTCGAAGATGGTGTTGGCGTCGTCGCCGATCTCGATCCCGGCCAGGGCCGGGAACGCGCAGTCGTCGAGCTCCATCACGACACCCTCGAGTGCCTTCAGTGCCGGCGTGATCTCCAGCAGCCGCAGCTCGACCGGGGTGTCCGGCCCGAGCAGGGCACCGCTGGCGATGCGGAACAGCAGGCTGTAGCCGATCTGGCCGGCGGCGCCGGTGACGGCGACCTTCACGGGTGTAGTGCTCACGACATCGCTCCTCAGAGGTTTTCGACGGACTTGCCTTCGGACGCTAGCAAGTCGCCCGCCCGTGGGCGACGGTGGGTCCGGTGATCCACACCACCCGGTCACGCTCCGCGTTCCGGCGTACTGCGAAACTCGGGGGATGGAACGCAAGGTCGGTAGTGGGGTCGCGACCGTCGAGGCCGAGGCCGACGGGACCTTCGTCCTGCGGGTCGACGGGTCGCTGCAGTCGCAGGTCGATCTCGCCGACCCGGCGAATCTCTGTTTCGAGTACGTCCGCCGGATCGGTGACGTGCTCGACGCCGTGGCCGAACGCCGGCAGCCGATCTCGGTGCTGCACATCGGTGGGGCTGGGTTGACGCTGGCCCGGTACGTCGCCGCGACCCGGCCGCGGTCGCGGCAGATCGTGCTGGAGCCGGACGAGGACCTGACCGAGTTCGTCCGCGAGACGCTGCCGCTGCCGAAGCGGGCGGGCATCAAGGTCCGGCCGGTCACCGGGCGGGCCGGGATCGCGGCGGTCTACCCGGATTCGGTCGACGTGGTGATCGTCGACGCCTTCGTCCACGAGGCGGTCCCGGCGAACCTCGTCACCGCCGAGTTCGTCGCCGAGTGCGCCCGCGTACTGCGCCCCGCCGGCCTGCTGGTGTTCAACCTCATCGACGGCTCCGCGGGCCTCACTTTCGTCCGCCGAGTAGCCGCCACCCTCCGCACCCACCTCACTCCACCCGCCGGGGGGAGTGAGGGTGCCGGCCCGCCGGCCCGCCTCAGCGGCGCGGCGGAGTCTCGCCCGCCTGGCGGGGCGGGGTTCGGGGTGGTGCTGGCCGAGCGGAAGGTGTTGCGGGGGAAAGGGTTCGGGAACGTGGTGCTGGTGGGGTCGGCACAGCCGGTGCCGGAGCTGTCCGACGCGGGGCGGCGCGCGCAACCGCCGTACGAGGTGCTGCCGCTGGCTGAGCTGGCGGGGAAGGCCGAGCCGCTCACCGACGCCGACGGATTCACCACGCCGGCCGCGCCCGCGGGGACCTTCGGGCGCTGAACCGGACAAAGCGGTGTCAGCTTTCCGGGGTGCGACCCCCGGCCGGCCGGCGCGCCAAGGTAATTTTGCGGGGTGTCCACAGCCAAGGTTGCCGCGCTGAACTACTACCCGGTGAAGGGTCTGGCCGGGGTGTCGGTCGAGCAGGCCGAAGTGACGCCGACCGGGCTCCTGCACGACCGCAGCTTCATGCTGGTCGACCCCGAAGGCACCTTCCTCAGCCAGCGAACCGTTCCCGCGATGGCGCCGCTGAAGGTGCACGTCCTCGGCGACTCCCTGCGGCTGACCGCCGACGGCGCCGACGACCTCGAAGTACCGATCCGGTACGACGGTAAGCGGCGCGACGTGAGCCTGTTCAACAAGTGGTTCGGCGCCGGTGTCGTTCAGGACCCGGCCGCGGACGAGTGGTTCTCCGAGCGTCTCGGGCGGCGCACAGGGTTGGTCCGGGTGACGCCCGAGCACGAGCGCCCCGGCTGGGGCGTGCACAAGGGGCAGACCGGCTTCGGTGACGCGCATGCTCTGCTGATCACGTCGCTGTCGTCGCTCGACGGGTTGAACGAGCGAATCGTGGAGCGCGGCGGCACCCCGATCCCGATGAACCGCTTCCGGCCGAACCTCGTCATCGCGGGCTGGCACGAGCCGCACACCGAGGACCGCGTACTACGTGCGTCGGCCGGCGAGGTCGACTTCGGGTACGCCGCCCGGGCGATCCGGTGCGCCGTGCCGACCGTCGACCAGGCGACCGGCCGCAAGAGCGGACCCGAGCCGACGCGCACGCTCGCGACGTACCGGCGGCAACCCGACTACGGCGGCGGGGTCAGCTTCGGGATGAAGGCGGCCGTGCTCAAGCCGGGCACCATCCACGTCGGCGATGAGATCTTGGTACACGATTGGTTGCCGACGGGACCTGATCCGGCGCCGCTGACTCGGTAACCTGCGACTCCACCGACCTGTGGAGTCGCCATGCGCCGGATCGTTCTGCTGGTTGTCATTTCCTTGCTCGCGGCCCCTTTGTCTCTTGCTGTTGCTGCCAGCAACGACAGACCGCGGTACGACGTGCAGCTCAGCACCGACGCCAGTGGCGTGACGTGGACCGGGCGCGAGCGGGTGACCTTCACGAACACCTCGGCGAGCTCGTTGTCCGAGATCTATCTGCGGTTGTGGGGCAACGCATGGGACGGCTGCAGCTCGTCACCGGTTCGATTGAGCCACTTCTCGGGCGGCACACCTCGTACGGCGAGCGTCGTGTGCACCGCCTTGCCGGTGACTCTCGCGCAACCAGTTGCCTCCGGCAAGCAAGTCTCCATCGCCTTCGACCTCAGCATCACCGCGCCGGACCGGGCTGAGAAGTTCGGCCGGTCCGGCGCCTACAGCTTCTTCGGCAACGCCCTGCCGGTGCTGGCGATCCGCGACCAGGCCGGCTGGCATCTCGAACCGGATGTCGGGATCGGCGAGAGCTACTACGCGCCGGCCGCCGACTTCGCCGTACGGCTGGATCATCCCGCCTCGTTACAGGTTCCCGCGACCGGGATCGAATCGGGCGGCTTGATCACCGCCAAGCAGGTGCGCGACTTCGCCTGGGCCGCCGGGCCGTTCGAGCACTCGGAGCTGACCTCGCCGGGTGGCGTGAAGGTCCGCACCTTTTGGACCTCAGTGGTGACGCCGGGTGCTGTCGCCACCGCGCGAACCGGAGCCGTCGCCGCGGCCGACGACTTCGGCCGCCGCTTCGGCACCTACCCGTACGGCGAACTCGACCTGGTGCTCAACGACAAGTGGGCCGCCTTCAGTGGGATGGAGTACCCGGGCTTCGTGCTGCTCGTCGCTCCGCCGTACGGCGAAAGCGCCGCGGTCCACGAGGTGGCGCACCAGTGGTGGTACGGCATCGTCGGCAACAACGAGTACGCCGATCCCTGGCTGGACGAGTCGTTCGCTGTCTACTCCGCCGACCTCCTCGCCGGCGACACCAAGCCCGACTGCTGGCCGGCCTCCTTGGCAACCTCGATCACCAACTCGATGGCCTACTGGAAAGCCCACCCGACCAGCTACGGCACCTACGTCTACACCTACGGCGCCTGCATGCTCCACGACCTCACCCGCCTGATCGGCCCCCAAGCCATGGCCACTCTCCTGAAGACCTACGCCCGCACCCACTGGTACGGCATCGCCACCCCCACAACCTTCAAACAAGCCGCCCAATCCGCGACGACTATCGACCTGACGCCTTTCTGGCGGCAACACGGCATGAGGTTCGCGACCCAATGACCGACTGATCGCGAGGCGGTGCCGCGGCGGAGGCGCACTACCGGGCGGCGGTCGAGACCGGCGACGAGAAGCAGCGCGGCTGGGCCGAGTACCACTGGGCCGTCCTGCTCGACAACATCGACGAGGACTTCGCCGGCGCCCTGCCGCGGTACCGGACGGCTCTCGAGATCGCGACGAAGTCCGGCGACGGCTACTTCGAGTCCTACATCATCCGGCACCTCGCCCATCTGCAGGAGCCGGCCGAGGAGATCTCGATGCTGCGCCGCTCACTCCACTTGCGGGCCGCGCTCGGCGCCCGCCCGCAGACCATCGCCGCGCAGCCGCCCTCGCCGAAAGTCTGCCCGAAGACGACCCCGAGCGTGCCGAGTTCCTGCGGATCTTCCGCCCGGGTGCGGACGAACTGCGCATCGGCTGGCTCGTGTCGAAGAACTGACCCGGTAAGCATCGATGCGCTAGAGCTCCATCGCCACGCCGGCGACCGGGAGGTGGAGGCGGGTGGCGAGGTTGGCGGTGGTGAAGGTTTTGGCGAGGTGGGCGGGGCCTTCGCTGAAGTGGGCCCAGCCTTCGGTGTGGACCGGGACGATGACGGCTGGGGTCAGGAGGCGGGCTGCTTCGACCGCGGCCTCGGAGGTGAGGGTGAGCGGCGCGCCGTCCAGCAGAGGGGTGCGGGCGGCGCCGGCGAAGAGGACCGCGACGTCCACCGAGCCGGCCTTGACGCCCGGGATGGTGCCGGCGGCGAGGCGGGCGACGAGGTCATCGACCAGGTCGACCGAGGCGTTGTCGCCGGAAACGTAGACGGTCGGGAGGTCGTCGCCGGTCAGCAGGAAGCCGGTGACGATCCCGGTCACCGGCTCGCAGCCTTCCGGGCCGTGCCGAGCGGGGAGGCCGGTCACCGTGAGGACGCCGCCGTCCGGGCGGGGGAGCTCGACCGATGCCCAGTTCTCCAGGCCCTGCACGCCGGGGATCCGCTCTGCGGCGGCCGTCGTCGACAACACCTTCGGAACACTCGCCAGCAGCTCCCGGCCGGACTCGTCCAGGTTGTCCTTGTGCTGGTCGTGCGAAAGCAGAACGGCGTCGATCGGCCCGAGTTCCGCGATCTCCAGGGCCGGTCCGGTCAGCTTGGTCATCACGCGGCCGGGCAGGTGGTACTCGCGGGGCTGGTCGAACGCGGGGTCGGTCAGCAGGGAGAGGCCGCCGATGCTGAGCAGGGCGGTCGGTCCGCCGATGTGAGTGAGCTTCATGGCTTCATCCTTCCGGCTGGGACCGTCGCTCACCATTGGCCCGAGGGACATGCTTGCTTAAGATCGGGCCATGCGTTCGGTAGCGGTCCTCGCGTACGACGGGATGAGCCCCTTCCATCTGTCCGTGCCCTGCCTGGTGCTCGGCGACCGCCTCGGCGGCGAGCGCCAGTACGACGTACGGGTCTGTGCCGAGCAACCCGGGCGGCTCGGGACCAATGCCGGCTTCGACCTGCACGTCGAGCAGGGCCTTGCGGCGATGGAGAACGCGGACGTGGTGATCCTGCCCAGCTGGGAGCCGAACCTGGAGCCGTCCGATGCCCTCGTCGAGGCGATCCGGAGTGCGCACGCACGGGGCGCGACAGTGGTCGGCCTGTGTCTGGGAGCGTTCCTGGTCGCGGCGAGTGGGATCGCGGACGGCCGCGAGGTGGTGACGCATTGGCGATGGGCGGATCAGTTGGCCGCGCGGTACCCCGGGATCGACGTACGGGCCGACGTGCTCTGGTCGGATCTCGGTGACCTACTCACCTCAGCCGGTACGGCCGCTTCGCTCGACTGCTGTCTGCACCTGCTGCGCACCCACCACGGCCTGGAGTTGGCGGAGCGGGTGGCGCGGACGATCGTGGTGGCGCCGTACCGGAGCGGGTCGCAGGCGCAGTACATCCCGGCCCCGATGCCGCCCGATCCGGCCGACGACGTGATCGAACGAGCGATGGTGTGGGCGCGGTCGCGGCTCGACCAGCCGGTGTCACTGGACGAGTGGGCAGCCTCGGTCGCGTTGTCGCGGCGTACGTTCACCCGGCAGTTCCGGGCCAGGACTGGCAGCAGTGGACAGGCCTGGTTGCTGCGGCAGCGGCTGGACCGAGCGAGGCTGCTGCTGGAGACCACGGACCACCCGGTCGAGCGGGTCGCGGCCGAGAGCGGTTTCGGCAGCAGCGCCGCGCTCCGGCATCACTTCCACCTGGTGTTCGGTACGACGCCGCAACGGCATCGCCAGGAGTTCGCGATGCCCAGGGACGGCCGTGGACTGTTGGGGTCAGAGCAGCAGCAGGAGCGTGTACAGCGCCGGGGCCGCGAAGGTGACCAGCAGGATCCACGCCATCATCTTGTGGCCGGGCTTGGCGCCGTCCAGCGATGAGGCGAAGTGCACCACCGCACCCTCTTCGGTATGGCGGCTGAGGCCGATCCGGCGGGCGTCCTCCGGTCGCCGGTCGGGACGCTCGTCCGCGAGGGCATCGGGTGGGATGCCGTAGAGCGCAGGCCGGGCCGCATCGAGGTCGTCACGCTCGCCGTACATCCGGCCTCCCGCCAAGGTGGATGGAACTTCCTCCATGGTCGCACCAAACACCACCACAGCGGCCCGACGTCGCCGAGCCGCCGTGCTGGGTAGTCGAGCCGCTACTGGAAGTCAGCCACCCAGGCGACCCTGGTGTGGTTGCTGCAGAACAACAGGAAGCACGTCTGGTACTTCGCTGTGTCGCGGCCGACGCCGAGTTCCCGCAGACCGCAGTTGAGCAGCGTGCTCGAGCTCCGGCTCTTCAGCCGATCGAACGCTGCCTGCGCGGACATGTCCTCGCCACCGGCCGACGCCTTGGACTGTTCGGTGGAGGAGACGTCGCCGGTGTCCGCCCGATCGACGGCCTCATTGCGGGCATTGCCGGTCAGGTTGCTGTCGCGGGCCAGCGGTGCGCAGCCGTTCTGCACCCGCGCGTCGTCGATCAGCGAGAACAACTGCTGCTCGTCGGCGGTCATGCTGCCGTCGTCGGCCGGTGGCTGCGTCGTCGTCTTGCTGGGGACCGGCGTCGGCGTGGTGCTGTGCGAGTCCCCGCCGCGGGTCGGCTCGACCGGCGGTGTGCTCGCCTGGTCGCCCGGGCCGTTCGTCGGCACGGTCGTCGGGTGAGTCGAGGGCGTCCTCGTCGGGTCGTCGCCGGGAGTTGGTGTGGCGGACGGCGTACGGGTCGGTTTGGTCGGCGTCGCGGGTGGCGTCGGCGTACTGGGCGACGGTGTGTCGCTGGTGTGCACCACCGGCTCGTTGGAGGCGGTGATGTAGGTGTCGTCGTCCCTGGTGACGTACGGGATCGAGGCGTCGGCCTGGTCCGACTGCGGTTCGTGCAACAGGATCCAGGAGATCGGAGTGATGACCAGGATGACGGTGCCGATCGCGACCAGCGTCCGCTTCACCCTGGACGGTGTTTCAGCGGCTCGACGGCCGCGCCGGGCTCGTGTGGCGCCGGGTGCTGACATTGCTTGGTGTTCCCTTCACGGTCGCCGTCCCCCGAGGCGAAGAGGTCAGTTGCGGCCGAAGTCCTGAACCCAGCTGCCCGGTCCCCACTCGGACTTCACCTGGCCCGGGTCGTACCCGATGCCGATCCGGTTGAACCTGCAGTTCAGGATGTTCGCGCGGTGCCCGTCGCTGTTCATCCAGGCGTTGAACACCTTCTGCGCGGTGCTGTAGCCGGCGGCGATGTTCTCGCCCCAGCCGGAGCCATGCCAGCCGGCCGCGGCCATCCGGTCGCCGGGGTCCTGACCGTCCGGGTTGGTGTGGTCCATGTAGTGCCTGCGGACCATGTCGGAGGCGTGCTTGCCGGCTGCCTCGACCAGGCTGTCGTCCAGCGACAACGGGCCACAGCCCTGGTTGCGCCGGGCCGCGTTGGTCAGGTCGAGGACCTCACGCTCCTCGGCGCTGGTGCCGCCACCACCGGCCGGCGGAGGCGGCGGGTCGTCCGGGGTTTGGGTGGCCGTGACCGTCTTCGTCGGCGTGCCGGTCGTCTTCGGCGGTTTCGGCGGCTTCGGCTTGCCTTCGATCGTCCGCGGCGCCTTCGGCGTGACGGTCACCGTGGTGACCTCGCCCGGCGTCGAGGTCGGCCCGCCTGAGGGAGTGGTGCTCGCGGTGGACTCGGCCGACCCGAGCTGCGGTGTACCGGACGGAGTGATCGTGGTGGTGACACCGTTCGGCAGGGTCGCGGTGACGGTGACCTGCCGGCCCGGCTTCTTGCCGGCGATCGTGCTGGTGTCGTCGACAGCGGCCGGGCCGGAGTCGTCCTGGGAGATGTTCAGGACCTTGGTGTCGTCCGTGGCGACGGCGGAGCCGTCATGCGCCGTGACCAGCCAGACCACCGGTCCGATGGCCAGCAGCACCGACAGCGCGCTGACGATCGGGCCGACCAGGCCTCGTCGCTTCTTCGGCGCGGCTCGTCGACCGCGGTGTCGCCCAGGGGTTGGCGATTCCGTCATGGGTGGGCGAATCCTCTTCAGTTCGTCGTACCGGAAGTCCGTCGTTCCCCGTCGTTCGTTGCCAGGCCCCCCTGGTTACCGAACAGTGACCCTAACCGATGCGCGAGGTCACCGTTACGCCTCGGTAAGGCGTCTTAACGATCACCGAAGGTTGGCCCGGAAACGTGCCGCGACCGGTCAGCCGCCGAAGTCCTGGACCCAGCTTCCGTTGCCCCATTCGGGTTTGACCTGCCCGCTGTCGTAGCCGATGCCGATCATCGTGTACGAGCAGTTGAGGATGTTGCGACGGTGTCCCTCGCTGTGCATCCAGCCGTCCACCACGGCCGCCGCGCTGCTGTACCCGACGGCGATGTTCTCCGCCATCGCGCCGCCGGTGAACCCGGCCGCCTTCATCCGGTCGAACGGGCTGCGGCCGTCCTGGCTGTTGTGGTCGAAGAAGTGGTGCACGACCATGTCGGTCGCGTGCAGGTCGGCCGCGCGGGTCAGCGCGCTGTTCGTCCGCAGCGGTCCGCAGCCGGCCTTCGCGCGCTCGTTGTTCGTGAGCGCCAGGACCTGCGCCTCCTTCGAACCACTCGGCACCGGCGGCTTCGTCGTCGGCTTGGTCGTCGGCTTGGTGGTGTGGCTGGTCTCGGTCGGCGTCGGCCGGGGCGTCCTGGTGGCGTGCCGGCTCGGAGCCGTCGTCGACCGCGTCGGCGTCGGTGTCGCGCTGGGGGTCTTGCTCGGCGTCTTCGACGGCGTCGGCGTGGGCTTAGGGGTGGGCGTCGGCGTTACGTCGTCCGTCGGGGGAGTACTCACCTCGTCGGTCACCACCGACGTCAGCGGATCGTGCTGTCCGGTGGCGACCGCGTCCTTGCCGTCACGCGTCACGTACCAGCCACCGGCGGCGACCAGACTCAGGACCGCCAGAGCTCCGACGATCGGCCCAGCGACACCACGCTTGCGTCGACGGTGACCTCTGGGTTCCTCACTGCTGTAGTCGTCGGGCCCGTTCTCCGAAGGAAAGAAGGGGTTCTGGCCGTTGGGCGGGTTCGTCACGCGAGGGACCGTAGCGGATCCCGTCGCCGACCACGAGACTTCGTGAGCTACCTGACCCTCGCATTGACGAAGCTTTGACGTACGGCGTCGGCGTGTACCGCGCTAGCCCACAACGCAAGGAGGAGACACAGTGCGGGTTGTCGTAGGGGCAGGTCCCGTCGGTACGGCGGTCGCAAAACTCCTTGCAGAGCAGGGCGAACAGGTCAAGGTGGTCACCCGGAACGGCACCGGTCCCGAGCACTCACGGATCGAGAAGGTCGCCGCCGACGCCACCGATGCGACCGAGTTGAGCCGCATCGCGGCAGGCGCCGGCACTCTCTTCAGCTGCGGCGGTCCGGCGTACGGCAAATGGGCCACGGACTGGCCGCCGCTCGGTGCATCGCTCATCGAAACGGCCCACACCACCGGCGCACTGCTGGTCACCACCGGCAATCTCTACGGGTACGGCGCACCGACACATCCGATGACAGAGCAAGACGAAGGGCGGCCGAACTCGGTCAAGGGCCGGGTCCGTGCAAGGCTGTGGGCCGACGCACTCGCCGCCCATCGCGACGGCCGGATCCGTACTGCGGAGGTCCGCGGCTCCGACTACCTCGGCGCGGGAGCAGCCTCCTTCTTCACGGTCGGCGTCCTCCCCGGCGTACTCCGGGGCAAGGCGACGTCGATCCCGGCCGACCTGGACGCACCGCACAGCTGGACGTACGTCGGCGACGTGGCCCGCACCTTGATCGCGGTCGCGGCGGACGAGAGCGCGTGGGGCCGGAGCTGGCATGTCCCAACCGCGCCGCCGCTCTCGGTCCGCGAGCTGGCGACGCGGGCGGCGGCCATCGCCGGTCTGCCGGCTCCCAAGGTGCGCTCGATGCCGCCGGCCGTGCTGTGGCTCGGCGGCTTGGTCAACAAGCAGGCCAGGGAGATCCGCGAACTGCAGTACCAGTTCCGGCGACCGTTCGTGCTCGACTCCTCCGCCGCCACGGAGAAGTTCGGCATCGAACCGGTCGGCACCGACCAGGCCCTGCGCGAAACCGTCATCCACCTGATGGCGACGGTTCCGGGCTAGGCCGAGCGGGCGATGACGATGTCGGCGACGACCTTCCAGCCGAGGCTGCGGTAGAGCCGCAGCCCGTCGATCGAGGCGATCAGGATGCCGCGTTTGGCGCCCTGGCCCGCCGCGGTCTCGACCAGGGACGCCATCACCGCACTGCCCAGCCCGCGCCTTCGGTGCGCCGGATCGGTCTCGATCCGGTCCGCCACCGCGTCCTCGCCGACCACGGCCATCCGGCCGCTCGAGACCACCCCGCCGTGCAGCGTGGCCCGGGTGATGATCAGGTCGGACTCGACCTCGGAGTGCAGCGTGTAGCGCTCGTTCACGGTCAGGGCGGGCTGCTCGGACAGCTGGATCGTCATCAGCCAGTCCTGCTCGCGCTGCACCTCCAGCCCGAGGTCCTCCAGTTGTTCGACCCGGGCCTCGCGATCGTCGGTGGCCAGCGTGATCCAGCCCGCGCCGCGGCCGCCGCCGGCGTTCAGCGCCAGCTCGGCGGCCCGCTCCACCCGCTCGGGTTTGTCGTCCGCGTCCAGGACGACGTACTCCATCGCGCGGTTGTCCTCCCCCGCGCGGACGGTCAGGATCCCGTCGTTGTCGTCGTCGACCTTGGTCCAGCCCCGCGACACAGACCACCCGGCCTGCCAGCGGCGGACGAGTTCCTCACGATCTCTCACTCGTCGATTCAACCAGTCAGAACGCCGCACGGCGAGGGGAAGATGTGTCGGGCGGCACCAATCGGTCGCATAGGGCGACCACTTCCCGCACGGATCGTTGCCTTTCCCTAACTTTCCGTCGCCGCGGCCGACTGCGGCCGGTCGGTCGCGAGGAGGTCGAAGCAGAGCAGGTTGTCGTAGCTCCCGTCGCGCCTGGGGCTCGCGGCGCGCGCCGTACCGGTGAGGGTGAAGCCGTTGGCGACGGCCACGTGCGCGGAGGCTGTGTTGCCTTCGGCAGCGAACAGCATCAGCCGCCGGCGGCCCAGACCGCCCTCGTCGATCGGCTTGAAGGCGTGCTTGATCGCGAGGCCGACCGCGGCCGACATCACGCCGCGCCCGCGGGCCTCGGGGTGCAGCCAGTAGCCGACTTCGCCGACGCTTCCGTCGATCCGGTTCTTCAGGTCGAACACGCTGACGTTGCCGAGCAGGTCGTCGGTCTCCGGATCCGCGATCGCCCAGGAGACTCCTTCGCCGCTGGCAAGGTTCTCCAACCGGCCCGTGATGAACGCCTCCGCGTCCTCGAACTGGTACGGCGACGGCATGCCGGCCAGCCAGTGCTGGGTCCGTTCGTCGTTGCACGCCTCCATCACGCGTTTGGCATCAGTACTACGAAGCGCCCGCAACCGCAGTCCGTCGCCTTCCAGCGTCGGCACCTGCCACCAGTGCCCGGCCGGCTCGGCAGCATCGTCCCGGCTCCGGGTGGCGATCCACTCGTCCTTCCGTACGCCGCGCGCGACCCCGCCGTCGGGAACCGTCACCAGACCGCGGAACCCGGCCTTCCAGGCGACCCGGCGAGATCCCCAGTTGCCGACGTACGCGCGCCAGATCACCCGGGTCCAGCCCTGTTCGAAGGCGTGGTCGACCGCCAGCTTCAAGGCTCTGGTCATCACCCCGTGGCCGCGAGCCCACGGCGCCACCGCGAACCCGACCTCACCGACGCCACCGTCGCCGGGCCGCAGGTCGATCGTGCCGGCGTACCGGCCGTCGTACTCGATCGCCCAGGCCCAGGAATTGCCGTCCCGCCAGCCGGCCGGGACGAACTCGGTGAGGTAGTGGACCGCGTTCTCCCGCTCGTACGGCACCGGGATCGTGGTCCAGCGCTGCATCTCGGGGTCCTGGCAGGCCTCGTACGCCGGTCCGATGTCGTCGGCGGTGTGTGCCCGCAGCGTCACCGTGCTGGTGTCACGATCATCGCGCAGTACGGGAACGTCCTCAGGGAATCGCATACCCCAGCCTCCCAAAGCCGCCGCTCGGCCAGCAAACAGATTTCGGGCCCGCACGGCACATAAATCAACGTTTTCGCACTGCAAAGGGGAGGAGAACCGCTTAGGCTGTCGCTGTGAGCGCAGCTGGAGTGAATGCCGAACCGTCCCGCGGCCGGGGCGGTCAGCTCGCTGCCCAGCGGCAGGCCACGATCGTTGCCGAGGTCAACAGCCGGGGCGCGATCACGGTCGCCGAGCTGGTCGAGCGGTTCGGCGTCTCGGACATGACGATCCGCCGCGACCTGGACGCGCTCGACTCCAGCGGCCTGCTGCACAAGGTGCACGGTGGCGCCACCTCGGTCGGGCTGCGCAGCGCGCACGAGCCCGGGTTCGACGCCAAGCTCACGCAGGAATCCGCCGCCAAGCACGCGATCGCCGCCGAGGCCGCCCGCCGGGTGCAGCCGGACAGCGCGATCGGCATCGGCGCCGGTACGACGACCTACGCGCTGGCCCGCCAGTTGCTCCGGGTCGAGAACCTCACCGTGGTGACGAATTCGGCCCGGATCGCCGACGTGTTCCACGGCAACGGCCGGTCGGATCGCACCGTCGTCCTGATCGGCGGCATCCGGACGCCGTCGGACGCGCTGGTCGGCCCGATCGCGACCGCCGCGCTGCAGTCGCTGCACCTCGACCTGCTCTTCCTCGGCGCGCACGGCGTCGATGCCGAGCACGGCCTGAGTACGCCGAACCTGATGGAGGCCGAGACCAACCGGTCCTTCATCGCCGCCAGCCGCGAGGTGGTCGTCGTCGCCGACCACACCAAGTGGGGCACGGTCGGCCTGAGCACGTTCGCCGGCTGGGGCGACCTGGACCTGGTCGTCACCGACTCCGGTCTGTCCACCGCCGCCCGCAAGGCGATGCGCGACACCAACTGCGAACTGGTCATCGCGTCCTGACGACGCCACCGGCGTCGCCAGGCGGATGGGTCAGGAGATCCGCGAGGCTCCCGGGGAGGGAGTCGCAGCGAGCGAGGTCGGTGCGGTGAAGCCGTGGTCGGCGAAGGCCTTCTCGATCGCGGCGAGAGTGGCGTCGGCGGAGTCGGCCTCGACCAGGGCGATGATGCAGCCGCCGAAACCGCCGCCGGTCATCCGGGCACCAAGAGCACCGGCGGCCAGCGCTGTGTCCACAGCGACATCGAGCTCCGGCACGGTGATCTCGAAGTCGTCGCGCAACGACACATGCGATGCCGTGAACAGCGGACCCACATCGCGCAGCCGGCCGGCGTGCATCAGCTCGACCGCCTCCTCGACCCGGCGGATCTCGGTCACCACGTGCCGCACCCGGCGGCGTACGACGTCGTCCGTCAACCGGGTGAGCGCATCGTCGAGCTCGTCGAACGCCACGGAACGCAGAGCCGGTACGCCGAGCTCGGCGGCGGCCTGCTCGCAGCTCTTCCGCCGGGCGGCGTACTCGCCGTCGACGTGCCGGTGCGGTGCCTTCACATCGACCACCAGCAAGGCGAGTCCGTCGGCCGCGGGGTCGAACGGGATCTGATCGGTCGACATCGCGCGGATGTCGAAGTACAAGGCGTGGCCGGCGGTGCAGCACATCGACGCCATCTGGTCCATCAGACCGACCGGCGCCCCGACGTAGGAATTCTCGGCCTTCTGCGCGAGCCGGGCGACCTCGGCCGGATCGACCTCGACGCCGCTCAATCCCAGCAGGGCAACGGCTGTCGCGCACAACAGGGCGGCGGACGACGACAGGCCGGCCCCCGACGGGAGGTCGGAATCGACCAGCAGGTTGGCGCCGCCGATCGGGTAGCCGGCCTCACGCAGTACCCAGGCCGCTCCCGCCGGGTACGCCGCCCAGTCCTCGACGGACCCGGGGGCCAGGTCGGCCAGCGTGAACTCGATGACGCCCGGCTGCCCCTTCGTCGCGACCGCGAACCGGCCGTCGGTGCGCGCGGAGGCGGTCACCACGATCTGGTTCGGCAGGGCGATCGGCATCACCAGGCCGTCGTTGTAGTCGGTGTGCTCGCCGATCAGGTTGACCCGGCCGGGTGCGCGCCAGGAGCCGTCGGGGGCGGTGTGGAAGATCTCCTCGAACGTGCTCACGAACCCACCTTCCGCAGAGTCTCGGCGACGTCCTCGGGCCGGGTGTCGCTGATGAACGCGCCCATCCCGGACTCGGAACCGGCAAGGTACTTGATCTTGTCCGCGGCCCGCCGGATCGACAACACCTCGAGGTGCAGGTAGCCGAGTTCGCGGTCGACGCGGACCGGTGCCTGGTGCCAGGCGGCGATGTAGGGCAGCGGATCGCCGTACAGGCCGTCCAGCCGGCGCAGTACGTCGAGGTAGAGCTGGGTGAAGTCGTCGCGCTCCGGACCGGACAGCTCGGAGATGTCGGCGACCTGGCGGTGCGGGTACAGGTGCACCTCGACCGGCCAGCGGGCGGCCTCGGGGACGAAGGCGGTCCAGGTGCTGTTCTCCGCGATCACGCGGGTGCCCTGTCGGCGTTCGGTGGCGAGGATGTCGGCGAAGAGGTTGCTTCCGGCAACGGTCTGGTGTTCGCGCGCGCGGTCCAGCAGGGTGCGCATCCGCGGCGGCAGGAACGGGTAGGCGTAGATCTGGCCGTGCGGGTGGCTCAGCGTCACGCCGATCTCGCGGCCGCGGTTCTCGAACGGGAACACGTGCTCCACGTCCGGTCGCGCGCTCAGTTCGGCGGTCCGGTCGGCCCAGGTCTCGACGACGAGCCGGGCCTGGCCCTGGGAGAGGTTGGTGAAGGACTGGTCGTGGTCGCTGGTGAAGCAGACCACCTCGGCCCGGCCCGGACCGGCGAAGGACGGGAACCGGTTCTCGAAGACGGCGACGTTGTAGTCGTGGTCGGGGATCTCGGTCGGGTTCCCCGGCTTGCTCGCGCACAGCGGGCACTGGTCCGCGGGCGGCAGGTAGGTCCGGGTGTTGCGGTGCGTCGCGTACGTGATCGTGTCGCCGGTCAGCGGGTCGATCCGCAGGTCGACCTGCGGCTTCGGGGCCGGCAGTCCACGGGTGTCCTCGAGCGGCACCCGGACGGCGGCGTCGGCGGGGTCGTAGTAGATCAGGTCCCGGCCGTCGGACAACTTGGTATCGGTCCGCCGCGCACCACGAATCGTCATGGAGCGATCATAAACCAACAGATTCAAACATGCATCAAAGGACCTCCCGCCGCTACTCTTGATCGATGGACGTCGCCCTACTCCCGCGTCCTCTCCCGTTCTGCCGGAGAGGACGCTAGGAACTCCCAGCCCATGAAAGAAACCCTGACCAACATCGTCCTGATCTTCGTCTTCGTGCTGATCGGCGGCGTGTTCGCGGCCGCCGAGATGGCCCTGGTCTCGCTGCGCGAGAGCCAGCTCAAGTCGATCGCGCACCGCGGCAAGCGCGGCGAGACGGTGGCCCGGGTGGCCGCCAACCCCAACCGCTTCCTGTCCGCCGTGCAGATCGGCGTCACCCTGATGGGCTTCCTGTCCGCCGCCTTCGGTGGCGCGACCCTGGCCGACGGGCTGTCGCCGCACCTGCAGGACCTCGGGCTTCCCGATTCGGTGGCCGACACGGTCGCCCTGATCCTGATCACGATCGCGATCTCGTACGTGTCGATCGTGCTCGGCGAGCTGGCGGCCAAGCGACTCGCGCTGCAACGCGCGGAGACCTTCGCCCTCGGGCTGGCTCCGCTGGTGGACCGGATCGCCTCGGCCGCCCGGCCGGTGATCTGGCTGCTGTCGAAGTCGACCGACCTGGTCGTCCGCGCGCTCGGCGGTGACCCGAACGCCAACCGCGAGGTGATGTCCGACGAGGAGCTCCGCGACCTGGTCTCCGCGCACGAATCGCTCGGTGAGGAGGAGCGCCGGATCGTCGACGACGTGTTCGAGGCGGGTGGCCGGCAGTTGCGCGAGCTGATGCTGCCGCGGACCGAGGTCGACTTCGTCGACGCCGAGATGCCGGCGTACAAGGCGGTCAAGTTCGCGGCGGAACGGCCGCACTCGCGGTATCCGGTGATGAACGGGTCGGCCGACGACATCGTCGGGTTCGTGCACGTCCGCGACCTGTTCGACCCCGCGGTCGCGACCCGCTCGGTGCGGGTCGGCGACCTGGCGCGCGACGTGCTGATGCTGCCCGACACCGCGAAGCTGCTGCCGACGCTGACCGAGATGCGGCGCCGGAGTACTCATCTCGCGATCGTGCTGGACGAGTACGGCGGTACCGCGGGCATCGTCACGATGGAGGACCTGGTCGAGGAGCTGATCGGCGACATCAAGGACGAGTACGACGAGGACTCGACCGAGACGACCCGGTTGCGCAGCGGCGACATCGAAGTCGACGGCCTGCTCAACCTGGACGACTTCGCCGACGAGACCGGGGTGGAACTGCCCGACGGCCCGTACGAGACCGTGGCCGGGTTCCTGGCCGCCCAGCTCGGCAAGGTCCCGGCGGTCGGCGAGGAGGGTGCGGTCGACGGCTACAAGATCACCGTCACCGAGATGGACGGCCGCCGCGTCGCCCGGGTCCGCGTCCATCGCGTCGCGCCGGCCGAGGAGACCGCACCGCCCACCGAGTGAATCACCTTGCGTCCGACGAACCGAGGGGTAGGACCTCTGGCTGTCCGGCGGCGGTCAGGGGTTCTTCCTGGTCGGCCATCGCGTCGATCAGGAGCCGGCGACGGGCCAGGACGGCCAGGCCGCCGACGAAGAAGCCGAGGCCCTGGAAGACCAGGACCGGGATGACCCCGACGAGGTCGCCGAGGACGCCGGCCGCGACGGTGCCGACCAGCACCGCGAGCCCCTCGGCGGCGAAGAGCGCGCCGAACACCCGGCCGCGCGAGGCGTCGCCGGTGAGCCGCTGGAGCACCGTCATCATCCCGGCGATCAGGAAGGCGCCGGGCACCCCGACCAGGATCATGCAGACGAACGCGGGTGCGACGCTGTGCCAGACCAGCGGATAGCAGAACATCACCAGGTCGATCAGCCCGAACAGCACCGCGCCGACGCCCCACATCTTCGCCGCCGAGAACCGCGATCCCACGGCCGCCGCGATCAGTCCGCCGACGATCCCACCCACCGCCTGCGACGACGAGATCAGTCCGTACGTCGTCCCACTGCCGCCCAGCTCGGTGCTCACGAACGGGGCGAACAGGGTGCTCATGGCTCCCTCGCCCACACCGGTGACGAGTCCGAAGACGAAGACCAGCCGCAGTGCCGCACCGCCCACGCAGATCCGCAGTCCCTCGATCCATTCCGTCTTGATCCGCTGTACGGCGCCGGTGGTCTTCTCCACCACGATCTTGTTGCCGCGATGGCGGACCGCGAACAGCAGCCCCATCGCGGCCAGATAGGTGGCCGCGTCCGCCATTGCCAGCAGGGGAATCCCGCCTGTCGCCGCCAGTACGCCGCCCAGCGCCGCGCCGATCAAGCGGGCGATGTCGCCGGCCTGGCTGTTCAGAGCGTTCGCGGTGACGAGCTGGCGGGTCTCCACCAGCAGCGGCACGAGCGCCTGCTCGGCCGGCCGGAAAAATTGCTGGAGGCAACTTTGTGCGAGGACGACCAGGTAGACCACCCAGATCGTGCCGCCGTCGTGCACCAGCAACAACGGCAGCAGCACCAGCGCGTGCAGCAGGTTCGTCACGATCATCGTGCGACGCCGGTCCCACCGGTCGACGAAGACGCCGGCCAGCGAGCCGAGCAGGAACAGCGGCAGGAACGACGAGAGCAGCAACCCACCGGAGGCCAAGGTCGATCCGGTCAGGTCGTACACGTAGTACGCCAGGCCGATCCGCAGGATCCAGTCGCCGGTGAGCGAGATCAGCCCGGCGCTCAGCACGAGCCGGTAGTCGCGTTGCCGGGCGAGCACCTCCCACAAGTTCTTCATGAGCCGGTCTCGTCGGGAGCGACCGTGACGATGCGGGTGATGTCGACCAGCCGGCTGCCGGGCGGCCGGGTGGACTTGTCGTCGATCGGCCGTTCGTCGACGTAGCGCTGCAGCAGTCCGCTGATCTGCTGCTCCAACTCGGCCAGCTCCTCGCCGGTGAGGTAGATGCCGGTGTGGCCGATTCCGGCGTTCTCCCACCAGATCTGTTCTTCTCCGGCGCGCCGCTGCTGCCAGTCGGCCAGCGCGCCGAGTGCCCGCTCGGCGATCAACTGCTCCAGTACGTCGGCTGCCGCGGTCGCCTCCGGGCTCAGGCCCACCTCGCGCCACGACTGCGAGGTCGAGACCAGCCGCCAGGGCCGCTCCCGGTTGTCCTTGCCCGGCGCCGGTTCGACGAAGTCGTACTTCGCCAGCTGGCGCAGGTGGTGCGAGGCCAGCGCCTGGCTGATCCCGAGCCGGCGGGCCGCGTCGGCCGCCGTCAGCGGACCTTCCTTGCCGAGCAAGGCCTGCAGATCCAGCCGGACCGGGTGCGCCATCGCCCGGATCGCCAGGGGATCGTCCAGCAGCCGCCGCCGTCGCGGGTCCTCCGCAGATTCCAAAGACATGCTTGGAATATGACGCGCAGGTCACCCGATGTCAAGCCGTTGCTTGGAATGTCGGGTCCCGGCCGCTGTTCGAGCCGTGAGGGTCAGTGCTTCTTGGTCGGCTTTTCCTTGGGTTCCTTGGGCGCCTTCGTGTTTCCCTTGGTCTTGCCCGGTTCCGCCGGTCCTTTGGTCGACCGGCTGGTGGCCGGCGGTTTGGCCGTCCGGTGAGTGGCCAGCACCGAGGCTGTCGGCCGCGGAGTACGGACCGTGGGCGGATGAGTGGTCACCGCCGCCGGCGTAGTACGGGGTGTGGACGGAGGGGTCGACGGCAGGAGATCGGTCGCCGGAAGGTTGCCGAGATCAGGCCCGAGGAGTACGGCGAGCGCGATCGCGGCGGCAGCGGCGGTCACTGCCGCGGCACCGGCCAGCACACTCCGCCTGGACCCACCGAGCACAGTGGCCGCGACGGTCGGGGCCTCCTCGGTCCGCGGTTCGAGCGGGGCGATCTCCACGCCCGACGCGATGTCGGCCGCGCTCGGCCGCTGGTCCGGGTTCTTGGCGAGCATCCGGAACAGCAGGGTCTCGCAGGGCCCGGCGAGTTCGGGGCGCAGGCCGCTCGGCGGCGCCGGGTCGACCTCGACGTGCTGATACATGATCGAAGCGGGGTCCTCGGCCATGAACGGCGGGTGGCCGGTGAGGAGCTGATAGAGCACACAGCCGAGCGCGTAGACGTCCGAGGCCGGTCCGGCCGGACGGCCGAGGGCGCGTTCGGGAGCCAGGTAGAAGCTGGTGCCGACGACCTGGCCGGTGGCGGTCAGTGTGGTGGTGGTGTCGGCGAGGAAGCGGGCGATGCCGAAGTCGGCGACCTTGACGGTGCCGTTGGCGCCGAGCAGCAGGTTCCCCGGTTTGATGTCCCGGTGGACGATGTTCTCCCGATGTGCGGCGGCCAGTCCCGCCGCCGCCTGCCGGACGATGTCCAGCGCCTGATCCGCCGACAGCGGGCCGTTCGACCGGAGTTCTTCCGCGACCGACCGGCCCTCGACCAGTTCCATCACCAGGAAGTAGCCGTCGTCGTGCTCGCCGAAGTCGAGGGCGGCGACGACGTGTTCGTCGCTCAGCAGGGCGGCGGCATGCGCCTCCCGGCGGAAGCGCGCCGCCGCCTGGTCGTCCTGACGGTTGGGCAGCAGGAACTTGACGGCGACCTCGCGCCCGAGGAGTTCGTCCGTACCGCGATAGACGGCACCCATTCCGCCGCGGCCGAGGGGCGGGCCCAGCCTGTAGCGCTCAGCAACCAGCATCGGCCCCTGGTACCCACCTCCTGCCGGGGCCATGCGGTTCAGCTCCAGGGCCCTAGCTCACCTGTGGCCGGCCAGCCACGGGAGGAGGACGCCGACCTCGTCGAAGATGGTGAAGTGACTGGCCTCAGGAGCCAAGCGCAGCTCGGCAGTCGGGCAGTGTGCGGCCAGCCAGGCGCCGTGGGAGGCCGGGATGATGCGGTCCCGTTCGCCGTGCAGTAGCAGGATCGGGGCCTGGATCGTGACCGGGTCGCAGCCCCACGGGGTGACATAGGAGATGTCGTCGTCGATCAGACCGTACGGACCGGCGTCGAGCCCATGGCTCGCCACCGAACCGAGCCAGCCCCATTCGCCGTCGAAGAGCGCGAAGTCGTCCTTGGTGAACTCCGGGTCGTATTCGACACCGGATGCTTCGTGCGCGGCCTTCACGTCACGTCCACCCAGGGCCGCTCGCAGCGAGGCGACGCCCGACGGAACCATCCCGTCGAACCAGTCGAGCCCCTGCACGCCGTACGGCGCGATCGCGGCGAGGGTGACGGCCGCGGTGACCCGCTCGCCCAAGGTCGCGGCGCAGCCGAGCGCGTACGAGCCGCCGCCCGAGTAGCCGGCGACCGCGAACCGGTCGATCCCGAGCTCGTCGGCGACGGCGGCCGCGTCGTACGCGACCGAGGCCATCGTCCGGCCGGGGGCCGGCGAGGAACCGCCGTACCCGGGCCGGTCGAACGAGATCCAGCGGATGCCGAGCCGCTCGCTCTCCGCGAGCAGTGGCGCGGGCGGCGCCCCGAGGTTCGGCGTGCCGTGGTTCCAGAAGACGGGCAGGTCGCCGTTGCCGGTGTCGTAGACGTGCAGGGTGCGGCCGTCGCTCAACCGCAGGTCGTTCTCTTGCATGGCGTTCACCTTAGGGTCGGTCCGGGTGTGTCAGCCCGTACGTCGTACTCGCGTCCGGCCGGTCGACATTCGGCCGCTTTCCGCGAAAACCGCGCGTTTGTCGAGATGGTCCGCGGGCCTCCGACCTCGGCTGCAAGGATCCACTCGACCGAAAGGACCTGCCGTGAAGTACTTGTTGTTGATCCACAGCAACCCGGTGACCTGGGGACATCCCTCCTTCCTGCACGCCGAGGAGGGGATCAAACTGCCGAAGTCGGCCCGTGCGGCGCTGACCGCGCAGCTCGACGGCCTGATCGCCGAACTCAAGGAAAGAGGAGAGCTGGTCGCCCTCGAACCGCTCGCCGCGCCCAAGACCACGAAGGTGGTCCGCGTCCGCGAAGGCGTCCGGGCGATCACCGACGGCCCGTACTCCGAGGCGAAGGAGCAGCTGGCCGGCTTCTTCCTGATCGACGTCGACTCGCCCGAGCGAGCCGAGGAGGTCGCGGCCCGGATTCCCGAGGCGCAGTTCTTCGCCGTGGAGCTGCGCCCGATCGACGACCTCAGCTGACAGCACCACGACGACTCTGTACTACGGGCCGGCCGCCCCGTAGTACAGAGAGGTGGAGCTAGCTGACCAGGCGGGCGTGGTTGGCGCGGGTGGCCAAGGCCGGGTCGAGGGCGCCGAGGGCCAGCCAGGTCGCGCCGCCGACGCCGTCGCGGGCCGTCAGTACCTCGCCGTCGAAGTGCTCGTGAATGTTTTGCCGAAGCAACCGGCCTACCGGAGACGATTCCCCGGCCACACTGCCGGCCAGCACCAGCGGGCCGTTGTCCGACGTTGTCCTGAGCCGGCTAACCGTTTCTATGAGCAGTTCGGCTGCGCGTTTCACCAAGGCCTGGGCGGTCTTGTCGTCGGCGTCGTAGGCCGCCACCACCGTGCGGGCCAGTTCGGCCAGCATCACCGGTGGACGGTTGTTGACCGTGCGAACCAGCTCGTCACGCAGGTTGTCGTACCCCTCACGCTCCGCAGCGACCCGGATTCCGGGGTCGGTGAGAGTGGCCGCCACCACGGCTTCGCCGAGGACGCCGAGCGGTTCACGCAGATCGATGGATTGCAACACGCTGCGCATTGCTTCCCGGCCGAGCCAGAAGCCGGATCCGTCGTCGCCGAGCAGCCAGCCGTGACCGCCGACGGTCCGGACCAGCGCGTGGTCGTGGACCAGGCCGACATTGCTGCCGGTCCCGGCGATCAGCACGGTGCCGTCCGGCTCGGGCGTCCCGGAGGCGAACGCGACCTCCAGGTCACCGATGTACTTCGGCTCGCAGACCAGTCCGGCCCCGCTCCAGGCGGCCTCGAACCGGGCCCCGATGTCGGGGTTGGACAGCGCCGGGCCGCCCGCCATACCGATCACGGCCGTAGAGACCAGCCGGGGGTCGATGCCGTCCAGAGCCTGGTGAATCGCCTGACCGAAGTTGGCCGCGGCGCTCGCCGGGTGGCTGGTCGGATTTCCGCCGGCCGCGGCCCCGCGGCCGATTACGTTGCCTTCATGGTCCGCGATCACGATCCGGGTGGAGGTGCCGCCGAGGTCGCCGCCCAGGACCAGTGCGGAGGCTGGCATCAAGACCACTGGATCCCCAGGTTCGGGGACCGGGCGTTCGAGCGACATAGGCAATGCTCCAAACTGCTCATAAGAGGCTAGTCGTGAACAACAACAAGCAAGGTCACGCAACGGTCCCGATCTGGAGGGAAGAGTGAGATGAGCCTTGACTTTAGCTGCCAGGTGAGAAAAGTTCTGTCCAGCAAACCGCAAACTTGCGCACTTGTCGGCACCAGGAGTGTCGCGGCGAACACATTAGTCGAGGGGTGGGGCCTCTGATGGCCAGCACGACAGACGGCAGCACCAGCGCCGACGGGGCGAACCCGGGCGTGAGTGCGCAGTCCTATGTTCATGCGCTGACGCCGATCCTGGCGGCTGTGACCGAGCAGGCCGACGGCCCGATCCAGGCCGCCGCGGATCTGGTCACTGCCTCACTGCGCGCGAACGGCGTCATCCAGGCTTTCGGCTCGGGCCACTCCGAAGCACTCGCGATGGAGATCGCCGGCCGCGCCGGCGGGCTGATCGCGACGAACCGGATCGCGCTGCGCGATCTGGTGCTGCTCGGCGGCGAGCCACCCGAACTGCTCCGCGACGGCGAGCTCGAGCGCAACCCGTCGTACTCGCGCAAGCTCTACGAACTGTCGGCCGCCCGCCCCGGCGACCTGTTCGTGATCGCGTCGAACTCCGGCGTGAACGGCTCGATCGTCGAGCTGGCCACCGTCGTGAAGGAAAAAGGACACCCGCTGATCGCGATCACCTCGCTGCAGCACACCAGCGGGGTCGACTCGCGGCATCCCTCGGGGAAGAAACTGATCGACTTCGCCGACGTGGTGCTCGACAACCATGCGCCGTACGGCGATTCTGTGCTGGAGCTACCCGACGGCGGCAAGGTCTGCGCCGTGTCGTCCATCACTGCTGCGCTGATCGCGCAGATGCTGGTGGCCGAGGTACTGCGACGGTTCACCGAGGCCGGCGAGACCCCACCGGTCTACCTGTCCGCGAACATCCCGGGCGGCGACGACCACAACCACGCCCTTGAAGCCCAGTACGCCGGCCGGATCCGTCGTACTGCTTGAAACACTCCTTGGAAGGCGGGACCAATGACCACTCCCAACATGTCGCGGCGCCTGTTCCTGCAGCGCGCAGCGGTCGGCACCTTGATGGCGACCGGCGGCAGCACGCTGCTCGCTGCCTGTGCCAGCAGCGGCAGCAACGACAACGGTTCCTCCGGTGGCGGCGCCGACAAGACGGCGGACAACCCGTTCGGCATGGCGGACAAGGCGACCGTCGACGCGGTGATCTTCAACGGCGGCTACGGCTACGACTACGTGTCGTTCGCGGCTGACATCGCCCAGAAGAAGTTCGCGGGTTCGACGTTCAAGGTCGCCCCGTCGACCCAGATCGCCCAGCAGCTGCAGCCGCGCTTCGTCGGCGGCAACCCGCCGGACCTGATCGACAACTCCGGCGCGAACCAGATCGGCTTCAACACGATCCTGGACCAGCTGGCGACGCTGGACGACGTCTTCGAGGCCAACAACTACGAGGGCACGAAGATCGCCGACACCCTGTACCCGGGCGCCAAGAACCCGGGCACGTTCGACGGCAAGTTCGTCGCGATGAACTACGTGCTCACGCTCTACGGCCTGTGGTACTCCGACAGCCTGTTCAAGGAGAACGGCTGGGAGCCGCCGAAGACCTACGACGCGCTGCTCGAGCTCGGCGCCAAGGCCAAGGCGAAGGGCAAGTACCTGTTCGTCTGGGGCAAGGAAGCCGCGACCTACTACCACACCCTGGCCGTCGACTCCGCGATCAAGGAGGGTGGCGACGAGGTCCGGCTGGCGCTGGAGAACCTCAAGGACAAGTGCTGGTCGCTGCCGCAGATCCAGGGTGTCTTCAAGGCCATGGAGACCATGGTCAAGAACGGCTACTTCGTCCCCGGTGGTGCCGGTACGCAGTTCACCGCCGCCCAGGCGAAGTGGAGCAACGACCAGCAGGCCATCCTCTACCCGTCGGGCTCGTGGATCGAGAACGAGATGAAGAAGGCCACCAAGGCCGGCTTCAACATGAAGGGCATCCCGGAGCCGACCCTGACCGACAGCCCGAAGCTGCCGTACGAGTCGCTGCGCAGCGCGGCCGGTGAGCCGTTCATCGTCCCGGCCAAGGGCAAGAACGTTGCCGGCGGCAAGGAGCTGCTGCGGGCCATGCTGTCCAAGGAGGCGGCGACCAACTTCGCCAAGACGCGGCTCGCGCCGACCATCGTCAAGGGCCTGGTGCCCGCCGACGGCTTCGGTTCGACCGCGCTGCAGTCGCAGACCGCGATGCTGGACGCGGCCGGGACGAACATCTTCGACTACCAGGTCTTCGGCCTGTACGGCATGAACACCGACCAGCTCGTGGTCTGGAACTCGTTCCTGTCCGGCCAGAGCGATGCGGCCGGCCTGACGAAGGGCCTGCAGCAGATCACGGACAAGGTGCGCAACGACAGCTCCGTCAAGAAGATCCCGGTCAACAAGTGACCATGACGCCAGAGGTAGTGCCGGACGGCGGACCCCAGCGGTCCGCCGTCCGGCGGCGCCGGCCACTGACCTTCGACCGGATCAGCTTCATGGTCGTCTTTCTCGGCCTGCCGCTGGCGGTCTTCGTGATCTTCGTGGTCTCGCCGTTCGTGCAGGCGCTGTGGTACTCGCTGACCGACTGGTCCGGGTTCAGCTCGAAGATGAACTTCGTCGGCTTCGACAACTACGTCAGGCTGTTCCACGACGACATCTTCCTGAAGGCCGTGCGCAACAACGTCGAGCTGGCGGTCGTCGTGCCGATCGTGACGATCGTGCTGGCACTGACCCTGGCCACGCTGGTGACGATCGGCGGCTCGGGCACCGGGACCGTTCGCGGACTGCGCAACTCCGGCTTCTACCGGATCGTCTCGTTCTTCCCGTACGTGATCCCCGCGATCGTGATCGGCCTGATCTGGGCGCAGGTGTTCACCCCGAGTACGGGCATCCTGGACGCGTTGCTCTCGAAGGTCGGGCTGAAGGGATTCGCGGACTACGCGTGGCTCGGTGACGCCCGGACCGCGATGCCGGCCTCGATGTTCGTGATGATCTGGGGCTTCGTCGGCTTCTACATGGTGCTGTTCATCGCCGCCATCCGGGGCATCGACCCCGAGGTGTTCGAGGCGGCCCGGATCGACGGCGCCGGCCGGTTCCGGACAGCGGTGTCACTGACGCTGCCGCTGATCCGCGACAACGTGCAGACGGCGTACGTTTATCTGGGCATCGCCGCCCTCGACGCCTTCGTCTACATGCAGGCGCTCAACCCGGGCGGTGGCCCGCAGAACTCGACCCTCGTCATGCCCCAGCAACTGTTCACCACGGCCTTCGCCAAGGGCCAGTTCGGTTACTCGACGGCGATGGGCGTGATCCTGGCCGCGGTGACCATGCTGTTCGCGCTGCTGGTCTTCTCCGTGAACTGGCTGACCGGCGGACGTGACCGGAAGGTACGCCGATGACAACAACTACCGCCGACCGGGCCGAATTCGTCGCCGACTCGCGCGTGCCCGGCAAGGGATCGCGGGAGGGCAGAGGCGTCGCGACCACCGCCCACGTGGCGCTGATCCTGTGGTCGCTGCTGGTGATCCTGCCGCTGGTGTGGACAGTGCTGTCCTCGTTCAAGTCGACGCAGGAGGTGCTGGGCAACCCGCTGTCGTTGCCGGGCAAGCTGCGGTTCAGCAACTACGCCCACGCTTGGACGACGGCCGGTATCGGCCGCTACTTCACCAACACGGTGATCGTCGTCGGCTGCGCTCTCGTGCTGGTGATGATCCTCGGCGCCATGTGCGCGTACGTACTGGCCAGGTTCACGTTCCGCGGCAACCGGCTGATCTACTACAGCATGCTGGCCGGTCTGACGTTCCCGGTCTTCCTGGCGATCGTGCCGCTGTTCTTCGTGCTGAAGAACCTGTCGCTGCTGAACACGCTGCCAGGGTTGATCATCACGTACGTCGCGTTCGCGCTGCCGTTCACCGTCTTCTTCCTGCACAGCTTCTTCAAGGCGCTGCCGGGCGAGATCTACGAGGCGGCGCAGATCGACGGCGCCGGCGAGTGGCGCACGTTCTTCTCGGTGATGTTGCCGATGGCCCGGCCCGGGATGGCGTCGGTCGCCATCTTCAACTTCCTCGGGTTGTGGAACCAGTTCCTGCTCCCCGTCGCCCTGAACACCGACTCGAGGAACTACGTGCTCTCGCAGGGCATGGCGTCGTTCGCCTCGCAGGCGGGCTATGCGGTGGACTTCGGCGCTCTGTTCGCTGCCGTGGTGATCACGGTCGCGCCGGTGCTGGTCGTCTACATCATCTTCCAGCGTCAACTCCAGGTCTCCGTCACCGCCGGAGGCGTGAAGTAGCCAAGACGTGACGCTCGAGTAGCTTCACCTGCAACTCGCTAGCCCTCGCCAAATGCACCACGGCGGGGGCTAGTCTGCGTTCGTGCTCAGACGCCGAACCGTGTTGCAAGCAGCCTTGGTGGCTGCCCTGGCGGCCGGGTGTTCTTCGGAGAAGCCCGTGGCGGGGCCGGTGCGGTCCGCCGGAAATCCGTTCGGGGTCGACGAGACGAAGCCGCTCGAACTGGTGGTCGCGGAGGACTGGGGTGGCTACGGCGCCGCGGCGTACCGGAAGAAGTATGCGAAGGCGGTGGTGACGAGTACGCCGACCAAGCAACTGAAGGACCTGCTGGAATCCCGGTTCGCCGCGGGGAGTCCGCCAGATGTTGTGTTGAACGTCGGCCCGAAGGCGCTGCCGACCGGTCACCTGGTCGCGGAGAACCAGCTCGAGAACCTCGAGGAGTTGCTGAAGGCACCTTCCTGGAGCGACGAGAACGCGACGATTCAGGACGCCTTCCTGCCAGGCCTGCTCGACGCCGGCCGGTACGACGGGACGTTGCGCGCCCTCAACTACATCGCGACCGTCTACGGCTTCTGGTACTCGGCCCTGCTGTTCCAGCAGAAGAACTGGGACGTCCCCACGACCTGGCCCGAACTGCTTGCCCTGGGCACCGAGATGAAAGCGGCCGGCGTCGGCCCGTTCGCCTACGCGGGCGTCCATCCGTACTACGTGTTCGAGGCGGTCCTCACCCTCGCGGCCAAGACCGGCGGCCACGACGTCGTCAAGCGGATCGACAACCTCGAGGACGGCGCCTGGAAGGACGAGAGCGTCACCCGGGCGATCACCGCGTTCGGCGAGCTGGCCCGGCGCGGCCTGCTCGCGAAGGGCACCACCGAGCTGGATCACCTCGCTTCCCAGACGCTGTTGATGAAGTCGAAGGCCGGCCTGCTGCCGTGCGGGAACTGGCTGGAGAACGAGATGAAGCCGGTGATCCCGGCCAACTTCGGGCTGAGCGTGTTCGGGATCCCGCCGCTGGACACCTCGGCGGCCCTGCCGCGCGGCCTGCACGTTGCACCCACCGCGCCGTTCGTCGTACCGGTGAAGGCCAAGAACCCCGAGGGTGGTTTCGACTACCTCCGGGCGATGCTGTCCGAGGAGGTCGCCGCGCAGGTGACCGCGGAGAGCAACCAGTTGACCGTAGTACGAGGTGCTGCTGACGGGCTGGAGATCGGTACGGCGCTCCGCTCCGCGCGGGATCTGCTCACCGCCGCGGGGGATCAGGTCATCACCTGGTACTTCGCCGACTGGTACCCCGAACTCGGCAGGACGGCCGGGGAGGCAACCGGGCAATTCCTTGCCGGCGGCATCCGGGCGGACGAGTGGACGGCGCGGATCCAGGCCGCGGCGGACAAGGTGAAACAGGACCACGGGGTGACCAAGTACCACCGGGACTGATCGGCATGAGTTAGGTTAGGTATACCTAACTTCCGACTGTGAGGTCTCTCTATGCGTTCCATCCTCCGGCCGCTCGCGCTGCTGGTCGCCCTGCCGATGCTGGTCCTGACCGCCTGTGGCGGGACCGACCAGAAAGACGTCGCCGCGACGCCCCAGACGACCTCCGAAGCCGGCGCCTTCCCGGTGACGATCAAGAACAAGTACGGCGACACCGTCATCAAGGCGGCGCCGAAACGGATCGTGCTGGTCGGCCTCGTCGAGCAGGACGCGCTGCTGGCGCTCGGGATCACGCCGGTCGCCACCACCGAGTGGTTCGGCGACAAGCCCGGCGCCCTGTTCCCGTGGGCGAAGGCGAAGCTCGGCAACGGCGCGGTACCGCAGGTGCTGAGCGACAAGGACGGTCTGCAGTTCGAGAAGATCGCCGCACTGCAGCCGGACCTCATCATCGGCCTGTACGCCGGCATCACGGCCGACGATTACCAGAAGCTCACCGCGATCGCGCCGACCGTGGCGCAGCTCCCCGGTGCGCCGGACTACGGGGTCAGCTGGCAGGACCTCACCCGGACGGTCGGCAAGGCCGTCGGGAAGCCGAAGCAGGCCGACGACCTGGTCAACGGGGTCGAGGACCGCTTCGCCAAGGTGCGGGCCGAACACCCGGAGTTCAAGGGGAAGACGGCGCTGATGACCTCGGCGTACCAGGGCTACTTCATCTACGGTCGCCAGGATCCGCGATCGCGGCTGCTGACCGACCTCGGCTTCAGTTGGCCGACCGATGTGGACAAGGCGATCGGCGACAAGTTCGGCGCCAGCATCAGCGGCGAGAAGGTGTCGCTGCTCGATGTCGGCGCGCTGATCTGGTTCCCGGAGAAGGGCGGCCTGGCGAAGCTGAAGAACGACGCGCTGCTGAAGAACCTGGCCGTCAGCAAGCAGGGCCGCCAGATCTACATCGAGGAGAACTACGACGACCCCCTGTACGGCGCCGTCAGCTTCGTCTCGGTCCTCAGCCTCCCGATCGTCCTCGACACCCTGGTCCCGAAGTTGACCGCCGCGCTCGACGGCAACCCAGCCACCAGCTAAGGCCAGACCACCTCGTCCAGGAAGTCCTCGACGGCTGTCGCCGTCTGCCCGAGTACCGCGGCGGACGCGGCGAGCCGGCCGGGGACGAACATCCCGTGGTCGGCCCCCTCGACCTCCAGCACGTACGGCGTGAGTTCCCGGGCGAGCGTGGAGTCCCACAACTGGTCCGCAGTACCGCCGACCAGCAGGAACGGCGCGCTCGCTCGCCGCAGCGCGTCGACCACGAACGAACTGGTCAACACCGGTGTCAACCACACAGCCGGCAGGCTCCGCTCAGCCGCGACGCTCGCCGCATGCGTCCCCAGCGACTTCGCGATCAGCAACGCGCCGGCCGGTACGTCGGGAACCGCTCGCGCGAGCTGGTCGAGGACCCACGGCCCTCGTTCGTCCGGTGTCAGCGTGAGTGGGCGGTCGGGGTCGCTCCACGAGATCGGCCGGATCGTGGCGCCTCGCTGCTCGGCGGCACAGGCGGCGTACATGGGCAGCGGACTGTGCGGTCCGAACTGGCCGCCGGGAAGGACGATCGCCTCGGGTGAACTCATAGTTTCCACCCTATGACCGGCTGCGAACCGCCCCGGTGTGGAGCGGACCCGGGGCGCTGGCAGAATCGGGGGTATGTCAGCAGCCGTCCCCGACGACACCCCTGCGACGGAAGCGCCGGCCCGCCGCCCGCGCGTTCTGTCCGGAATCCAGCCGACCGCCGATTCCTTCCATTTCGGCAACTACCTCGGCGCGGTCCGCCAGTGGGTAGCGCTGCAGGACGACCACGACGCGTTCTACTGCGTGGTGGACCTGCACGCGATCACCGTCGAGTACGACCCGAAGGTTCTGCGGCAGCGCACCCGCAGGTCCGTCGCGCAACTGCTGGCCGCCGGGATCGATCCCGAGCGCTCCACCCTGTTCGTCCAGTCCCAGGTGCCCGAGCACTCGCAGTTGAGCTGGGTGCTGGGCTGCATCACCGGGTTCGGTGAGGCCAGCCGGATGACCCAGTTCAAGGACAAGTCCGCCAAGGGCGGCGCCGACCGGGCCACGGTCGGCCTGTTCACGTACCCGATCCTGCAGGCCGCGGACATCCTCGTCTACCAGGCCGACCGCGTCCCGGTCGGTGAGGACCAGCGCCAGCACCTGGAGCTGACCCGGGACCTGGCCCAGCGGTTCAACCACCGCTTCGGCAAGACGTTCCGGATCCCCGAGCCGTACATCGTCAAGGAGACGGCGAAGATCGCCGACCTGCAGGACCCGACGTCGAAGATGAGCAAGTCGTCCTCGTCGCCGGCCGGCATCATCGACCTGCTGGACGACCCGAAGGTCAGCGCGAAGAAGATCCGCAGCGCGGTCACCGACTCCGGCCGCGACGTCGTGTTCGACCCGGAGAACAAGGCCGGCGTGGCGAACCTGCTGACCATCTACTCCGCGCTCAGTGGCCGCAAGATCAGCGAGCTCGAGGACGAGTACGCCGGGCGCGGCTACGGCGACTTCAAGAAGGACCTGGCCGACGTGGTGGTCGAGTTCGTCACCCCGTTCCGGGAGAAGACGCTCGGCTACCTCGACGACCCCGCGCAGCTCGACGCGATCCTGACCGCCGGGGCCGAGCGCGCCCGCGCGGTGACGGAGCCGACCCTGGAGCGGGTCTACGACCGGCTCGGCTTCGTCCCGTTCGCCGGTGGCGCCTCCCGGCCGGGCCGGTAGGCGCCGGATGGCGACAATCGGGGTCGCGATCCCGATCGTGGAACCCTACGGCACGGAACTGCAGAAGTACCGGGCCGAGTTCGGCGATCCGATGGCCTCGTCGATCCCGACCCACGTGACGCTGCTGCCGCCGACCGAGGTGGCCGACGCCGACCTGGCCGAGATCGACGACCACCTGCTCGAGGTGGCGGCCCGGTTCCCGAGTTTCCGGATCCGGCTCCGCGGTACGGCGACCTTCCGGCCGATCTCGCCGGTGGTGTTCGTCCCACTGGTCGAGGGGATCTCGTCCTGCGAGCTGCTCCAGTCGCAGGTGCGCTCGGGGCCGCTCGCGGTCGACCTGCGCTTCCCGTACCACCCGCACGTCACGGTGGCCCACGACCTGGACAAGGACGCCCTGGATCGCGCGTACGACGCGCTGTCGGCGTACGACTGTGCCTTCGACGTCACCGAGTTCGGCCGGTACGAACACGGGGCCGACGGCGTGTGGCGGCCACAACGCGGGTTCCCGCTGGCAGGCTGAATCCCTCGTCACGGGGTACGGGAGAACCATGGGCATCAAGCAACGAGCCAAGGCGGTCTGGGCACGCTTCAGCCGCACGCAGCTGTGGCGGGCCTGGAAGCGGTACGGCGACCGGCGCGGCAACCGGCTCGCGGGCGCGACCAGCTTCTTCGCCTTCCTGTCGATGTTCCCGCTGATCGTGCTGGCGGCGGCCGTCACCGGCCGGCTGCTGAACAAGTCCGCGGTCAGCAATCTCAAGGACGCGCTGAAGACGAACCTGCCCGGCATCGGTGACCAGATCGACCTGGACTCGCTGATCAACAACGCGGGCACGATCGGCCTGATCTCGGGTGTCTCGCTGTTGCTCACCGGCCTGGGCTGGATCGACTCGCTCCGGGCCTCGATCCGCTCGATGCACGAACTCGACGACCAGCCCGGGAACGCGATCAAGCTCAAGGGCGTGGATCTCGGGGCGCTGATCGGGCTCGGCCTGATCGGCCTGGTCGCGACCGGTGCCTCGTCGGTGCTGACCGGGCTGTCGAAGAAGATCATCGACTGGACCGGCCTGGAAGGGACCTGGTTCGCGAACTGGGGTCTCGACGTGATCAGCATCGTCGTCGGGATCGGCGCGGGCGCGCTGCTCTTCCTGTATCTGCAGACCGCGCTGCCGCGGATCATCCTGCCGCGCAAGGTCGCGATGATCGCCGCTGTCGCCGGTGGGATCCTGTTCTACCTGGCGCAGAAGCTGGGCAACGGGTACGTCAAGAACGTGATCGGCAACAACGCGGCGTACGGGACGCTGGCTCTGCCGCTGGCGCTGCTGGTGTGGATCTACCTGATGACACGGGTGATCATGCTGATCGCTGCGTGGACCAAGGAAGCCACGCTGGACTACCGGTGGCACACGGGCGAGGCCGAGGAAGCGGCGAGGGCGGCGATGCCGTTCGAGCGCGAATCGTCGGTGCCGGAGTGGCGGCGTACGGATGGCTTCGAGCCTGAGGACGACGGGTATCTGCCGGGGCCGCCCGGGAAGAAGTTCAAGGTGGTCCCGATCCCGGAGAAGAAGGCCGACACGGTCGCAGTCGCGGCCGGTGCGGTGCTGGGAGCCACTGCGACGGCCTTGGCAGTGCAGTTGGCCAGAGCGGCACGCTCAGTGCGCCGCTGACTCGGACTGCGGTTGGCCGCGCCTACCGTCGGCGTACGGGGCGGTGGAGCGGCGTTGGGGGCGTACCGGCGGCGCCGCGGCGTGCGGGTCGCGCAGCGGCGGCGTACCGGAGCACGGGTGGCGCGGTGGCGTACTAGTGGCGGCGGGCTTTGAGGCGGCGGGCCTGGGCTTTGAGGGCGCGGGGGCGGCGGAGGAAGAGCGGCAGCAGGAGCATCGGGGGTGCCGCGTAGAACCAGACGGGCACGCGGAACGCGAGAGACTGGACTGCCTGGCCGTGCTCCAGGATTGTCCGGCTGCGCTTGGGGAGCGGCGTACGGGTCGACGACTTCTTCGACACGTTCGGCCCGCCGCCCGTCTTCGACTCCGTGGTGACCGGCTTGATCAGGGTGCCGACCGGAGTGAGCACGGTGTAGTTCTTGAAGGCCCAGTCGAGCAGGTTCGACGCCTCCTCGGTGATGCCGTGCGGTGAGTTCATCATCGTCACCACGATCCGGTGACCGCCACGCCGGGCCGCACCGATGAACGTGTTGCGGGCCAGCGTCGTGTAGCCGGTCTTCACCCCGAGCGCACCGTCGTAGGTGAACAGCAGATGATTCTGGTTCGCGACCTGGTAGGTGCCCGGCTTCTTGACCAGCGGGAAGTTCGTGTACTTCGTCGACGCGTACCGGGCGAAGTCCTCCCGCTCCAGGCCCGCCCGGGCGAACAGAGCCAGGTCGTACGCCGACGAGAGCTGCCCGTCCGCGTCCAGGCCGGTCGGGTCCGTCACATGCGTGTCGAGCGCGCCGATCTGGGAGGCCAGCTTGTTCATCCGGTCGATCGTCGCCGGGACTCCGCCCTGGTCGTGCGTCGCCAAGGCGTGCACCGCGTCGTTCCCGGAGGCCAGGAACATGCCCTGGAACAGCAGGTCGACCGTGTACCGGCAGCCGGGGTACACCCCGACCTTGCTGCCCTCGATCCCCGCGTCCTGGTCCGTGCCGACCACCTGATCGGTCTTGGTGAGCCGGGGGAGCAGGACCAGCGCGGTGAGCGTCTTGAGCGTGCTCGCCGGCCGCAGCTTCGCATGCGGCGCCTTGGCCGCCAGCACCGCACCGGTGTCCAGGTCGGCAATCAAGAAGGCAGACGCGTGCACCGCCGGCGGCGTCGCTCCTTGTGCGACAACCGTCGGCTCCGTAGTCAGCTGCGCACCCCCGACCGGACTCTCCCGAGCCCGCCCGACGGCGCCCGCAGCCAGCGGACCTGAGACCACCAGTGCAGTGGTCACGCAGGCCGTCAGGAGGACACGCATCGGCCGCACTCTAGACGCCCCCCGGTCCACCAGTCACACGCAGCCCCACCGCCCCGCGTACGCCGACCCGCTTCGCGCCGCCTCCGTCGGCCGCTCGACCCACCCGCTCCGCCGCACCAACTCAGCAATCGAACGCTCGAGGCTTCGAGTCCGCTCGGAAGCTCTGTCGAGCGGGCCCACCGTCGCTAGATGGAAACTTTCCATCGCTATCTGCAAATTTGCTTCCAGCCAAGCGCCGACAAGCCGAGGCAAATGACCGGAGGCGGGCCCGTCAAACCCTCACTGATTGACAGCGCCGTGCACCCGCTGCCTACGATGGGGGTTAATGGACTGGCCGTAGACCAATAGAATGTACCGGGAGCGATAGTGGCTGCTGATCGTGGGATGTTGAGTTTGCAGGCGCTTCGGGACCTGGTGGGGCAGGGGCGCGTCGATACGGTGCTGGTCGCGATCACGGATATGCAGGGGCGGTTGCAGGGCAAGCGGTGTGGAGCGCGGTACTTTCTGGAGGAAGTACTCCGGCACGGCACCGAGGGCTGCAACTACCTGCTCGCGGTCGACGTCGACATGAACACGGTCGGCGGCTACGAGATGTCCTCTTGGGAGCGCGGGTACGGCGACCTGCTGATGGCGCCCGACCTCGCCACGCTCCGCCTCCTCCCTTGGCTGGAAGGCACGGCGCTCGTGCTCTGCGACGTCCAGTGGCTCGACGGCACGCCGATGCCCGCCTCCCCGCGCCAGATCCTCAAGGCGCAACTCGATCGGCTCGCCGAGCTGGATCTGAAGGCGTACGTCGGCACCGAGCTCGAGTTCATCGTCTTCAACGACACGTTCGAAGCCGCCTGGAACAAGCGGTACCGCGGTCTCGACCCGGCCAACCAGTACAACGTCGACTACTCCCTGCTCGGCACCTCCCGCATCGAACCGCTGCTGCGAGACATCCGCAACTCGATGGAGGGCGCCGGCCTGTACGTCGAGTCCGCCAAGGGCGAGTGCAATCTCGGCCAGCAGGAGATCGCGTTCCGGTACGACGAGGCGCTGGCCACCTGCGACAACCACTCGATCTACAAGACCGGGTCGAAGGAGATCGCGGCCAAGCACGGCAAGAGCCTCACGTTCATGGCGAAGTACGACGAACGTGAGGGCAACTCGTGCCACATCCACCTGAGCTTCCGCTCCACCGCCGGGAAGGCCGTCCTGGCGGGCGACCACGAGCACGGGTTCTCTCAGCTGATGGAGCACTTCATCGCCGGCCAGCTCGCCTGCCTGCCGGAGCTCACCTACCTGCTCGCCCCGAACATCAACTCGTACAAGCGGTTCGTCCCCGGCAGCTTCGCGCCGACCGCGGTCGCCTGGGGACTTGACAACCGCACCTGCGCCCTCAGGGTGGTCGGCCACGGCGAGTCCCTCCGCGTGGAGAACCGTCTCCCCGGTGGCGACGTGAACCCGTACCTCGCGGTGGCGGCCCTCATCGCGGCAGGCCTGCACGGCATCGAGAACGAGCTCGAACTGGAACCGAGCTTCGAGGGCAACGCCTACGACTCCGACAAGCCGCACGTGCCGACCACGTTGCGCGAGGCGGCCGCCTTGTTCGCCGGGTCGAAGATCGCCCGGGAGGCGTTCGGCGACGAGATGGTGGACCACTACACGAATGCCGCGCGGGTCGAACTCGACGCGTACGACGCGGCCGTCACCGACTGGGAGCTGACCCGTGGCTTCGAACGACTCTGACGGAAAGGGAAGGAAGGAGCCGGTTCGGCCGCGGATCGGTATCACCACCTACCTCGAGCCGACCGTCTGGGGCGTCTGGGAACGCGAAGCGGCTCTGCTTCCCCGCGTCTACCTCGACGCCGTCACCGCGGCAGGCGGCGTACCCCTCCTGCTCCCGCCCGTCGGCACCGATCCGACCGTCCTGGAACTCCTCGACGGCCTCGTCATCGCCGGCGGCTGCGACGTGGATCCGGGCTCGTACGACGCGCAGCCGCACCCCGAGACGCTCGACACCCGCCCGGGCCGCGACGAGCACGAGGCCGTCCTGATCAAGGCGGCACTCGACCTCGACCTGCCGCTGCTCGCGATCTGCCGTGGCCTCCAGATGCTCAACGTCACCCTCGGCGGGACCCTCCAGCAGCACCTGCCGGATGTGGTCGCGCATGACGAGCACCGTCCGTCGCCCGCCGTCTTCGGTCAGACCCAGGTGAAGGTCGAGCCGGACTCGCTGACCGGCAGGCTGTTCGGCGAGCAGACCACCGTTCACTGCTACCACCATCAAGCCCTTGGCGTTGTCGCCCCGGCGCTGAAGGTCACAGCCCGGGCAGGAGACGGAACGGTCGAAGCCGCCGAGGTCGACGGCCGCGAGTTCGCCCTCGGCGTGCAATGGCACCCCGAGGAGAATCCCGAAGACCTCCGGCTGTTCACCGCTTTGGTTGCTGAAGGCAAGAAAAGGAGAGCGTCCCGGTGACGTACGACGTGATCAACCCCGCCACGGAGAAGGTGGTCCGGACGATCGAGCTCGCCTCGCTGGAGCAGGCCGATGCGGCGATCGAGAGAGCCGCCGCGGCGTACGCCGGGTGGCGGGCCGTGTCGCCGGCCGACCGGGGCAGGCTGTTGCGCCGGTTCGCCGACGCGGTCGACGCCGACCTGGAGATCCTTGCGGCCCTGGAGGTCGAGAACGCCGGTCACACGATCTCCAACGCACGCTGGGAAGCGGGCAACGTCCGCGACGTACTTTCCTACTACTCGGCGGCACCGGAACGCCTGTTCGGCAAGCAGATTCCCGTTGCCGGCGGCATCGATCTCACCTTCGCGGAACCTCTCGGCGTGGTCGGCATCATCGTGCCGTGGAACTTCCCGATGCCGATCGCGGGCTGGGGATTCGCCCCGGCGCTGGCGGCCGGCAACACCGTCGTCCTGAAGCCCGCCGAGCTGACCCCGTTGACCGCCATCCGGCTGGGAGAACTGGCCTTGGAGGCGGGGATTCCACCGGGTGTGCTGGAGATCGTGCCGGGCGCGGGAACTGTTGTGGGACAGCGGTTCGTCACACATCCCGCGGTACGGAAGGTCGTCTTCACCGGGTCGACCGGGGTCGGCAAGCAGATCATGGCCGGCTGTGCGGACCAGGTGAAACGCGTGACCCTGGAACTCGGCGGCAAGTCCGCGAACATCGTCTTCGCCGATTCGGACTTGGCGAAGGCCGCCGCGCAGGCCCCGTACGGCGTCTTCGACAACGCCGGCCAGGACTGCTGTGCGCGCTCGAGGATCCTGGTCGAGCGCACGGCGTACGGCAAGTTCATGGAGCTGTTCGAGCCGGCCGTGCAGGGCGTCAAGGTCGGCGATCCCGGCGATCCGGCGACCGAGATGGGCCCGCTGATCTCGGCCAAGCAACTGGAGCGGGTCTCGAGCTACGTGCCCGACGACGCTGCCGTCGCCTTCCGGGGCAGCGCGCCGAGCGGTCCCGGGTACTGGTTCCCGCCCACGGTTCTGACGGCGGCACCGGGTGATCGCGTGGCCCAGGAAGAGATCTTCGGGCCGGTGGTGGCAGTGATCCCGTTCGAGGACGAGGCCGACGCGATCCGGATCGCCAACGATTCGCAGTACGGGCTGTCGGGGTCGATCTGGACCCGGGACGTCGGGCGGGCGCTCCGGGTCGGCCGTGGCGTCGAGGCGGGCAACCTGTCGATCAACTCGCACTCCTCGGTGCGGTACTCGACGCCGTTCGGCGGCTACAAACAGTCCGGGCTCGGCCGTGAGCTCGGACCGGACGCGCTCGACGCGTTCACCGAGACCAAGAACATCTTCATCTCTGAAGCCTGAAACGGGAGGACTGACCGATGAGTGACGTGAAAGCGAGCCGCCTGGAAGGTCGCGTGGCGGTGGTGACCGGCGGCGCCAGCGGGATCGGCCTGGCCAGCGTACGGCGGCTCGCGGCCGAGGGCGCCAAGGTTGTCGTCGGCGACCTCGACCCGGCCGCGGGCAAGGCCGCCGCCGACGAGGTGGGCGGGCTGTTCGTGCCGACGGACGTCACCAGCGACGCCGAGGTGGAGAACCTCTTCAAGCAGGCTTACGACACGTTCGGCAGTGTCGACATCGCCTTCAACAACGCGGGCATCTCCCCGCCCGAGGACGCCTCGATCCTGGACACCGGTCTGGACGCCTGGCGCAAGGTACAGGAGGTCAACCTCACCTCGGTGTACCTGTGCTGCAAGCACGTCATCCCGTACATGCAGCGCCAGAACAAGGGCTCCATCATCAACACGGCTTCGTTCGTCGCGGTGATGGGCGCGGCGACGTCACAGATCTCGTACTCCGCGTCGAAGGGCGGCGTCCTCGCGATGAGCCGCGAACTCGGTGTCGAGTTCGCGCGGCAGGGCATCCGCGTCAACGCGCTCTGCCCGGGTCCGGTGAACACCCCCCTGCTGAAGGAGTTGTTCGCCAAGGACGAAGAGCGCGCCAACCGCAGACTGGTGCACGTCCCGATGGGCCGCTTCGGCGAACCGGAGGAGATCGCCGCCGCGGTCGCGTTCCTGGCCAGCGACGACTCGTCCTTCATCACCGCCAACACCTTCCTGGTCGACGGAGGCATCTCGGGCGCCTATGTGACTCCGCTTTAGAATTAAGGGGTTTTTGAAGCAAGAAAGGGCAGTGGCGTTATCGACGGGGAGAAGGTGAGCTGTGACGGTCGCGGAACCCGGTAGCCGGGCGGACGAAGCACTGTTCCGCCCGGTGCGCGCCGGCAACCCGTTCGAGGAGACGGTCGAACGGTTGCTGCAGGCAATCAAGCTGGGCGTCGTCGCGCCCGGCGAGCGGCTGCCCTCCGAACGCGACCTGGCCGCCCGGCTGAACGTCAGCCGGGTCACCCTGCGGGAAGCGATCCGCGCGCTCACCGAAGCCGGCTACGTCGAATCCCGCCGCGGCCGGTACGGCGGAACCTTCGTCAACGAGCACCTTCCCAAACCCCGCCGGGTGAGCGCGAAGCAGCTCAGCCGCGAGCTGGGTGCCGGAGTGGAGGACGCCCTCGTACTGCGTGCCGCCCTCGAAACCGGAGCCGCCGAAGCAGCCGCTGCGCGTGAACTCACCGAAGCCGAGGCCGACCACCTTCGCCACTGCCTCGCCGAAACCTCCTCGGCATCGCTGGGCGACTACCGCCGGATGGACTCGCGCCTCCACCTGGCGATCGCGGAGGTCAGCGGCTCACCGTCGCTGACCTCCGCCACGGCCGACGTACGGATGCGCCTCAACGAACTCCTCGACGCGATCCCCTTGCTGGCGGTCAACCTGGAGCACTCCAACCACCAGCACGAGGCCATCGTCGAGGCCATCCTCGCCGGCGACCCGGAGGCCGCGCGCTCAACCATGCAGGAACACCTCTCCGGCACGGCCGCTCTGCTGCGCGGATTCTTGACCTGATTGCTTGACACGGTCTGGGCCAGGTGTCTCAATGGGGCCTAAAGGTCTGCCTGAAGACCATTGGTTCGATTGCGCCGCCACTCCGCCAGTAGTAGTACCGAGGAGGCCCTCGTGAGCAACGACAAGACCGAAGTGAGCACGGGCAGTACCGCGCTGAGTGAGGACGAGAAACGCCTGCATCAGCTGGGGTATGCGCAGGAGTTGTCCCGGACGATGTCCGGGTTCTCGAACTTCGCCGTCTCCTTCACCATCATCTCGATCCTGTCCGGCTGCCTGACCCTGTACGGCTTCGGCCTGAACACCGGCGGTCCGGTGATGATCGTCTGGGGCTGGCCGGTCGTCGGCATCATGACCTTGCTGGTTGGCCTCGCGATGGCCGAGGTCTGCTCCAGCTTCCCGACCGCGGGCGGCCTGTACTACTGGTCCGCCAAGCTGGCGCCGTCGAACGGTGCGGCCTGGTCGTGGTTCACCGGCTGGTTCAACTTCCTCGGCCAGGTGGCGGTGACCGCCGGGATCGACTTCGGCGCGGCGTTCTTCCTGAACGCCCTGCTGGACCTGCAGTTCGGCTTCTCCGCGACGCCGGGACACACGATCCTGCTGTTCGGCCTGATCCTGCTGGTGCACGCGCTGCTGAACTCGGTCGGCGTGAAACTCGTTGCCAAGCTCAACGATGTCAGCGTGTGGTGGCACATCGTCGGGGTGGCGTTCATCGTCGTCGTACTGGCCTTCGTGCCCGACCATCACCAGTCGGCCGGGTTCGTGTTCGGGCACTTCGTGAACAACACCGGCTGGGGTTCCACCTTCTACGTCGCGATGCTCGGGCTGCTGCTCGCGCAGTACACCTTCACCGGGTACGACGCGTCCGCGCACATGACCGAGGAGACGCACGACGCGGCCCGCTCCGGCCCGCGCGGGATCGTGATGTCGATCATCGTCTCGCTGGTGGCCGGCTGGGTGCTGCTGATCGGCCTGACCTTCGCGATCCAGAGCTACGACGGCGCGCTCAACAGCGACACCGCCGTACCGCCCGCGCAGATCTTCATCGACGCGGTCGGCTCGTCGCTGGGCAAGATCCTGCTGCTGGTCGTGGTCGGCGCGCAGTTGTTCTGCGGCATGTCGTCGGTGACGGCGAACTCGCGGATGATCTACGCGTTCTCCCGCGACGGCGCGCTGCCGGCGTCGTCCTTTTGGCACAAGATCAACCCGAAGACCCGGACGCCAACCAATGCGATCTGGCTCGCCGCGGTCGGCGCGTTCCTGCTCGGCCTGCCGTACCTGTGGAACGCGACGGCGTACGCCGCGGTCACGTCGATCGCGGTGATCGGGCTCTACATCGCCTACGTGATCCCGACCCTGCTGCGGCTGCTCCAGGGTGATCGCTTCGTGCGGGGGCCGTGGCACCTCGGCCGGTGGAGCAAGCCGATCGGCGTGATCGCGATCGTCTGGGTCGTCTTCATCACGATCCTGTTCATGCTGCCGCAGGTCAGCCCGGTCAGTGCGAGCACTTTCAACTACACCCCGATCGCCGTCCTGGTCGTGCTCGGCTTCGCCGGCATCTGGTGGCTCGCCTCGGCCCGGAAATGGTTCACCGGTCCCAAGGTCCAGGGCTCCGAGGAGGAACTGGCCGCGATCGAACGCGACCTCGAGTCGATCTGAGCCCTTCGCAACCCGCCCGGGCCGCTGCCGTTCTCGGTGCCGGCCCGGGCGGTCGTGTGAGCGGGTCTCCCAGCGGTGCGGCTGCGGTTTTCGGCGCGATGCCGGGCGACACGCCGGTACGCCGCGCACCTGTGAGCTTCAGCACGCAGGAACAGATAGGTAACGGGAGGATGGCTGGTGCGTCTCTATATGTGACACTCGCCGTGTCCACTGGCACTCGACTGTGATGTCGGCGAATGTAATCCTTCGGGGAGAATGTTGATCGATGACTGACGACGAGCTGGTCGGGCGCGCCGGACTGGTCGAGCGTGCGAAGAAGCAGCTCGAGACCAGTGGCTCCGTGCTGCTCTACGGACCTACCGGGATCGGGAAGTCCGCAGTAGGCCGCGCACTGGTCGCCGAGCGCACCAGAGCCGGCTGCCGCATCCTCAGCGCCGCCCCGTCGCAGAGCGAAGCCGCCCTGCCGTATGTCACCCTCCTCGATCTCCTGTCCAACCAGCTCGAGCTCGCCTGGCAGGTGCTGCCCGATCACCTGCGGCAGCCGCTGGAGGTGGCACTGCTCAAGGCCAGTGCTCCGGACACGGTCCGGGACGAGCTGGCCGTCCGGCTGGCCGTCCTGCACGTACTGCGGCGCCTGGCGGCCTCAGGGCCGGTCCTGCTCGTCGTGGACGACATCCAGTGGGTCGACCCGTCCAGCCTCGAGGTGCTGACCTTCTGCGCGCGCCGGCTGACCGAAGGCGTGCACATGCTCGCTACGGAGCAGGTGGCCGACGGCGATCTGCCGACGATGGCCGAGGCGTGCCCGGAGCCCGTGCTGCAGCTGGAGGTCCCGCCGCTGGTCGAGGCCGACGTACTGTCCCTCCTTCGCCAGCGTCTGTCCAGCCCGCTGCCGGTCCGTACGGCTCGCCGGATCTTCACCGCCAGCGCCGGCAACCCGTTCATGGCTCTGGAGCTTGGCCGCGCCGTACTGCGCCACCCGCAGGGCGTCTCGCCGAACGACCCGCTGCCGGTGTCGAGCCGCCTCAAGACCCTCCTCGGTGACCGGCTCGCCGACCTCAGCCCCGCGACCCACGAAGTACTGCTGCACGCCGCGTCCTCGCCGCGACCGACCACGACTCAGCTGAGCCAGTCACTGTGCCGCTCTGTCGACGTCGAGCTCGCCGAAGCGGAGGACCTCGGGCTGATCGACGTCTCGGAGCAGCGCCTGCGCTTTGCTCACCCACTGCTGCGCGAGTTCGTATACGCCGAGGCGACGTCCGCCGCGCGACGCCAGGCCCACGCGCGACTGGCCGCTGTGGTCGACGAGCCGGTGGAGAACGCGACCCACCGGGCTCTGGCGACGCAGGAGGCCAACGCGGACCTCGCGAGCACCATAGAAGCGGCGGCAGCGGTCGCCGGCGCTCGTGGTGCCCTTGGAGCGGCTGCGACGCTGTGGCGACTGGCTGCCGAACGTACGCCGCCGACCCTCCAGGACGAGAGGGCCCGGCGACTCACGCGGGCTGCAGACGATGCCGCCGCTGCCGGGCACCTGGTGGAATCGGCGGAGATGGCGCGACTCGCAGTACAGGCTGCCAGCAGGCCGGAGACCAAGGTGACCGCGCTGTTGCTCCTGGTGGACGCCGCTTGGCCGGTGCGGGAGCAGCGGATCGAGTTGCTCGCTCAGGCGTTCGAGGCTGCGGCCGGTAACGATCGACTTGAGGCGCGGGTGCGGATTGCTCGTAGTACGAGTGCGTACTTCGACCGGCGCTTCGACGAGGCGCGGGAGGACGCCCAAGTAGCTGAGCAGCTTGCTCGCGCTTGTGGTGACACCGAGGCGGTCGTGGACGCTCTGAGCGCCTTGAGCTCCGTGCAGATCGCTGCCGGAGGTGAGCAGACCTCGGACGAGCTGCTGGAGCAGGCGGCCGAGCTGTCGGTCGGCCTGCCGTTGACGAAGACAGTGCTGGGCGCTCGGCAGATGGCGGCCATGCGGGAGCTGTTCCGCGGTCACAACCAAGAGGCGATCACAGCGATCACCGCGCTGGTGGACGAGGTACGAGCGGGTGGTGCTGTCCGCTGGCTCGCCTCGGCGCTGATCTCCGCCACCGCGATCTACGAACGCAGCGGGCACGGCGCGCAGGCGCTGGCCGCGGGCCACGAGTGCTACCAGTTGATGCAGGACATCGGCGACGAGCCGGAGGTCGGCCTGGTCATCGCCGGCCGCGCCGAATGGGCCGGCGGCACAGCGACGATGGCGCGCGAGCTGGCCGAGGCATCGCTCGAAGGCGTCCGGGTGGTCGGCAACGACGAATGGATCGGCCCGGCGCTCGCGGGGATGGGGCAGGTCGCCGTACTGGCTGGTGACCCGCAACGAGCGGTCGAGGCCTTCGACGCGATCGCCGACTGCGGCGAAGGAGCGATGCCGTACGACCCGGCGGTGATCCCGTGGCACGCCGACTACGCCGAGGCGCTGGTCGCTGCCGGACGCCTCGACGATGCGGCCCGGCTGATCTCCGAGATCCGCCGGCGCGCGGAGACCCTCGATCGCGGCGTGATCCTGATCGGCCTGGCCCGCTCCGAAGCCTTGCTGATCGCCAAGCAGGGCGACCCAGCCGCAGCCCTCGACCTGCTGGAGAAGACCGTCGCCACAGCCGGCGACCGCGTCTACCCCCTCGACATCGCCCGCTGCGAACTCACCCGAGGCCGCGTCGCCCGCCAGGCCCGCCGCCGCTCGGTGGCCCGCACCGCCTTCCTGGACGCGATCGAGCAATTCGAGGCGTACGGCGCGCCCGCATGGCGCGAGGTCGCCGAAACCGAACTCGCCCGCCTCGACGTCCCCAGCCGCAGCCGCCAACCATCGGAACTCACCGACAACGAACAACAAATCGTCGCCATGGTCCGAGACGGCTCCACCAACCGCGAGATCGCCGCCGCTCTCTACCTGAGCGTCAAAGCGGTCGAATCCCAACTCACGCGGCTGTACCGCCGCTTCGGCGTAGCCAACCGCACCCAACTCCTCCGCACCGTAGACCGCAACGGCCCGGACCTCGCCCCACGCTGAGGCCGTCTACCCCACGCCGCCGCCTACGGTCGCTCCTACGTCGCGTCCTACGGCGTCTGGCTCCCACCCACCCCAAACGCGCGCTCCTCCGTCGCGCGCTGAAACCCCGCGGTGGCTGAGGTCGGCTTACCGGCTGATGGTCGACGACTCGCGCACCATCGAACATTCACGGGAGGTGGGGGCTTCAGGCCAGGGGGACCGTTTGAGGCTGGATGGCACGGGCGCCTCGCTCGTCAGCGCGATGTGGCGGAGTCGTGTTCCGGGTGCCAGTTGCCCGGCGCCCGAAATGACCACATGACCGGGGCGGGCCTTGCATGTTCACGGCACGGTCGGCGATCTACTGGGGTCAGCAGGGGTCGAATGTGGCCTTGTAGCCCTTAGGAGCCTTGTCTATCAGCAAGGTCGGGGATCGACCCTTGAGGAACTTGCCTACTGCCCAGTGGGTGCAGGTTTGACCCTTGGGTCCGTCTGCTGCGTCTTGACTGCTGGTGAATGTGACGCTGGCCAGGAGGCGGCCGTCGGCTGTCGGCGTGAGGGCTTGGACGACCACTTCGGAGTTGACAGTGGAGCGGAAGCCCGTGGCGAAATCGCTGCGGGTCAGTAGGGCTTGTGCTGCGCGGGTTTGCTGGGCCTCGTACGTCGGATAGTCGTGTTCGTTGATGGCTCTGTAGTAGGTGGTGAGCAGTTCGACGACGGCGGACGCGGCGGGGTCTCGTGCGGCTTCAGGGGTGATGGACACCAGGTCGTTGCCCAGCGTCGGCTCTTGAGTCGGCGTGGGGTCCAAGGTGGGCTCAAAGGTCGGCTCGGTCGTCTCCTCCTCCGTTGGCGAGGGCGTCCACGTCGGGCCTTCCTCGGAAGTGGGGTTGCTCTCGGCGGGAACGATGTAGCCATTGGAGTCGAGCTTGGACCCGAAGATGCGAGAGTGGGCGGCGGAGTCTTCAAGCTTGCCGTTCACGGAGTGCACGATCAGGGCGTTCAGGCCGATGATTGCGAGTGTTACGACGACGGCGAGCACCACGGTGGCGCTGACGTACCAGCCCTGTCCGTAGCTGGTCGGGGCTTCGGTAGCACGGGTGGGGTGGGCTTCTTCGAAGCCGGCTTCGCAGTGGGTGCAGTATTTGGCCGACTCCGTGCGGCGGGTGCCGCAGGCGGTGCAGTAGACAGACATCAGTCCCCCCGGACAGTTACAGGATCGCGCTGACCGCGTGCTGGACTGCGGTTACCGCGCCGCCGATCGAGGCGATCGACGTGGCTCCGGAAGCGATCAGTTCCAGCAGACGTAGTACCGAGCTCTTGTCAGGTTCTTCCTTTCCTAGTTCACGATCAGCCAGCTCGGCCATCGCAACGGTCTGCTCAGGCAGCTCCGGGACGGCGCGCAGCAGCTCGAGGAGGTCCGCCATCTCGGCGCGGGCGTCGGTGAGTGAGTCCGACGCCGCCGAGATGTTCGTTGCGGTCGCGTTGTCGCCGGCCGCCATCGCCCCGGCCTCGACCTTCCCGCCCGTGACGCTGATCCCGTAGTTCTTCATCAGTTCCTTCCCACTACTTCGTTGACGCCTTGCCTGGCCGCGTTGGCGACCTTGGAGATCATGGAAGTCGCACGGGCCCCGGTACCAGCGGCGATGCTGCCCGCGGTGACGGAGCCGCCGCCCGCGACCCATACGCCGGAGTTCTGGATCACCGTCTGGCGTTGGGTCAGCTCGCCGATGTCGATCCCCTTGGACTCGAGGAACTCGGTGAGCGACTGGAACAGCCGCTTGTCGATCACCTTCGTGTACCAGTCGTGGTCGAGCTGCTGGAAGTACCGCTGGTACCACCGATCGCTGACGGTCTCGCGCGGGCTGGCCGGAGCGCCGTGGTCGAACCGGAGCGCGTTGAGGATCTCGCGCTTCTGCCTGGTCCGTTGGTGCTCCTGAGTCGCCGAGCCGAACAGGCGGACGACCGTCGCGATGGGTGCCCGGAACAAGTGGCCTGGCGTCCGCCGCAGCGCTCGCCCGCCGATCCGTAGTGCCTGACCGGCGGTCGGTTCCGGCAGCAGCCTGTCGACCTCCTGGAACTCGTCTCGTACCGGGGTGAGCACAAAGTGGCTGACCTCGATGAACAGTTCATGAGGCGTCACGACGAAGCGCAAGAAGGTCGAATGAACCAGTTGCCCCTGCCAACCGCTGACCTCGATGCACAGGTACGGACGCGCCCTGTCCTCGGACTCGATAGTCAGGCTGCGCAGCAGCGCGGTATCGACGGCCGTCACCGGCGCCCCAACCTGCTCCGGCAGGAACCGGATGTCGTCGCGGATGTCTCGACCGTCGACGAAGACGCGGTCGGTCATCGTGACTGTGCCGGTCCGCAGGTCGCGCAACTGGTCACGGACGAAGTCGTGGACCTCCAGCGCCGTGAAGCTCTCGACCTCTTGATCCTCCTCTGCTGCCTGGTCGGTGTCGAGAACGACGGACCAGGCGTCGACGAGCTTCCCACTGCCGACGAAGGGCCTATAAGCGCTGTAGACGCTGACGTTTCCTTGTCGAGCCTCGGCGATCTTGACGAGTCGCGCGCGTTGCTCGGCATCGTATGGCCGCGACATCGCGTCAGGCTTGAACCGCGCCGGATGCAACTCGTGCGCGACCACGCCGTACGTCGCTACCAGCGTCTCGCCGAAGACGGCCACCCAGCAGAGCGCGGTTGCCACTACGAAGACGAGTGGCCGCGCCGTGTAAAGGGCCCATGCCCCGACGAAAAGCAGGAGCGTCAGCAGGAGATCGCGGACGAATTGCCGTTTCTGAGCCTCGATGGCGTGCAAAACTACCGGCACCAGGTCGACGTCAGGCGACGACGGCGGAGCCTTGTATTTCTCGTCCAGAACATCGCGAACGACCTGCTTTGCCAGTCTGCTGTCCAGCTGGACCGCCGCACACAGATAACGGGTGGCATCCGATGGTGGCATCGTTGCCAGATTTAGTTCTGCGGTCGGCAGTACTACTCCGCACGTGCCGCAATAGGTGGCGCTTGCCCGGTTGGCCGCGCCACAGGAATGACAATTCCTCATGGTGTTCCCCCCAACCGGTCAGACGGTACGGCGGTTATCCCGACGGCGTCCAGGGGTCGAGCACAATCCGTGACATTGACTCAAACGCTCGACAGTGCGGCGGACCGCGCCAAATAGTCAACTGCAATTCTGCGCTGGCCAACTCCTGACTTTCCCTCATTCGTACGAGGTCGGACGAAGTCGATTCGCGTAGGTTAGGGCTCTCTTCGAGACTCGGATCTTTCTCACTGTCACTTTCGGCGTAAGGGACCGAGTTGTGTTGGAGAATTCTGCAGGGACGCCGCTCAGGTCGAGCTGGGAGTTATGCGCAGATGGGTTCGCCGAGGAGTTGTTCGGTGAGGTGACGGAGGTGGGTGCGGGCGGTGGGGTCGTAGGCCTGTGGATCGGCTTTGGCCAGGCGCTTGATGTCGAAGTAGGCGCCGGTGACCGTGGCGAGCGCTGGATCATGGGCGAGTCTGCTGGTGGCGTTGATGCCGGTTTCGAGGGTGTCGATGCTGTGTCCCACGAAGTTCAGCACCATCTTGGTGGGCATGTAGCTCCCCGGGTGCAGGCTGTTGACGGTGAGCTGGTCGGCCGGGAAGCGGTCGGCGAGATCGAAGCCGAACATGATCAGCGCCAACTTGCTCTGGCAATAGGCGCGCATCCCGGAGTACTGGCGGGTCAGCATCAGATCGGTGAAGTCCAGCGCCTGTTGGCCGGCCGACGCCACGTTGATGATGCGTGCGCCTGGCCGGGTACGAAGTACAGGGAGCAGCCGGGCAGTCAGCAGCGCCGGAGCGAGGTAGTTCACCGCGAATCGCAGCTCATGCCCTGCCGTGGTCGTGGCCCGCGTGACGGGCGCGGGCGCACCGGCGCCGATGCCGGCGTTGTTGATGAGAACTTCGATGCCGAGCTGCCTTCCGATGAGGTCGTCGGCCGCTGCCCGTACGTCGTCGAGCTCGGCGAAGTCCGCCAGCACGGGGTGGACGGTGGCACCAGAACTTCGGAGCTCGTCGGCGAGTTGGGCCAGGGCATCCGGTCGGCGGCCGTGCAGGATCAGCTGCGCGCCGCGCCGGGCGAGATCGTGCGCCAGGCCGCGACCGAGACCGTCCGTGGCGCCGGTGATCAGGATCGTTCGATCCACGAGCGGTTTGGTCATCGGGCGCCTGCTTGAGTGAGGAGGGTGATCAGCTCGGTGACGAGGTCGTCGTCGAACTCGGTGGGCAGGATCAGCAATCGGTACCAGATGACGCCGAAGACGACGTCCACCAAGGTGCTGGTCCGAACGGGTGCGGGCCTGCGGCCGTCGTCGCGGGTCAGGATCGTCGTGAGAGCCGCACGCCGATGGTCGACGAAGGTGGCGCGAAACCGCTCGGCGAAGGCCGGATTCAGCTGGGCCTCGGCGGCCAGCGCACGGAGCAGTTCCGCCACTTGCGGCATCCGCCCCAACTGAAGGGATGTCGTCAGAAACTGTCGCAGGTCCGACTCCAGGGCACCCGTGTCGGGGATCGGGATGTGCACCTCGACCTTGTGCAGCAGCGCCTCCATGACGACATCGGCCTTGGTCGGCCACCAGCGGTAGACCGTCTGCTTGCCGACCCCGGATTCGCGGGCGATCCGCTCGATCGACAACGCGGCGTACCCATCGATTCCGATGATCTGAATCGCGGCCGCCAGGACCGCCTGCCGACTGACCTCGCTACGGGTCCGGCCTCGAGAAGCCCTTTGCCTTTCCATGGGCAGCAGCATACGGTAAACATTACGAACCGTCTCGTATTGAATTGAAGATCGTGATGCATGCAGTTGATGGCAGGACGGCGCTGGTCGTCGGCGGGTCCTCCGGAATCGGGTTGGAGACGGCGCGGCAGTTGGCCGTCCGGAACTACACGGTGCACATTGTGGGCAGGGGCGCCGAGAGACTGTCCAAGGCGGCCGGCGAGGTGCCAGGGCTGATGACTCACCAAGCAGATGCCGGCGACAAAGCTGCGATCACCGCACTGGCTTCGACGCTCGGTCGCGTCGACGTTCTCGTGGTGACAGTCAGTGGCTCGGAAGGGGTAGGCGCATTCGCCGACCTGGACCTGACGATGCTGCGGCGAGCCTTCGAGGCTAAGTTCTGGGCACACGTGACGACCCTGCAGGCCGTCCTGCCCTTCTTGGCGCCCCAGGCATCGATCACCCTCGTCGGCGCCATCACGGCCCGAGCAGGGATGGCCGGTACTGCGGGGATCGGCGCCCTCAACGCAGCGGTCGAAGCCCTCGTGAAACCCCTGGCGGTGGAGCTTGCGCCACGGCGAGTCAACGCGGTGTCACCGGGCCTTGTCGATACCCCTTGGTGGGAAGGCATGCCCGAAGCGGATCGGGTCGCCTACTTCGACCACGCCGCCAGCAACCTGCCTGCCCGGCAGGTTGCGAAGGCATCCCACATCGCCGAAGCGGTCGTCCTGGCCGCAACCAACCCGAACCTCACCGGCACAGTCATCGAATCCGATGCAGGCGCCCGGCTGGTCAGCATCTGACAGGCGCTCGCGGCTCATTCCCGCATCGGTGATCGCGACACCGGCGTTCGCCCGGCGGCGCCGCGGGCCAGCAGGTCCGAAGTACGTGACCGAACTCAGCCCGGCAAAGCCGGAAGGTCTCCCCGTGTGCTGCGGAGACGCGAGCAGCCAGACCTTCCGTGGGCTCCTGTTTGGTCAGTGGGGGACTGCGCCTGCGTCGTCGATGAAGTTGTAGATGGTGTAGACGACGCCGTCCAGTTCGAACGTCTTCTTCGTCGGCAGGGCGCAGGCGACGCCGTTGTTGTTGCCCTGCTCATCGACGTTGTTGTCGGCCTGATAGGGCTCTGTCGTCACATCCCAGCGGATGTACCCGCTCACCGGTGGCGGGCAATGCCCTCCGGCGACCCCGGCCGACGCCGTCCCAGGCATCACCCCCAGCAATCCTGCGACAACGATTCCCCCAGTCACGAACCTCCTCATGACAACCTCCTTTGGTCTCCAGCCCACATTCCTCCGGCCACCACCCCTCGTCCAGTACTGAGCCCCTCGGATCAGCCGGCCGAGGAGTGGCTCGATGGGTTACCTGAACCTGTGGCTTTGAGGCGGCGGCGTGGGGGGAATGCGGGGAAACCCTTGTGGTGACCCGCGAGTAGGTGGGGAAGGGTTGCTGGGGTGGGGCGGAGGCAGGAGTCTCGTGGGCACGTGGAGGGTTCGGCCCTCGTCGGGGCGGCCGAGTGAGGTGCGGCCGCCCCGTTGCGTGGTACTGCGTAGCCTGGCGGGGTGAAACTTGAGCGGAAGCATGCCCTGGTGTTGATCGGGATCGCGGTTTGGAATGTGGTCACGTACGTGACGTTCATCAAGAATCTGGCGGGCACCGAAGGGCGGCCTACCGGGTACTACGTGGCGCACACCGTGTTGATCATCGTGAATCTGGTGATCGCTGCTGTGCTGGGGACGTGGGGTTACCGGGCGTACAAGGCGACCCGTAGTACGCGCGTCAAGGTCTGACGAACTGGCCTGGTGAGACGCCGAGCATCTTGCGGAAGTGGCGGGTCAGGTGGGACTGGTCGTAGAAGCCTGCCAGGGTTGCGACTTCGGAGGGCGGCCGGCCTTCCAGCAGGTAGCGGCGGGCCAGGTCGACGCGTCGGCCGGTGAGGTAGCGGTGTGGGGGCATGCCGTACTCGCGGGTGAAAGCGCGAACCAGGTGGGTCGGGTGCGCGTGCACCAAGAGCGCTGCCTCGTCGAGGGTGATGCCGGTGGGGAGGTGGCCGTCCAGGAGTTCTCGTAGGCGGCTGGCGACTCCTGGGTCGCGGCGGTCCGGCGGGGCGGTCACCTGGCGGCGGAGGTGTTGCTGGAGGCGCTCCTCGATCAGGGCCAGGCGGCTTTCGGATTCGAGCGCTTCCTGGCCGTTGGTCAGTACTTCGTGCAGTTGGTGGATGCGCTGACGTAGTACGGGATCCACGTACTCCGGTCGGTCGACGGCCGCGCCGATGAGGTCGGTGCCGAGTCGTGAGGGCTCCAGGTAGAGCACCCGCTTGCGGAAGCCTTCGGGGCGTACTGAGCGGCCGTCGTGGGGCACGTTCGGCGGTAGCAGCGAAACCTGGGCCTGGGCCAGGCCGTGCTCGCGGTGGTCCAGGTCGTACCGTACGACGCCTTCGTCGACGATCAGTACGGTCCAGGCGTCGTGCGTGTGGCTCGGGTACGCGTGCGAGGGGAAGTAGGCGTGCAGTACTTCGACGACGCCGTCCAGTTCCGGCCGCCAGGCATGTACCTGTGCACTTCCGCTCACCCTTCAGAACATACGCTGCTCCGGTGAAGGTCTACATCAGCGCGGACATGGAAGGCATCACCGGGCTGGTCGACGCGGAGGACGTCCAGCCACCCGGGCGGGACTACGAACGCGGCCGGGTGATGATGACCGAGGACGTGAACGCGGCCGTCCGCGGTGCCTTCGCGGCCGGGGCGTCAGAGGTGCTCGTCAACGACGCCCACGGCCCGATGCGGAACCTGCTGCCCGACCTGCTCGACCAACGCGCCGTACTGATCAAAGGCCGGCCGAAGCCGATGGGAATGATGGAGGGCCTGACCGCGGAGTACGACGCTGCGCTCTGCATCGGATTCCACGCGCGGGCCGGCATGCTCGGCGTCCTGAGCCACAGCTTCATGGGGCACGAGATCGAGGACATCTGGCTCGACGACCGCCCGGTCGGCGAGATCGCGTTGCTCCACGCGACGGCGGCCGCGTACGGCGTACCGGTGGTACTCCTGACTGGCGACGACGCTGCCTGTGCCGAGCTGACCGCTTGGGACCCGTCGGTCGCCACAGTCCCGGTCAAATACGCCAAGGACCGCTTCGCTGCCCAGTTGGTCCCGGTCGCCGAGGCCCGCGCCGCGATCGAGTCCGCCACCCAGCAAGCTCTCGCCAGACTGCGATCAGCCGGCATCTCTGCCGAGCCACACCGGGGCAGCAGCGTCGGCGAATCGCACCAGCTCGCGGTGCGCTGGCAGTCCGCATCGGTTGCGTCCCACCTGCCGGCGATTCCCGGTGTCGGTAAGCGAGACGACCGGACCGTCGAGGTGACTGGCTCGATGCCTGACCTCTACCGCCTCTTCAACCTCTTCCTCCGCGTAGCCACGGCCGTCACCACCAACCCGCCCTACTGCTGAGGCAGACCTAGCGGGCGAGCAGCAGGCGTACCGCCGCCGGGAGTTCCAGGCCGAGGGCCAGGTGATTCCAGGCCAGCTTGAAGGGGGATTTCACCGGGAACTGTCGCCGGAAGACGAAAGCGACGGCCACGATCAGTGCTTGGCCGATCGCGAACAAGACGAAGCCGACCGTCATTCGCGCGGTCGAACCGTCCGTGAACTGGTTGTACAAGATCCAGAGGACGCCGATCAGCCAAGTCACGAAACCCACCACGTACGCCGTGGCCAGCAGTCGGCCGCGGGCCTCCTTCGTCCAGTCCATGGCCGTCAGTATGCGCCACGCGAACCCTCTGAAGACGTCAGGAACGTACAAGACCCACGCCGCGGGGTCGCGGGAGAGTCGGGGGTGTGGAGAACGAGACAGAGCCGATTCGGTTCGATACGAAGATTGTGGTGTTGCTGAGGGACGATCTGGCGTCCTGGCAGCGGTTGAATGTGACGGCGTTTCTGGTGAGTGGGATCGCGGCGAGGAAACCGGAGACGATCGGGGAGCCCAACGAGGACGCGGACGGTACGGCGTACCTGCCGATGTTCCGGCAACCTGTGCTCGTCTTCGAGGGGTCCAAGGAGTTCATGGCGACCGCTCACGGGCGAGCGCTGAGCCGGGAGATCCCGCACTCCGTGTTCACCCAGGATCTCTTTGCCACCGGCAACGACCGGGACAACCGGGCCGCCGTACGGGCCGTCCCACAGGCCGAGCTCGACCTGGTAGGACTAGCCCTCTACGGCCCGAAGAACGCCGTCGACAAGGTGCTCAAGGGCGCGAAGATGCACCCCTGAGCGAAGCCGTAGACCTGAGCTCAGACCCGGCGGAAGATCAGGGCTCGTTTAACTTCCTGGATGGCCTTGGTGACCTCGATGCCTCGGGGGCAGGCCTCGGTGCAGTTGAAGGTGGTGCGGCAGCGCCAGACGCCTTCTTTGTCGTTCAGGATCTCCAGGCGCTGTTCGGTGCCCTCGTCGCGGCTGTCGAAGATGAACCGGTGCGCGCCGACGATGGCCTGCGGGCCGAAGTACTGGCCGTCGGACCAGAACACCGGGCAGGACGTCGTGCAGGCGGCGCAGAGGATGCACTTGGTGGTGTCGTCGAAGCGCTCCCGGTCGGCCTGCGACTGGATCCGCTCGCGGGTCGGCTCGTGGCCGCTGGTGACCAGGAACGGCATGATCGAGCGGTACGCGTCGAAGAACGGCTCCATGTCGACGACCAGGTCCTTGAGCACCGGCAGGCCCTTGATGGGCTCGACGGTGATCTCCTTCTCCGGGTTCAGGTCCTTGATCAGCGTCTTGCAGGCCAGCCGGTTGCGGCCGTTGATCCGCATCGCGTCCGAGCCGCAGACACCGTGCGCGCAGGACCGCCGGAACGTCAGCGTGCCGTCCTGCTCCCACTTGATCTTGTGCAGAGCGTCCAGCACCCGGTCGCCGGGCAGCAGGGTGACGGAGTACGTCTTCCACTCGGCGTCCGGAGCGACCTCGGGGTTGTACCGAAGGATCTTGACCTTGACATCCATCAGTACTTCCGCTCCATCGGCTTGTAGCGAGTCTGGACAACCGGCTTGTAGTCCAGCCGGATATTGATGTTGCCCTCGGCATCGACCGACCGGTAGGCCATCGTGTGCCGCATGAAGTTCACGTCGTCCCGCTTGTCGTAGTCCTCGCGGAAGTGCCCACCACGGGACTCCTTGCGGGCAAGGGCGGAGACCACCAGTACTTCGGCCAGGTCGAGCAGGAAGCCCAGCTCGACGGCCTCCAGCAGGTCGGTGTTGAACCGCTTGCCCTTGTCCTGCACCGAAACCCGGGCGAATCGTTGCTTCAGGCCCTCGATATCGGTGAGCGCCTGCTTCAGCGAGCCCTCGGTCCGGTAGACCTGCGCGTTGATGTCCATCGTCGCCTGCAGGTCGGTCCGGATCGCCGCCACCCGCTCGTCACCGGTGGCGTTGCGCATGCCCTCGATCAGCTCGACCACGAACGCTTCGGGCTCGGCCGGCAGCTCTTCGAAGTCGACCCCGGCCGCGTACTCCGCGGCCGCGATCCCCGCGCGCCGCCCGAACACGTTGATGTCGAGCAGCGAGTTCGTGCCGAGCCGGTTCGCTCCGTGCACGGAGACGCACGCGACCTCGCCCGCGGCGTACAGGCCGGGGATGACGTCCTCGTTGTTGGCCAGTGCCTCGCCCTGGATGTTGGTCGGGATGCCGCCCATCGCGTAGTGGGCGGTCGGGAACACCGGAATCTGTTCCGTGTAAGGCTCCACGCCCAGATACGTTCGCGCGAACTCGGTGATGTCCGGCAGCTTCGCGTCGATGTGCGCGGGCTCCAGGTGGGTCAGGTCGAGCATCACGTACGCGCCGTCGGGACCACAGCCACGGCCCTCGCGGACCTCGTTCGCCATCGCCCGGGCGACCATGTCTCGCGGCGCGAGGTCCTTGACGGTCGGCGCGTACCGCTCCATGAACCGCTCGTTGTCCTTGTTGCGCAGGATTCCGCCCTCACCGCGGGCGGCCTCCGACAGCAGTACGCCGAGGCCGGCCAGCCCGGTCGGGTGGAACTGGAAGAACTCCATGTCCTCCAGCGGCAGGCCCTTGCGCCAGACGATGCCCATCCCGTCGCCGGTCAGCGTGTGCGCGTTCGAGGTGGTCCGGAAGACCTTCCCGAAGCCGCCGGAGGCGAACACGATCGACTTGGCCGAGAAGATGTGCAATTCGCCGGTGGCCAGTTCGTAGGCGACGACACCGGTGGCGCGACCGCCGACCATCAGCAGATCGAGTACGTAGAACTCGTTGAAGAACTCCACGTTCTGCTTGATGCACTGCTGGTACAGCGTCTGCAGGATCATGTGGCCGGTCCGGTCCGCGGCGAAGCAGGACCGGCGTACGACGGCCTCGCCGTGGTTGCGGGTGTGCCCACCGAAGAAGCGCTGGTCGATCTTGCCCTCGGCCGTCCGGTTGAACGGCAGGCCCATCTTCTCCAGGTCCAGCACGGCGTCGACCGCCTCGCGGCACATCACCTCGGCCGCGTCCTGGTCGACCAGGAAGTCACCACCCTTGACCGTGTCGAAGGTGTGCCACTCCCAGTTGTCCTCCTCGACGTTGGCCAGCGCGGCGCACATGCCGCCCTGGGCCGCGCCGGTGTGCGACCTGGTCGGGTAGAGCTTGGTGAGTACCGCGGTCCGCGTGCGCTTGCTGGACTCCAAGGCGGCGCGCATACCCGCTCCACCCGCGCCGACGATGACCACGTCGTACTGATGCCGCTGCATATTCAGAGGTTCCTTACTTGCAGACCGACAGCGTGGAGCTGGGGTCCAGGCAGGGATCGAAGGTGAAGATGACCAGGGTGCCGAGGACGACGATCACGATCGCCGCGGTGATCAGCAGGGCCTTCAGCCAGAACCTGGTCTGGTCCTTCTCGGCGTAGTCGTTGATGATCGTGCGCATCCCGTTGCTGCCGTGCAGCATGGCCAGCCAGAGCATCAGCAGGTCCCAGACCTGCCAGAGCGGGTTGGCCCACTTGCCGGCCACGAACCCGAAGTCCAGCGCGGTGATCCCGCCGCCGAGCATCAGGTTGGTGAACAGGTGGCCGAGCACCAGCACGACCAGGGCGAGCCCGGACAGCCGCATGAACAGCCAGCTGTAGAGCTCGAAGTTGGTCTGGCCGGAGCGGTTGCGGCCGCCGCCCTTGAGCGAGCGGGAGCGGGTGGACGAACGCGGTGCGGCGATGTCGGACATCTCAGCCTCCGAAGACGTGGCTCAGGTGCCGGATCACGAACGGCACGAACAACACGACCCAGATGATCCCGACACCGATCATCAGCTTGCGCTGGTGCCGCGGGCCCTTGGCCCAGAAGTCCACCAGGATCAGCCGGATGCCGTTGAAGGCGTGGAACAGGATGGCCCCGACCAGGCCGACCTCCATCAGGCCGACGACCGGGTTCTTGTACGTCCCGATCACCTCGTTGTAGGCCTCCGGGGAGACCCGGACCAGCGCGGTGTCGAGCACGTGGACCAGGAGGAAGAAGAAGATCCCGACCCCGGTAATCCGGTGCGCCACCCACGACCACATGCCTTCGTGGCCGCGATACAGCGTGCCGGGGGGAATGATGCGCGGTTTGCTGGGCAAACCGATCCTCCGATCGGACGACAGACCAGAGCCGGGGACCACGGCGACTCCGGGGCGTCCAGAGCAGCCTCGACGCCGGGGCGAGGAGGCCGGGGTGGCAAAGGGGCCGCGGTCGGCTCGGCCCGGCAGGAAACCAGGCCGTTCTTGATGCTATCGCTGCGCTGCGCCGGTTCAGGCACGCTCACGTGTGACATCGCTCTCTGAGACCTGCCGACGCGCTGGTGACCAGGAGTGATGGGACCGGTACGACGCGGCTGTTGATCTCAACCGCGCTTGAACTCGGAGGATGAAGTGGCCCGCCGGGACCGGTCCGCGGTGGACCAGATCGGGGGACCCTGCCGGACCTAGGGTGGAACCGGCGACGACATGGCCCGGCGAGCGCCGGGAGAAGAGGGGACGAAAGTGAGTTTCTGGATCTGTGAGACCTGCGCGGTCGAGCACTCCGAGCAGGTCGAGGTGTGCGCGATCTGCGCCGACGAACGACAGTGGGTGCCCGCCGACGGCCAGCACTGGACGACGCTCGAGGAGCTGTCCGCGGCCGGCTACAAGGTCGAGGTGAAGGCCGTCGAGCCCGGCCTGTACGGCGTGACGTCGACCCCGAGCGCCGGGATCGGCCAGCAGTCGATGCTCGTCCAGACCGCCGAGGGCAATTTGCTCTGGGACCCGATCGGCTACCTGGACGACGACGCGGTCGAGCAGGTCCGCGCGCTCGGTGAGGTGAAGGCGATCATCGCGAGCCACCCGCACATGTACGGCGTACAGGTCGAGTGGAGTCGCCGGCTCGGCGGCGTACCGGTCTATGTGTCCGAGGCCGATGCCGAGTGGGTCGCCCGGCAGGACCCGGTGATCAAGACCTGGTCGGGCACGCTCGACCTGCTGCCCGGCGTCACGCTGATCCAGCCGGGCGGGCACTTCCCGGGCAGCGCGGTGGTGCACTGGGCAGAAGGTGCCGAGGGCAAGGGAGTGATCCTTGCCGGGGACACCATCTTCGCGAACCCGGACCGTACGTCGGTCAGCTTCATGCGCAGCTACCCGAACCGGATCCCGCTGTCCGGCGCGGTCGTCGACCGGGTCGCGAAGGCGCTCGACGTGTTCTCCTACGACCGCCTCTACGGCAACTTCGGCGCGTCGATCCCTGCCGACGCACGCACCGTCGTACGCCGCTCCGCCGACCGCCACGCCGCCTGGGCCCGCGGCGACTTCGACCACCTGACCTAAGCCGCGGCGCGCATCCTCAATCGCGTGTGCAGGTTGAGCATGTGCCGCACGCAGCTGTCCCAGTCGTAGAGCTCGGCCCGCCTCCGGGCCGCAGCTCGACGACCTGGCTGCTGAACGAGATCCAGTACCGCGTCCGCCAGCGCCCCGGCGTTGGCGGGGGCCCATCGACCGCAAGTCGAGTCGACCAACTCCCTTGCTCCACCGGTGCTCGCCGTGACCACCGGCGTACCGGCGGCCAGCGCCTCCAGTACGGCGAGCCCGAACGTTTCTCCCGGGCAGACCGACAAGGCCACGTCGGCCTCGGCGAGGTGGCGCGCCAGGGTGACCCGGCCGTCGACGTACCCGTGGAAGAAGATCGGGGCGGTTCCCGCGATCGCGAGCAACTCGTCGAGGTGCGGTCCTGAGCCGTAGACGTCCATCCGCAGCGGTACGCCGCGTCGGTGCAACTCGACCGCCGTGGCGACGGCCAGGTGCGGGCTCTTCTCGCGCGACAACCTGCCGGCGTGGACGAGCTTGAGGATCCCGTCGTCTTTGGGCGCACCACGCGAGGGGTGGAACGTGTCGAGGTCCACGCCGAGCGGGATGCGAATCAGCGGTGTGGTCACCTCGTCGAACTCGGCCGCCGCATAGCGAGAGGTGACCACCACAGCGTCGTACGTGCGGCTCAGCAGCTTGTAGAGCGCACCCACGCCGGACGCGATCCCGAGCTGGCGGTAGTGGGTTCGTTCCCCGCCTTTCCATCCCGGTCTCGCGGTCCTGAGCGACAGCATCGCGTCCAGCCGCTCGTGGCTGAACAGGACCGAGCCGATGCCCTGACGGCGGGCCCACCTTGCCACCGGCAACAAAGTGGACTTGTCCGAGATCTCGACGGTGGTCGGCCCGAACCGCTCCAGCGCCTCGATCACCTTCCACGGCTCGGTGATCAAGCGGTAGCCGCCGCCGACTTTCGGTGCCTTGATCCGGACGATCGTGCCGACCTCGGTGTCCGTCTCGCTGTCGCGCTCACCGGGCGTGATCAGGATGCGGTCGGCACCGGCCTCGCAGTACCCGCGGCCCAGGTGCTCGATCGCGGTCCGCATCCCGCCGGAGGTCGGGCCGACGAAGTTCGCCAGCTGTGCGATCCGCAACGTCATGCGGCCCGCCGGACGGCCGCGACCTCGGCCAGTACTTCGGCGTAGTGCCGGTCGACCAGGTCGTCGACGACGGCGGGCCAAGTGCGTGTCTGGACCCGGCGACGGCCGGCCGCTGCCATCGTCGTACGGGCGTCCGGGTTGTCCAGTAGGTGTGCGACTGCGTGGCGGAGCGAGCCGGGTTTGCCTGGTTCGAAGAGCAGACCGGTCTCGCCTGGGCGGATCAGATCCAGGGGGCCGCCCGCGGCCGGACCGACGGTGGCGACGCCGGAGGCCTGCGCCTCCTGGATCGTCTGGCAGAAGGTCTCGTGCTCGCCGGTGTGCACGAACAGGTCCAGGCTCGCGAAGATCGAGGCGAGGTCACTGCCGCGGCGCATCCCGAGGAAGGTTGCTTTGGGCAACGTGGCTTCCAGGGAGGCGCGATCCGGGCCGTCGCCGGCGATCACCACGTGGCAGTCGAGTTCGCTCAGCTCCGCGAGGCGCTTCACCTTCTTCTCCGCGGCCAGCCGGCCGACGTACCCGACGATCGGTTTGCCGTCCGGGGCGATCTCCTTGCGCCAGGCATCGTTTCGGTGGGCCGGATCGAACAGGTCGAGATTGACACCGCGACCCCAGTGATGGACGCGCGGTACGCCTTCCTGGACGAGCTGGGCGACCGCGGACGACGACGGTGCGAGGGTGCGATCGCAGCGCGAGTGGATCCTGCGGATCCAGGCCCAGCAGCCACGATCGGCCTTGGCGAACCACGGGTACTGCCGGGCGAAGCCGGCCAGGTCGGTCTGGAACACCGCGACCGTCGGCAACCCGAGCCGCCGCGCACTCCGCAGCCCGTACGCCCCAAGCGCGAACGGAGCCGCCAGATGAACCAGGTCGGGCCTGAACTCGGCCATCGCCCGCTCGATCGCGGGATCGGGCAGCCCGACCGGAATCTCCTTGTATCCAGGAATCCCGAAGCTACGGGCCCGCAGTACCCGGACGCCGTTGTAGGTCTCAGGACCAGGACCGGCGGTAATGATCAGCAACTGATGCCCACGGGCAAGCAGCCGGTCGGCGACGTGGCGAGCTGTGTTCGCCACGCCATTGATCTGCGGCAGGAAGCACTCGGCAACCATCACTATGCGCACCCCCGAAGGTTCCCGCCCCCACATGAACCCTCAGCGACACTCCAGCAACACCCCGCAGATCCCCTGGCAACACCCAGTCGGCGGATGTACCGACGGACAGGAGGTATCAGCCAGCTCAGCTGGAGGCGCCGCCGTCCCAAGCGCAACTGAAACCCCGCCGACGGCACACCTCCGGTCCGTCGGTACGCCGGCTGATGGAGCGCAGGGAGAGACTCGGGTCACAGAGGGTGCTGGATGTCACCTGGGGGATGGATACCAGTGGGTGGGTGGTCGGGCCTACGGTGGGTGGATGAGCCACCAGACCGAGTCGGGGTGGGACTTCGAGCCTGTTTACGGTCCCGACAAGCTTGCGGGATTCGACCCGGCGGAGAAGTTGGGTACGCCGGGGCAGTACCCGTTCACGCGCGGGGTCTACCCGACCATGTACACCGAGCGGCCCTGGACGATGCGGCAGTACGCCGGGTTCGGGACGGCCGCCGAGTCGAACCAGCGGTACCACCAGTTGATCGACGCGGGGACGATGGGACTGTCCGTCGCGTTCGACCTGCCGACCCAGATGGGGTACGACTCCGACGCCGAGATCGCGCACGGTGAGGTCGGCAAGGTCGGGGTCGCGATCGACTCGATCGACGACATGCGGATCCTGTTCGACCGGATCCCGCTGGACCAGGTCTCCACCTCGATGACGATCAACGCGCCGGGCTCGGTGCTGTTGCTGCTCTACCAACTCGTGGCCGAGGAGCAGGGCGTCAGCGGCGACAAGCTGACCGGCACGATCCAGAACGACGTACTCAAGGAGTACATCGCCCGCGGCACCTACATCTATCCGCCGAAGGAGTCGCTCCGGCTGATCAGCGACATCTTCGCGTACTGCCGGACCGAGTTGCCGCGCTGGAACACGATCTCGATCTCCGGCTACCACATGGCCGAGGCCGGCGCGACGCCCGCGCAGGAGATCGCGTTCACCCTTGCCGACGGCATCGAATACGTTCGCGCCGCGATCGCGGCCGGTCTCGACGTCGACGACTTCGCACCACGGCTGAGCTTCTTCTTCGTCTCCCGGACGACGCTGCTGGAGGAGGTCGCGAAGTTCCGCGCGGCCCGGCGGATCTGGGCGCAGGTGATGCGCGACGAGTTCGGCGCGAAGAACCCGAAGTCGCTGATGCTCCGCTTCCACACCCAGACGGCCGGCGTTCAGCTGACCGCGCAGCAGCCCGAGGTGAACCTGGTCCGCGTCGCGATCCAGGGTCTCGCCGCGGTGCTCGGCGGCACCCAGTCGCTGCACACCAACTCCTACGACGAGGCGATCGCGCTGCCGACCGAGAAGGCGGCCCGGCTCGCGCTGCGGACCCAGCAGGTGCTCGCGTACGAGACCGACATCACCGCGACCGTCGATCCGTTCGCCGGCTCGTACGTCGTGGAGTCGCTCACCGACGAGGTCGAGGCGGCCGCGCGGGAGCTGATGGACCAGGTGGAGGAATACGGCGGGGCCGTCGCGGCGATCGAGAAGGGGTTCCAGAAGCAGGAGATCGAGCGGTCGGCGTACCGGATCGCGCAGCAGATCGACTCGGCGGAGCGGGTCGTCGTCGGGTTGAACAAGTACAAGGTCGCCGAGGAGGAACCGTACGAGCCGCTGCGGGTCGACCCGGCGATCGAGGCGCAGCAGGTGGCGCGACTCGCCAAGCTTCGTGCCGAGCGCGATCAGGCTGCTGTCGACAAGGCCCTCGCGGATCTACAGGCGGCCGCGCGCGGCACCGACAACTGCCTCTACCCGATGAAGGAAGCCCTCAAGGCCCGCGCCACCGTCGGCGAGGTCAGCAACGCCCTCCGCGATGTCTGGGGCGTCTACGTCCCGGCCGACACCTTCTGACCCGTACTACGTGAGCCGCCGACACCTTCTGAACGAGTTTCAGTCCAGGAGGGCGGCGGCGACCAGGACTGAGGTGCCCAGGGTGATGGCGTCCTCTGATGGGTTGAAGCCGGGGGTGTGGAGGTCGGCTGCTGTGTCCGAGCCGGGTGGGCGGACGCCGAGGCGGGCCATGGCGCCGGGAACGTGTTCCAGGTACCAGGCGAAGTCTTCGCCGCCGAGGCTCTGGTCGGTCGGGGCGACGGCGGCGGGGCCGAGCGTGTGGCCTACCGCAGTACGGAACACCTCGATGGCAGCCGGGTCGTTCATCACCGGCGGCACTCCGTGGGTGACCTCGGTGTCCACCTCCACGCCGAATGGCGCGGCCAGTTGCGCCGCCAGCGTCGGGATCAGCTCCTCGGCGAGCCGCCACGCGTTCACATCGAGGCAGCGCAAGGTGCCCTCCGCCTCACCGCGCGCGGGGATCGCATTCGCCGCGGAGCCAGACGTGATTCGACCCCAGACCAGCGACATCCCGGCCCGCGGATCGACCCGCCGCGACAACGCGGCCGGGAGTTCGGTCACCAGCGTGGCCAGGGCGTAGACGAGATCGGCCGTCAGATGCGGCCGCGAGGTATGCCCACCAGGCCCAGTGAGCCGAACCAGAATCCGGTCAGCCGCAGCAGTGAGCGCACCAACCCGCAACCCGACCTGCCCGACGTCCAGCCGCGGGTCACAGTGCAACCCGTAAATACGCCGTACGCCGTCCAGTCCGCCCGCCGCGATCACCCCGAGCGCGCCGCCCGGCATCACCTCCTCGGCCGGCTGAAAGATCAGCCGCACCCGCCGATCGAGCAGACCGTCCCGAGCCATCCCCGCGAGAACCAGACCGGCTCCGACCAGGGCAGCGGTGTGTACGTCGTGCCCGCACGCGTGCGCGACACCGTCGACGGTCGACCGGTGCGGGGCCACCACGGCGTCCGGCACGGGCAGTGCGTCGATATCGGCCCGGAGCGCGATACAGGAGTCGCCGGAGCCGATGTCGCAGATCAGCCCCGTCCCGGTCGGCAGTACCTGCGGGGACAGACCCGCCTCGGTCAGCCGCTGACGCAGTACTTCGGTCGTGCGGACCTCGTTCCAGCCGAGCTCGGGGTGCGCGTGCAGGTCGCGGCGGAGGGCGAGTGCCTCGTCGCGAACCTCGTCCACCCGCGCTTTCGAGTCCGCCACCAGCAGCTGTCCCGCAGTCGTCATCCGGCGATTCTGTCATCCGATCGGCACCCGACCGGGCCGGACCCGGCCGTTGTCACGGATCGTGACCGGAACTGACAGTGAGCAAACCGCGGGCCCGGAGGCGGGAATTCATCGGTGCGTGACCTGGATCGAGCAGACGGTAGCCATACCGCAGGAGTTACGTCACAATGCTTCGCGCGCCGGTCACTTTCCGGTATCGAGGCCCTCGCGCCGTTCAAAGAAGGCTCCGCTGGCCCCTATAGTCTGCGGATGCGGCACGCTGGGGAAGGCGTGCCGGGGCAGATATTTCTGGTCGACGAAGGAGACCTCCGGTGAAGAAGTACGTGCGGGGACTGGCGATCGTGAGCGCATTGACGCTCGCCGTCGCCGCTTGTGGCAGCAAGCCGACTGACAACGCGTCCGGCGGCAGCGCCAACAAGGACTTCAAGGCCTGCATGGTCTCGGACTCGGGTGGCTTCGACGACAAGTCGTTCAACCAGACCTCGTACGAGGGTTTCCAGGCTGCCATCAAGGCCAAGGGCCTGACCGAGGTCAAGGCGGAGTCGAAGTCGGACAACGACTACCCGACCAACATGACCGCGATGGTCAACGCCAAGTGCAAGGTGATCGTTGCCGTCGGCTTCAAGCTCGAGGACGCCACCGACAAGGCCGCGAACGCGAACCCGGACATCAAGTTCGCCATCGTCGACTCGGCCCCGGCCAAGCCGATCGCGAACGTCAAGCCGCTGCTGTTCAACACCGCGCAGGCCGCCTTCCAGGGCGGTTACCTGGCCGCGGCGATGACCAAGACCGGCAAGGTCGGCACCTTCGGCGGCATCAAGATCCCGCCGGTGACGATCTACATGGACGGCTTCGCCGAGGGCGTGCGGTACTACAACAAGCAGAAGAGCAAGAACGTCCAGGTGCTGGGCTGGGACGACGCGAAGCAGACCGGTCTGTTCACCGGTGACTTCGAGGACAAGGCGAAGGGCCAGAACACCGGCCAGAACCTGATCACCCAGGGCGCGGACATCATCTTCCCGGTGGCCGGCCCGTCGGGTCTGGGCGGCCTGCAGGCGGCCAAGGCCAGCAACGGCAAGGTCAACGCGATCTGGGTCGACACCGACGGCTGCGTGAGCGCCGCGGAGTACTGCTCGGTGTTGATCAGCTCGGTGAACAAGGGCATGGACGTCGCCGTCCAGGACGCCGTCACCTCCGTGGTCGACAACAAGTACGACAGCAAGCAGTTCGTCGGCACGCTGGAGAACGGCGGCACCTCGCTGGCTCCCTTCCACGAGTTCGACGGCAAGGTTCCGGCCGAGGTGAAGACCGAGCTGGACCAGATCAAGGCCGACATCATCTCCGGCAAGATCACCATCGCGTCCAAGGCGCAGCCGGCCGCGTCCTGATCGACAGCGTCAGCACGTAGTACGGTGCGAGCCAGGAAGTAGCCCCGACCGGGGCGGCTTCCTGGCTCGCCGTCTGAGAGGAAGGCCGCGGCATGCATCTCGAGCTCTCGGGGCTGACCAAGAGCTTCGGCTCGCTGGTCGCCAACGACCACATCGATCTCGTCATCGAGCCCGGTGAGATCCACTGCCTGCTCGGCGAGAACGGGGCCGGCAAGAGCACCCTGATGAACATGCTCTACGGGCTGCTGCAGCCCGACTCCGGTGAGATCGTGATCGACGGCGAGAAGGTCGTGATCGGCTCGCCGAGCGACGCGATCGAGCACGGCATCGGGATGGTGCACCAGCACTTCATGCTGGTGCCGGTGTTCACCGTCGCGGAGAACATCATGCTCGGCCGGGAGAACACCTTCCCCGGCGGCATCCTGGACCGCAAGAAGGCGCACGCGCTGGTCACCGAGCTGTCCGAGCGGTACGGGTTCGAGGTGAACCCCGAGGCGCTGGTCGAGGACATCCCGGTCGGCGTCCAGCAGCGGGTGGAGATCATCAAGGCGCTGACCAACGACGCCAAGGTGCTGATCCTGGACGAGCCGACCGCGGTGCTCACCCCGGCCGAGATCGACGAGCTGATCACGGTGATGCGGCGGCTGAAGGAGAACGGCACCTCGATCGTCTTCATCACCCACAAGCTCAAAGAGGTCAAGGCGATCGCGGACAAGATCACCGTGATCCGCCGCGGCAAGGTGGTCGGCCAGGCCGACCCGAGCGAGACCGAGGAAGGCCTGGCGCAGATGATGGTCGGCCGCGCGGTCGACCTGGTGGTGGACAAGCAACCGGCCCAGCCGGGCGAGCCGGTGCTGCAGATCAAGGGCCTGACGGTGATCGACGAGCGCGGGTTCACCGCCGTCGACGGTGTCGACCTGGAGGTCCGGGCGGGCGAGATCCTCGCCGTGGCCGGGGTCCAGGGCAACGGCCAGACCGAGCTCGCCGAGGCGCTGCTCGGCCTCACCCCGATCGCGGCCGGCAGCGTTTCGCTGGACGGCAAGGACCTGACCGGGGTGTCCACCAGGCACCGGCTCGACGCCGGCATCGGGTACGTGCCCGAGGACCGCGGCCGGGACGGGTTCGTCGGACCGTTCACGGTCGCCGAGAACCTGGTACTCGACCTGTTCCGCCGGGCGCCGTTCGGCGACGGCCTGATGCTGCACACCGACGAGATCGCCAAGAACGGCGAGCAGCGGGTCGAGGAGTTCGACATCCGCACCCAGAGCATCGATCTGCCGGTCTCGTCGCTGTCCGGCGGCAACCAGCAGAAGGTGGTGCTGGCCCGCGAGCTGTCCCGGCCGCTGAAGCTGCTGGTCGCCTCGCAGCCGACCCGCGGTGTGGACGTCGGCTCCATCGAGTTCCTGCACGAGCGGATCGTGCAGGAGCGCGACAACGGCACCGCGGTCCTGATCGTGTCCACCGAACTGGACGAGATCGCCGCGCTGTCCGACCGGGTCGCGGTGATGTACCGCGGCAAGGTGGTCGGCGTCGTACCGTCCGACACGCCCCGCGACGAGCTCGGCCTGATGATGGCCGGAGCCTCCCGGACCGAGGCCCACGAAGCCGCGATCGAGAACCCCACCACGTTGGGAACCATCTAGATGAGCACTGACACAACCACCGAGCCGGAGAAGGCCGCGCCGGTACCGGCCAAGGAGCCGCAACGGTCCGGATTGCCCGGCTGGGCGATCCAGGGCCTGGTCTCGCTGAGCGCGATCGTGCTGGCGCTGGTCGTCGGCGCGATCCTGATCATCATCGGCGACGAACAGGTGAAGGCCGCGGTCGCGTACTTCGGCGCCGCGCCGATGGACACCTTCTCGGCCGCCTTCAGCGCGGTCGGCGAGGCGTACAAGGCGCTCGCGCTCGGCGCGATCGGCGGAGTCACCCCGATCACCGAGTCGCTCACCCAGGCGACGCCGCTGATCTGCGGTGGCCTCGCGGTGTCCCTCGCGTTCCGCACCGGGCTGTTCAACATCGGCGCCCAGGGCCAGTTGATCATCGGCGCCATCCTGGCCGCCTGGGTCGGGTTCGCCTGGCACCTGCCGCCGGGCCTGCACCTGATCATCGCGGTGATCGCCGGCTTGATCGGCGGGGCGATCTGGGGCGGCGTGGTCGGCCTGCTGAAGGCCCGCACCGGTGCCCACGAGGTGATCGTCACGATCATGCTCAACTACGTCGCGATCTACCTGCTCCAGTGGTTGCTCACGACAACGACCTTCCGGCGTCCGGGCCGGACGGACCCGATCAGCCCGATCGTGGACGCGAACGCGCAGTACCCGCAGTTCGGCAGCACCCGGTTGCACGTCGGCTTCCTGCTCGCCCTGCTGGCCGCCGCCTTCGTCTGGTGGCTGCTGAACCGTTCGACGATCGGCTTCGAACTGCGCGCGGTCGGCGCGAACGCGGACGCCTCCCGTACTGCGGGGATGAGCGTCGGCAAGGCCTACTTCATCGCCATGCTGGTCGCCGGAGCCCTGGCGGGCCTGGCCGGAACCCAGCAGGTGCTCGGCACCGACCTGCCGCTCACCGACGGTGTGGCCGCCTCGGTCGGGTTCGACGCCATCACGGTGGCGCTGCTCGGTCGCGGTACGCCGCTCGGTACGGTGCTGGCGGGTCTGCTCTTCGGCGCGCTGAACGCCGGTGGCCTGCAGATGCAGCTGGAGACCCAGACCCCGCTGACACTGACCACTGTCCTGCAGGCCGTGATCGTGCTGTTCGTGGCCGCGCCGGCCCTGGTTCGCTCGGTCTTCCGGTTCCTGCCCAAGGAACGCGGCGCCGGCACGGTCCTCGCGAAAGGCTGGAACGGATGAGCGAGTCGACGACGACGGCCGACACCGTCAAGGTCCCGGCCCCGGCGGCCATCGAGGCGCCGGCCGAGCGGACCCGCCGGTTGCGGGTCGGCGGCCTGATGGTGGTCTTCGCCCTGATCGGGCTCGGTCTGGCGATCGGCACCAAGGGCGGCAAGGCGACCTTCCAGCTCACCTCGGGCGACCTGGAGAACAACCTGCTGCACCTCCCCGCACAGCCGGTGGGCATCTTCCTCGGCATCCTCGGGCTGGCCGCCGCGGTGGCGTATGTGCTGCGCAGGATCCCGCAGAAGTACGCCGCCTGGCTGGCCGCCGTACTGGGCATCTGCTTCATCGGGGCGTTCCTGTGCTGGGCCGCGGCGGGCAAGACGTTCCCGCTGGCGAACCAGTTCCAGGGCACGCTGAACTTCGCCACGCCGCTGATCCTGGGTGCGCTGGCGGGCGTGATGTGTGAGCGCGCCGGTGTCATCAACATCGCGATCGAGGGCCAGTTCCTGGTCGGGGCCTTCACTGCCGCGGTCGTCTCCAGTACTACACACAACGCGGCCGCGGCGCTGATCGCGGCGGCGGTGACCGGTGTGCTGCTGGCCGCGCTGCTGGCGGTGTTCTCGATCAAGTACCTGGTCAACCAGGTCGTCCTCGGCGTCGTGCTGGTGGTGTTCGCCTCCGGCATCACCGGGTATCTCTTCGACCAGTTCCTGCAGGAGGACGCGGCGAAGCTGAACACGCCGACCGTGCTGTCGGCGGTGAAGATCCCGCTGCTCGGCGACATCCCGTTCTTCGGGCCGATCCTGTTCAACCAGACGGTGCTTGTCTACCTCACCTACCTCGCGGTCGCGGTGGTCACCTTCGTGCTCTTCCAGACGCGCTGGGGTCTTCGGGTCCGGGCCGTCGGTGAGCACCCGAAGGCGGCGGACACCGTCGGCATCAGAGTGAAGCGCGTCCGGTACTCCGCGGTGCTGTGGGCCGGTGTGCTCGCCGGTCTCGGTGGTTCTTTCTTCACCGTCGGGTACGCCGGGTCCTTCGCCAAGGAGATGACCGCGGGCAACGGGTTCATCGCCCTGGCCGCGCTGATCATGGGCCGCTGGCACCCGATCGGCGCGATGGTGGCGGCGTTGTTCTTCGGCTTCGCGACCCAGTTGCAGTCGCAGTTGCAGATCATCCAGACCCCGATCCCCGGTCAACTGTTGCTGATGGCCCCTTACCTGGCCACCGTGATCGCCGTCGCGGGCCTGGTCGGCAGGGTGAGAGCCCCCAAGGCGGACGGTGAGCCCTACGTCACCGAATAACTCAGCCGCGGCCGAGAGCGCCGGTCCAGAGATCGACTGGCCGGCCCTGCGAGCTGTTGCTGTCGAGGCGATGGGGCGGGCGTACGCGCCGTACTCCGGGTTCCCGGTGGGGGCCGCGGCGGTGGTCGACGACGGGCGGATTGTTGCTGGGTGCAACGTTGAGAACGCGTCGTACGGGCTGACGTTGTGTGCCGAGTGTGGGCTGGTGTCCGAGTTGCACCGGACCGGTGGTGGGCGGCTGGTGGCGTTCACCTGTGTGGACCACAACGGCGAACTGCTGACGCCGTGCGGGCGTTGCCGCCAGTTGCTGTACGAGCACGGCGGCCCGACGCTGCGGATCGAGACCGACGGCGGAAGCCGGCCGATGAGCGAACTACTGCCCGACGCGTTCGGGCCGGAACGAATGGGGGAGTAAGTGGCAGGCTTCGACGCCGTCGACGTGATCCGGACCAAGCGGGACAAAGGTGAGCTCAGCGACGGGCAGATCGACTGGGTGATCGACGCCTACACCAAGGGTGACGTCGCCGACGAGCAGATGTCGTCGCTGGCGATGGCCATTCTTCTGAACGGCATGAACCGGCGCGAGATCGCCCGCTGGACCAACGCGATGATCGCCTCCGGCGAGCGGATGGACTTCGCCAAGCTGTCCCGGCCGACCGCGGACAAGCACTCCACCGGCGGCGTCGGCGACAAGATCACGCTGCCACTCGCGCCCCTGGTCGCAGCGTGCGGAGTCGCCGTACCGCAGCTCTCCGGGCGCGGCCTCGGTCACACCGGCGGCACTCTGGACAAGCTGGAGTCGATCCCGGGTTGGCGTGCGGCGCTGTCGAACGAGGAAATGATGAGCCAGCTCGAGGACGTCGGCGCGGTGATCTGCGCGGCCGGCGACGGGCTGGCCCCGGCGGACAAGAAGCTGTACGCGCTCCGCGACGTGACCGGTACGGTCGAGGCGATCCCGTTGATCGCCAGCTCGATCATGAGCAAGAAGATTGCCGAGGGCACCGGTGCGCTGGTGCTCGACGTGAAGGTCGGCTCGGGCGCGTTCATGAAGGACGTCGCGAACGCCCGCGAGCTGGCCGAGACGATGGTTGCGCTGGGCACCGATGCCGGGGTGAAGACGGTCGCGCTGCTGACCGACATGTCGACGCCGCTCGGGCTGACGGCCGGAAACGCCTTGGAGGTCAGGGAATCCGTCGAGGTGCTGACCGGTGGCGGACCGGCCGACGTGGTCGAACTGACCATCGCCCTGGCGACCGAGATGCTGGCTGCCGCCGGCGTGACCGACGTCGATCCCGCGGAGAAACTTCGCGACGGTACGGCGATGGACGCCTGGAACCGGATGATCTCGGCCCAAGGCGGCGACCCCTCGGCCGAGCTCCCGGTGGCGCCGGAGCAGCACGTCGTGAAGGCGTCCTCCACCGGCGTACTGACGGCGATGGACGCGCTGGCGGTCGGAGTCGCCGCCTGGCGGCTCGGCGCGGGCCGCGCTCGCAAGGAAGACCCGGTCTCCGCGGTCGCCGGAGTCGAGTTGCACGCGAAACCAGGTGATTCGGTGACCGAGGGACAACCGCTGCTCACCCTGCATGCGGACGACACGAGCCGCTTCGACCGCGCACTCGAGTCGCTCGCCGACGCAGTACAGATCTCAGCGGACGGACGCTACGAGCCGACGCCGCTGGTGATCGACCGCATCACTGCCTGATCGCCGGGCGGGATGGGCCTCGGCGCCCCTCCTGTGGTGGCGCGTTAGCCGGCTTTGCGGGTCTGGGATTGCTTCTGCTGCTTCGTGATGGTGGCGGCGAGGGCGGTGTCGGGGGTGAGGCCGGCGGTCAGCTCGCCGGTCTGAGTGATCGTGATCTCGGTGACGAGGGTGCCGACGACGAAGCTGGTCTCGGCGATCGCCTCGGAGCGGCCGACCGCGGTGGAGACGACGATCCTCCCGTCGGCCAACGCGTCCGGAACTCCTGGCACGGCGAACGGGCGATCGTGCGGCTCCTGTGCCCAGAACCCACGTTGCAGGATGTCGGCCTGAGCTCTGGAGCCGACGCGGAAGATCTGCACCGTGATGTGCTTCTTGCGATCCGCACTGGTCCGGTACGTCCGGTAGCCCTCGGTGAAGTGGGCGTTCAGCAGCAACGCGCGGTCCTTGGCCGGTGCCGCCGACAACGTGTCCAGATAGGACTCCCGGCTGAACGGCCCACTCCGCTCGCTCGGATCCGCCGGGTCGCCGGCCAGAGAACCGGCCGGTACGACGATCAACCCGGCGAGCCCGTTCGTCGCACGTTGGGGCGCCGGAGCAGCGGATGGTGCCGCGGCAATCGCGGCCGCCTCGGGTCCATCGGTCGTCGCGGCACCGGCGGTGTTCCCGCATCCGGCCACGACCAGTGCACTCAGTACTACGGCGACGCCGGGAGCAGCACGCCTCACAATTCCTCCGCCTGTCAGGGATCCCGAGTCTCGATCGGACCAGACGAAGGTGAACGCCAGACGAATACAACGACTGCAGCAGGTGCTACGCGGCGGTATGCAGGGCCGCGGCGACGGCTTCCACAGCAGGTGTCCGGGTTGCCCGGGTCAGCAGGAAGACCTCGCGGGTGAGATCGCCCTCGGCCAGGGAACGGACGGCGACACCTGGTACGCCGTAGCCGAGGACCAGATCGGGCAGGAGCGCGCAGGCGCCCGTAGTACGGACCATTTCGACGAGGATCAGGAAGTCGTCGGAGGCGTAGCGCAGGTCGGGTTCGAAGCCGCCGAGTTCGCGGCAGGCGCGGATCTGCATCTCGCGGTGGCCGGTGCCCGGTTGGCAGGCGGCCCAGCGAGCGCCGGACAGTTCTGCCATCCGTACTCGCTCACCCGCCGCCAACGGATGCGTTTCGGGCAGGACCAGGCGCACCTGCTCACGGACCAGCGGCTCGCGGGTCAGGTCGTCGTGCACGGGTCGCGGCCGGCCGGAGTACTCGTCGCCGACCAGCGCGTCGAGCTGCCGTAGGCGAAGCGCGGGCACAGCCTCCTCGACCTCGGCCTCGGTCACCTCGATCCGGATGCCGGGATGGCTCTCGGCCAGTGCGGCGACCGCGGGCGCCACGATCCGCAGGAAGGCGGACTGGAAAGCCGACACCCGGACAACGCCCGCCGGGTGCCCCGCGGCGATGGCGGCCACCTCGGCCTCGGCCGCCTCCATCCCGTCGAGCAGCACGGCCGCGTGCCGGACCAGGACCTGACCCGCATCGGTGAGTCGGACGTTCCGGCCGCTGCGTTCGAGCAGTTTGGCGCCCGCCTCGCGCTCGAGGACCGCGAGCTGCTGCGAGATCGCGCTCGGGGTGTAGCCGAGCGCGCGGGCGGCGCCGTGGACGGTACCGCGGGCGTCGAGTTCGCGCAGGAGGCGCAAGCGCCGGAGATCGAGCATCGTTCACAGATGCTACCCAATTCCATGCATGAAGAGCAGATGGACGTGAACAGTCGGCGGTGTCAGCATCGGTGCGTGGGTGCCCTCCTCTGCCTCTTGTCCGCCGCCTGTTTCGGCGCGATGGCGATCTTCGGGAAGTACGCGTACGACGCCCGGGTCGACGTCGCCGATCTCCTCCTGCTGCGCTTCGTGATCGCGGCCGTGCTGCTGCTCGTCGTCGCCCGCGCGACCGGCGCGCTGCGGAACCTGCCGCGACGCTCGATCGCCGGCGCGCTCGCGATGGGCGGGATCGGCTACGCGACCCAGGCCGGCCTGTTCTTCGGCGCGCTCGAGCGGATGGACGCGTCCTTGCTCGCGTTGATCCTGTACGCCTACCCGACCCTGGTGATGCTCGGAGCGATCGCCCTCGGCCGCGAGCGAGCATCGGTACGCCGGGTCGTCGCGCTGCTGGTCGCCTCGGCCGGCACGGTCCTGGTCCTCGGCGCGGCCGCGGCGGGCGGGCTTGATGCTCTGGGTACGGCGATGGGCTTCGGTGCGGCCATCGCGTACACGGTCTACATCCTGGTGGGAGACCGGCTCGGTCCCGCGATCCCGCCGCTGGCGCTGGCCGCACTCGTTTGCACCGGAGCGGCCGGAACCTTCGCAGTGGTCAGTGCGGTTCGGGGCGGGCCCAACCTTGACTTCGATGCCGCTGGTTGGGGATGGGTCTCGGCCATCGCTGTGGTCAGCACGGTGGCGGCAATCGTCTTGTTCTTCGCCGGAGTCGCCCGCGTCGGTCCGTCGACGGCCTCGATCCTGTCGACGCTGGAACCGGTGGTCACGGTCGCCCTGGCGGCCCTCGTCTTCCACGATTCCCTCGGCGCCGTCCAACTGGCCGGGGGCGCGCTGGTCCTCAGCGCCGCCGTCATAATCCAGCCGATCAAGGATCCGCGTGGACCGAGGCGTGGGCCGTCAGCGGTTGGCGGTGGCGAGCAATTCGGTGATGCGGCGGCGGGCGGCTTTGGGGCTCAGGGGTTCGCAGCCGGCGTCGAGGCAGCGGCGTACGACGCGGGGGTCGTCGCGGAGCAGCAGGAGTCCCCGGCGGAGCAGGGTGAACGGGGGCTTGCGGTGTTCGCGGAGGTCTCGCTGGAAGCGACGAGCGAAGGTGACCAGGCGGTGGTGCCGGACGCAGATCGCTGCCGCCAGTAGCCCGCGATCCTGCAGCGGGCCGACGATCTGGTCCGCGAAGATGCCCTCGGCAATCACCAGCGGCGAGCCCTCGGTCGAGACCGGCCGGTGCCCGACCGTGCCGTCGGCGGAGATGTCGTAGATCGGCATGTCCGCGCTACCCGTCGTACAGAGTGTCTCCAGGGCAGCGACCGCTCGCTCGCCGTCCCACGAACCAGGGTGGTCCCAGTCGACGATCCCGAGCGGCGAACGCGGCATCGCCTCGTCGTCACCGTCGCGGTAGAAGTCGTCCAGCCGCACCACGGGCAACCCGGTCAACTCCGCCAGATGGGACTTGCCGGTCCCCGAAGGTCCCGCCAGCAACACCACACGCGCACTCACCCGCGTCATTCTCCGCCATCGGCGCCCGGATGCATAAAGCAGCAGCGGGAGCCGATCGGCGTAACGCTGCGTCTGTCCGGTGCGATATGCGGGCGGGACCGAGCGGCGGGGGTGGGCGGTGCGGCTGACGGTGGGCGGCGTTCTCGTGTACGCCGGGATGGCGCTGCTGCTGGTCGTCCAGACGGTGCGCCTCGTCACGATGGACCGGCTCTGGGTGGACGGTGTCTCCGTCGCGCCGGCCGGCCTCGTGGTGGTTGCTGCCGCGGCGGCGCTGCTGTTCCTGACTGCCGTGGTGACCCGGCAACCGTTGGTCGAAGGCGACGGACCCTGGTTCATCACGATGGGCTGGCTCCTGCTGATCGCCCTGACCGCACTCTCCTTCGTGATCTCACTGTCGTCGTCCCTGACTTCCGAAGAAGCGGTCTGGGTGACAGGCCCCGCGGTCTTCGTCCCGTTCTGGGTACGAAAGCTGGAGGAGTCCTACCGCGAGGGCGTCGAGGAAGCCCAACGCGACCACTGATGCCGCCGCACCCGCACGCCGTACCGCCCACTCGTTAACACCTGCTCGAGCGTGCGCTCAATTGTGCATCGTCATGCTCGGATGTGTTGTGAGCTCTTGACACCTTGCTTCCGCGACCGGTTCACTCACCTAATGAGCGGCGGGATGCTCATGTGAGCGAGTGAGGCAGGGCCGGATAGCGATGTCGACGGCGAAGGAGCAACTCGTGGTGGCACAGCGGAAGCGGATCGGGGGTGTGGTCGTCGCGGTGCTCCTGGTGAGTGCGGTGGGCGGCTGCGCGGGCTGGGGTGGTGGGGGCGGCGGTGCGGGCGGGGCCGACGCCGTCAACGTGCTGATGGTGAACAACCCGCAGATGGTGGATCTGCAGAAGCTGACCGCGGACAACTTCACCAAACAGACCGGGATCAAGGTCAACTACACCGTGCTCCCGGAGAACGACGTCCGGGACAAGATCAGCCAGGAGTTCTCCAGCCAGGCCGGCCAGTACGACGTCGCCTCGCTGAGCAACTTCGAGATCCCGATCTACGCGACCAGCAAGTGGATCGCGCCGTTGTCGGACTACATCGCCAAGGACTCGTCGTTCAACCAGGACGACGTGCTGAAGCCGATGACGCAGTCGCTCACCGGCGCCGACGGCAAGATCTACGGCGAACCGTTCTACGGCGAGTCGTCGTTCCTGATGTACCGCAAGGATGTCCTCGCGGCGAAGGGCATCGAGATGCCGGCCAAGCCGACGTGGCAGCAGGTCGCCGACATCGCGGCCAAGGTCGACAACGCCCAGCCCGGCATGCGCGGCATCTGCCTGCGTGGCCAGCCCGGCTGGGGCCAGCTCTTCGCGCCGCTGACCACGGTGGTGAACACCTTCGGCGGCACCTGGTTCACCGATGACTGGAAAGCACAGGTGAACGCGCCGGAGTTCACCGAGGCGACCAAGTTCTACGTCGACCTGGTCCGCGCGCACGGCGAGCTCGGCGCCCCGCAGGCCGGCTTCACCGAATGCCTCAACAATCTCGTCCAGGGCAATGTCGCGATGTGGTACGACGCGACGTCCGCGGCCGGTTCGCTCGAAGCGCCGAACTCGCCGGTCAAGGGCAAGATCGGCTACGCCCTCGCGCCCGTGGTGAAGACCGACAGCTCGGGCTGGTTGTACACCTGGTCGTGGAGCATCCAGGAAGCCAGCAAGAAGAAGGACAACGCCTGGAAGTTCATCTCCTGGGCCTCGAGCAAGCAGTACGAGGAACTCGTCGGCCAGAAGCTCGGCTGGTCCCGCGTCCCGGCCGGCAAGCGCGCCTCGACGTACGCGAACCCGGAGTACCTGAAGGAGGCGGCGGCGTTCGCGCAGCCGACCAAGCAGGCGATCGAGACCGCCGACCCGACCAACCCCGGTGTGCAGAAGCGGCCGGCGATCGGGATCCAGTTCGTCGACATCCCGGAGTTCCCGGATCTCGGCACCCAGGTCAGCCAGGACGTCAGTTCGGCGATCGCGGGCCGGATGAGCGTCGAGAAGGCGCTGAAACGCGGGCAGACGCTCGCCGACGACGTGGCCGACCGGTACCGGTCCCGAGAAGCGAAGTGAGGGAACCGTCATGTCTGTAGACACCGAGGTCCGCCCGGGCCGGCACGCCGCGGTCCCGCCCGGCTCGAGCGGCACGCTGATGCGCCGTACCGGCGACTGGGCCAGGCGGGCGCCGCTGATGCCCGCGCTGGTCTTCATGATCATCGTCACCCAGTTGCCGTTCGTGGTCACGATCATCGCCTCGTTCATGAACTGGAACGCCTACTACCCCGACGAGCGCGGGTTCGCCGGGATCGACAACTTCCGCCGCGTCCTCACCGACGTGAACACCCGGCACGCGATCTGGGTGACGATCCTGCTGACCGCGGGAGTGGTGCTGATCAGCCTGCTGCTCGGGCTGGCGATCGCGCTGCTGCTGGACCGGCGGTTCCGTGGCCGCGGTGCGGTCCGGACGATGATGATCACGCCGTTCCTGGTGGTACCGGTGGCCGCCGCGCTGCTCTGGAAGCACGCGTTGTACAACCCGGAGTACGGGCTGTTCAACGGCGTACTCAAGTGGATCTTCGGCGACAACGCGCCGCAGCCGGACTGGATCAGCAACCAGCCGTTGTGGTCGGTGATCTTCGCACTGGTCTGGCAGTGGACGCCGTTCATGATGCTGATCCTGCTGGCCGGGTTGCAGAGCCGCCCGCTCGACGTGATCGAGGCGGCCGGGATCGACGGCGCGAGCAAGTGGGACATCTTCCGCTACATGACGCTGCCGCACCTTCGGCAGTACCTCGAACTGAGCGCGCTGCTCGGCTCGATCTACGTGGTGCAGAACTTCGACGCCGTCTTCACGATCACCTCGGGCGGCCTCGGTACGGCGAACCTGCCATACACGATCTACCAGACCTTCTACACCGCTCACGACTACGGCCGGGCCTCGGCCGCCGGCGTCATCGTGGTGATCGGCACGATCGTCATCGCGACCTTCGCCCTGCGCTCGGTGTCCACGCTGTTCAAGGAGGAGGGACGATGACTGGCCAGGTAATGATGGTCACCGGGAAGAGGAATCGCGGTGGCGGCTGGGCTTTGAGCGGACTGGCCTGGGTGGTCGGGCTGCTGTTCGTGCTGCCGGTGCTGTGGATGGTGCTGACTTCTTTCCACGCCGAGACCGACGCGGCGAAGAACCCGCCGGACCTGGCCGCGCCGCTGACGCTGGACGGCTTCCGGTCGTTCTTCGACTCCGGCCCGTGGCCGTCGATCGCGAACTCGCTGACCGCGAGCATCCTGTCGACGGTGCTGGTCATCCTGCTCGCCTTCCCGGCGGCGTACGCGCTGTCCATCAAGCCGGTGAAGAAGTGGACGGACGTGATGTTCTTCTTCCTGTCCACCAAGATGCTGCCGGTGGTGGCGGGGCTGCTGCCGATCTACCTGTTCGCCCAGTTCGCCGGGCTGCTGGACAACATCTGGCTGCTGATCGTGCTGTACACCTCGATGAACCTGCCGATCGCGGTCTGGATGCTGCGCAGCTTCCTGGCCGAGGTGCCGGTGGAGATCCTCGAGGCGGCCTCGGTCGACGGCGCCGGGCTGACCAGGACGCTGCGTTCGGTGGTCGCGCCGGTGGTGACGCCGGGGATCGCGTCCGCGGCGCTGATCTGCTTCATCTTCAGCTGGAACGAACTGCTTTTCGCCCGCGTGCTGACGGGTACCGTGGCACAGACCGCGCCGGTCTTCCTGACCGGGTTCGTCACCAGCCAGGGCCTGTTCCTGGCGAAGGTCTGCGCCGCCTCGCTGGTGGTGTCGCTGCCGGTGCTGATCGCGGGATTCGCTGCCCAGGACAAGCTGGTCCAGGGCCTGTCGCTCGGGGCGGTCAAGTGACCCAGTTGGGAACGGCAACGATAGGTGCCCTCGGCAACGAGGTCGGCGTACCGCAGTACGACCGTACGGCGGTCCGCCCCGGCATCGTGCACTTCGGGGTCGGCGGGTTCCACCGGGCCCATCAGGCGATGTACCTCGATCGGCTGATGAACGACGGCAAGGCGCTCGACTGGGGGATCTGCGGCATCGGCGTACTGCCGCAGGACCGCCGGATGGCCGACGTGCTGGAGGCGCAGGACGGCCTCTACACGCTGGTGGTCAAGTACCCCGACGGTGCCCTGGAACCGCGGGTGATCGGGTCGATCGTGGACTACCTGTTCGCACCGGACGACCCCGAGGCGGTGCTCGCGCGGATGACGGACCCGGCCACCCGGATCGTCTCGCTGACCATCACCGAGGGCGGGTACCACGTGAACCAGGTGACCGGGGAGCTCGACGCCTCCGATCCCGGCCTCACCGCGGACCTGGCGGCGGGCGCGACGCCGGTGAGCGTGTTCGGTTTCGTGATCGAGGCGCTGGCCCGCCGGCGTACGGCGGGTGTGCCGCCCTTCACGGTGATGTCGTGCGACAACATCCCGGGCAACGGGCACGTCGCCCGCAAGATGCTCACCAGCTTCGCCCGGTTGAAGGACCCGGAGCTGGCGGACTGGATCGAGCGCGAGGTGCGCTTCCCGAACTCGATGGTGGACAGGATCACGCCGGTCACCACCGACGAGGACAAGGCGGCGCTCGCGGAGAAGTTCGGGGTCGAGGACGGCTGGCCGGTGGTCTGCGAGCCGTTCACGCAGTGGGTGCTCGAGGACGACTTCGGAGGCGAGCGGCCGCCGTACGAGGAGGTCGGTGTGCAGTTGGTGGCCGACGTCGAGCCGTACGAGCTGATGAAGCTGCGGCTGCTGAACGCCAGCCACCAGGCGCTCTGCTACCTCGGCTATCTGGCCGGCTACCGGTACGCGCACGAGGTCTGCCAGGACAAGCTGTTCGTCGACTTCCTGCTCGGCTACATGGACTTCGAGGGTGCGCCGACGCTGCCGCCTGTGCCCGGTGTCCACCTCGACGGGTACAAGCGGGAGCTGATCGAGCGGTTCGCCAACCCGGAGGTCCGCGACACGCTCGCGCGGCTCTGCGCTGAGAGCTCGGACCGAATCCCGAAGTGGCTGGTGCCGGTGATCCGCGAGCAGTTGGCTGCCGGGCGCGAGATCACGCGATCCGCGCTGGTGGTGGCGTCCTGGGCCCGGTACGCCGAGGGCACCGACGAGCAGGGCGAACCGATCGAGGTGGTGGACCGGCTGCGCGACAAGCTGGTCGAGCGGGCGCAGCACAACCGCGACGATCCGTTGCTCTTCGTCTCCGACCGGGACCTGTTCGGTGACCTGGTCGACGACGAGCGGTTCGTCCAGGCGTACACGGCGGCCCTCGCCTCGCTGCACGAACGAGGAGCGCGAGCGACACTCGAAGCGCTGACCGGATGACCGCTGCCTGGGTCTCGGGTGACCACTGCGCAAGACTGGTCGCGGCAGATCCCTGAAACGGCTACGGTGCCGGACGGACACGGATTGGGGGCAGGGGTGACGGTGAACAACCGGGGACAGGTGCTCGGCGAAGGCGACGAAGACGACGAACTGCTCGCGGACGTCGCCCGTCGCTACTACCTGGACAACACGTCCAAGGTGGATATCGCCAAGGACCTGGACCTGAGCCGGTTCAAGGTCGCCCGGCTGCTCGAGGACGCCCGGGCCCGCGGGATCGTGCAGATCCAGATCAAGAGCCCCAGCCCGATCGACCGGGCCCTGGCCGATCAGCTCGCCGAGAAACTCGGCGTACCGCGGTGCGTGGTCACCCACACGTCGGGATCGCCGGAGCAGATTCGCGACCAGGTGGCGGAGGCGGCCGCCCGGACGGTTGCGCCGCTGGTCCATGACGGTGATCTGCTCGGCCTGACCTGGAGCCGGGCCGTCGACGCGATGGTCGACCACTTCGACGCGTTGCCCGCCTGCACGGTCGTGCAGATGGCGGGTTCGCTGCACTCGCCGGCCGGTGGCGGCAGCACGATGGATCTGGCTCGTCGCGCGGCCGCCCTGGCCGGCGGCACGGCGCACGCGGTACACGCTCCGCTCGTCGTCGACGACATTGCCGCCGTGGCCGCGTTGCGCCGGCAGCCCGGGATCGCGGACACGTTGGCGCTGGCCGACCGGCTGGACATCTCGGTGGTCGCGATCGGCGCCTGGCGGACGGGCTGTTCCACCGTCTGGGACGCGGTCTCGGAGGAGATCCGCGACGAAGGGGTGGCCGGCGGCGCGGTGGCCGAGGTCAGTGGGCATCTTTTCACCGCGGACGGCAAACTGGTCGAGTCACCGTTGGAGCAGATGATCATCGCCGTCTCGGCCGACCAGTTGCGCCGCCCGGCCGAACGGGTGGCGCTGGCCGCCGGCGTCCACCGTGCTCCCGCGGTGATCTCCGCGGTGCGGGCCGGCCTGGTCAGCACCCTGGTGACCACGACCGATCTGGCCCGCGATGTACTACGGCAACTCGCCGCCCTCGAGAGGACTTAGTTGATGACCGAACCCAGGTTGGTTGCCGGTGTGGACTGTTCCACCCAGGCGACCAAGGTCGTGGTGTGCGACGCGGCGACCGGGGAGGTGCTGCGCGAAGGGCGGGCACCGCATCCCGACGCCACCCAGGTCGACCCTGCGGAGTGGTGGGCCGCCTGGCAGTCGGCATCCGACGGGCTGCTCGACGGGGTCTCCGCGATCTCGGTCGGTGGGCAGCAGCACGGCATGGTGCTGCTCGACCCGGCCGGTGAGGTCGTTCACCCGGCGGTCTTGTGGAACGACACGAGCTCGGCGGACGCGACGCTGGAGCTCGTCTCGGAGCTGGGCGGGCCGGAGGCGTGGGCCGCGGCGGTGGGATCTGTGCCGGTGTCTTCGTTCACTGTCACCAAGCTGCGGTGGGTTCGGGGTGCTGCTCCCGAGGCGGCCGCGCGGGCTGCGGCGGTGGCGCTGCCGCACGACTGGCTGACCCACCGGCTGGCCGCTGACCGTGGTGGGATCGAGGACCTGACGACCGACCGCGGTGACGCGTCCGGGACCGGGTGGTGGTCGCCGATCACCAACTCGTACCGGCCGGATCTGGTCGAGCTCGCCTTCGGCCGTTCACTCTCGCTGCCGCGCGTCGCGGGTCCTGCGGAGATCGTCGGTCACACCGCCTCGGGTGCGGCGCTGGCTGCCGGCACGGGTGACAACATGGCCGCCGCGCTGGGGCTGGAGCTGCAGCCCGGCGACGTGGCGGTCTCACTGGGAACCTCCGGTACTGCGTTCGCGACCAGTGCCTCGTCGACGGCCGACCCGAGTGGATTCGTCGCCGGGTTCGCCGATGCAACCGGGGGCTATTTGCCGCTCGTCTGCACCTTGAACGCTGCCCGCGTGATGTCCGCGACCGCTACCTTGCTCGGGATGGACCTGGCCGCTCTGGACGAGGCGGCGCTGGGATCTTCGGGGAGCGGCGGGCTCGTGATGCTGCCCTATCTGGATGGCGAGCGGACCCCGGACCTGCCGCACTCGACCGGGCTGATCTACGGCCTGACCCGTGCGACCGCGCAACCGTCGACGATGGCCCGCGCCGCCGTCGAAGGCATGCTCTGCGGCCTGGCCGACGCGGTCGATGCCTTGCGTGCCCAGGGTCTCCCGGTCGAGCGGGTGCTGCTGCTCGGCGGAGCGGCCCGCTCCCGCGCAGTACAGGCTCTCGCTCCTGCTCTGCTCGGTGCACCCGTCGTGCTGCCCGAGCCCGCCGAGTACGTCGCCCTCGGCGCAGCCCGCCAGGCCGCCTGGGCGCTCTCCGGCGCCGACACCCCACCCACTTGGGAGACCGCGGTCAGCAAGCCCGAGCCCTCCATCCTCACCGACAACGAGGCAACCCAGATCCGCACCCTCTACGCCGCCGTCCTCGCCGGCACCCGCCCCCTCCTCGCCACCCCCAGAGACTGGCCCGCCAAACGCTGACAGCCCGATCGCCGTACCGACGGACAGGACTTGTCGCCCAAAGGGAAGGCAACGCCGCCGCAGTTGGGCGCGACCGCTGCCGGACATCCTGTCCGTCGGTACGCCGAACGTCAGGTGCTGCGGCGGTTGGCGATTTGGCGGAAGGTTTTGCGGAGTGCTTCGGGGGCGTCGCCGAAGTACTCCGTGTCCAGGGTGCGGGCGATCTCCGTGGCCTGGCGGGTGAGTTTGCGGCCCTTGGTGGTGAGGCGTAGCCGGTAGGCGCGGGAGTCGTCCGGATCGACCTCGCGGCTGAGCAGTTCGGCTTCCAGCAGGGTTTTGACCACCTTCGACGTCATCATTCGGTCGGCGCCGGCTTGTGCCGCGACCTGCTGCTGTGTCGGCGCCCCCTGCGTGTGCTCGAGCCAACCGGCCGAAGCGAGCAGCATGAACTGCGTGGGCGTCAGACCGATCGTCCGCAGCCGCTGGTCGAGCTCCGCGCGCCAGGCAAGGGCCGCGTGGTGCAGCCAGAACCCTGGCGACAGCATCGGTCCCGACTCTTCGATCACGCGCCCTGCTTAGCACGCTGTTCGAGGGCCGACCAAGTACGGAAGAAGTCGCGTCGCATCTTGCGACCGAAATGAAAGCGGAACAACGGCACCAGCGGCCCGGTCACCCGCACGGTCCGCGTGCACCGGATCCGCCCACCCGGCAGGGCTTCGTAGTCATTCGACCCCCACAACTTCCCGCCCGGCAGCTTGCACTCACTGGCCCACCGCCGCTCCGGCACCACCTCGGTCAACGTGAACACCGCCGCCGGATTCCCCTTCTGCTTGACCCACCCCGTCGTCCCCACCACGAACTCCCCGTCCAACCGAGCCTGATCCTCATGCGGATCCCACTCCGGCCACCGCCCCACCTCCGTCACCACCGCCCACACCGCCGCCAGTTCCCCCACAATCACCGCTTCCTCCCGAACCTCGTACATCTCGCCTCCCACACTCGCGTCTGTTGTCACAACAACAATAAACAGTAGCCGCGACAACAGTCAATCAACGTTGGGCTCGGCGTAGCAGGCGTTCGGCGTTGAACTCCGGTGGAGGCTGGATGAGCTGGGGCATGGGGGGACCAAGTTCACGGCAAACGGCATGGCGGTGAACCTGCTCTGCTTCCTGCAAGCTGGGCCGATCGCGACCGTGTGCTGCTTCCTCAAGTGCGCTTGTCCGCAGCGGAGCACCCCGTGCTGCGGCGGCGTGGGCCAGGCGACCTTAGCTGTCTACTTCGAGGTGTGCAGTGCGCCGGAGACTGGGGTTGGGCCGGGGTCTTCCTCGGCGTGGCGGAGGACCCAGTCGTCGAGGTCCTCGGCGGCTTCGTGGGGGTTGCTGAGGAGAGTTGTTCGCCAGGTGGAGCGATCGGGGTCGGTGGATGCGAGGAGGTGGGCGATTGTCGGCCAGTCGAGGCCGTCGGCTTCGGCGGCGAGGACGGTGACGGCGAGGAAGCGTTGCGCTGCTTGAAGGATCCGGCCCGCGTCGGCGACGGCTTCCGTCGTACTGCGGTTTGTCGGCACGGCGCGCCGGGCGAGTTCGGACAGCTCGCAAGCCTCGTAGGACAAGGCGATCCGGGCGACGGCCGGCTTCATCGCGAGGCCTTGGCGAAGTAGACGGCGGTCATCGTGACCGCCGACGTGAGCACCAGCGCACGGAGTGCGGGAGGAGGCAGCCGCCGCGCGATCGTGGCGCCGCTGAAGCCGCCGGCCACCGCGCCGGTGATCAGGGCTGCGAGGGTGCTCGGGCGATCCGCGACATCGGAGGCGAACAGGAAGATGACCGCGGCGGTGCAGTAGACGGCCGCGAGTTGGGCCACCCGGGGCGGGTTGCCGGCTGCCGGGTCCAGCCCGAGGCCGATGCTCCAGAAGGCGACCATCATCAGGCCGACCGCGCCGCCGAAGTACCCGCCGTACAAGGCGAGAACGAACTGCCCGCCGAGGATCGCGGGCAGGCTGAGTGTTCCGGACTTCAGGAGGGTGGCGATCCGGCGGCCGAAGGCGAGCATGAGCGTGGCGAACGCCAGCAACCACGGGACAACAGCGTCGAAGGAGCTGGAAGGAAGAGCGAGCAGGAGTACTGCGCCGAGCCCGCCGCCGACGATGCTGGTCACGGTCAGGGTGTGGGTGGAGATCCCGGCGAGTGGTTGGAGTTCGCGGCGGTAGACCCAAAGGCTGGCGACTGCACCGGGCAGCAGTGCGACCGTGGTGGCGGCGTTGGCCGTGACCGGTGCGAGCCCGGCCGCTACCAGCACCGGGAACGCGACGAAGCTACCGCCGCCGCCGACCGAATTCAGCGCGCCGGACACGAGACCGGCGAGCAGCACGATCAGCAAAGGAGCCACGCCTTCGAGGATCGCGGATGTAGATCGGCCTTCACAATGCGCGATTGGCGTAGTCAGCCTTAGGCGCAGACGTAGGCTGAAGATATGCGTTACGACCTGGATGATCTGCGGCTGTTCGTGCATATCGTTGCAGAGGGCTCGATCACGGCCGGTGCCGCTCTCGCGCATCTGAGTCTGCCTTCGGCGAGTGCGCGGGTCAGAGCGCTCGAAGGTCACGCGGGTGTACCGCTGCTGATCCGCGAGCGGCGCGGAGTCCGGCCGACACCCGCCGGCGCGACGCTGGCTCGCCATGCACGCGAAGTACTGGCACAGACAGCGCAACTCGACAGCGCCGTCGCGAGCTACACCGCGCCTCGAACGAAGCCTCTGGTGATCGTGGCGGGAACATCCGGCCTGCACCGCGTAGTACCGCAGGCTCTTGCGTCGTTCCTGCGTGAGTATCCGGAGTACGACGTGACGGTGTCCGAGCAACGCACGCCGCAGAGTCTCCGAATGCTTGCCGAAGGCAACGCTGACCTCGGTGTCGTCGTCGACGAGCAACCGACCGAGCTGCGCACCGAGTTCCTGGCCGACGACTCGCTCGTGGTGATCGGGCCGGCTGACGGGATCCTCGCGGACCGTACGGCGATGACGTACGCCGAGGCCGCCGAGCATCCGATGGTCGGCCTGCACCCGTCGACGGCGCTGCGGCGCTGGATCGACAAGGCACTCGGTCCGCACGCCCCGGTCCCGCGCTACCGGACACTCGCGCCGAATCTTCACACGGTCATCGCCCTCGCGACCGCCGGCGCCGGCCTGGCGATCGTTCCCCGTCGCACCGTCGATTCGCCAAGCCGCACCGGGGACCCAGGGACCGCGCCGCTGGCGGTCCGGCCGCTCCGCGATCCGTGGGCCACTCGGCAGCACCTGCTCTGCTACGCCACCCGCCGACCCGGCCATGCCGTGAAGGCACTGGCCCACCATCTCCACCTCGCCGCGCAACCGGAGTAACCCGGCGCGTACTGCCGCGCGGCATTACAGTCGATGGATGGTGGTTTTCGGTGGGTTCCTGGCGGTGATGGGACTGGCGACGCTCATCTTCCGGCACGGCGATGTCGTCGGCGCATCGCCCGTCGGTATCGGTGTCGTGCTGCTGGTCCTGGGTGCGGCGGTCGCCGGGCTCGGCGTCGTACGCCGGGTGGTCGGCCGGCGTCGGCGGGCTGCCCGGGGTGAGCCGGAGCCGGTCGGGAACGTCATCGAGCGCGCTCAGGCGTTGCCGCGGTTGGTCCGGGCGGCCCGAAGTGGCGCCTATCCCGGGCTGCCGAAGAGCAGGCTGGCGTTGTGGCTGTTCGCCCTGCTCTACCTGGTGTCGCCGATCGACGTCCTGCCGGACCTGCTGCCGATCATCGGGGTCGCCGACGACGCCGGAGTCGCGGTCTGGCTGTTCAGCAGTGTCTCCACCGCGGCAGGTCTGTACCTGCGTCACGAACGCGACCGCGCGAAGCGTCCGTACCTCTAGAACGCCGGTAGCTCACCGGCCGGAGAGGAACCAGCCGCCGGCACCCGCGAGTACGAGCAGGACGGGCAGCATCACCAGGATCGGCAACCGGCGCCGGCGAGGTCTGCCCACAGGGGCCGTCGTCGTCCCTTCCCCGGTCGCGAGGACCGCAGGCGCCGGGGTCTCCTGCTCCACCCGGTATGCCTCTGCTTCCAGCCGCTCGGCCAGCGAGTCGGCCCGCTGCCACCGCTCGCCGACCCGGTAGGCCAGGGTCCGGGCGAGAATGGCGTCGATCTCGCCGACGGAGTCGCCCAGCCACGGTCGCAGGCTCGGCGGGTCGGCGTCGGGGTCGCGATTCAGTACGTCGGTGATCGACGACACGACGTACGGCGGTCGCCCGGTCAGCAGCGCATACGTCACCGCTCCGATCGCGTACACATCGGCGCGCTCGTCGAAGCCACCTGACTCCCGGCCCTGCTCCGGCGCCATGTACGACGGGGTGCCGACGGCCTGGGTGAGCCCGGACGCCTCCGCGATGCGTTTCGCCAGGCCGAGGTCGGCCAGCACGATCCGGTGGGTTCCGCCGCCGGTCTGGTCCGCGCGGGTCGGGCGGAGCAGCAGGTTCGCCGGGGTGATGTCGCGATGGACGACACCCTCTTCGTGCAGCGCTGCCACGGCCCTGGCCAGATCGGCACCCCACCAGAGGGCGTCCGCGGCTGCGATCGGACCCTGCTTGATGATGTCGGCCAGGCTGCCGCCGCCGATGTGGTCCATCACGAAGTACGGCCGGCCGTCGGGCAGTTGGCCGAGGTCGAACACCCGGACCACCCGGTCGCTGGCGATCCGGCGCATCAGCCGCGCTTCGGCCAGGAACCGCTCGCGGACGTCGCTGCGCGAGGCCCAGTTCTCGGCCAGCACCTTGACCGCCACGTCGATGTCGAGATCGTCGTCGTACCCGCGCCAGACCGTGGCGAAAGCACCCGCGCCGATCTTCGACTGCAGCCGGTAACGTCCGATGACATCCATTCCGGCTATTGTCGGTGACGGAGAGGATCAAGGCGAACACCGGGCAGGATGACCACGAGCACGGGGCCGCTGGGGGAGTATGAACGAGGAACTGGAAGGTCTTGCCGTTCGGGCGGCGGGCGGTGACGAGGCCGCGCTGGCCCAGATCCTGCAGGAGGTCCGGCCGCAGGTGCAGCGCCGGGTGGCCAAGTTCCTGCCGCATCGTGAAGACGCCGAGGAAGCCGTCCAGGACACCCTGATGACGGTGGCGACCAAGATCCACACGTTCCGCGGGACCGGCAGCTTCGCCGGCTGGCTGACCGTGGTGGCGACCAACTGTGCCCGCCAGACCTACCGGTCGCTGAAGCGGCGCTCGGTCGAGCAGTCGGCCGAGGTGCTGCCCGAGTCGGTCGACCCGCGAACCACCTCGGTGATCGCAGGCTCCCGGCTGGACCTGCTGGAGGCTCTCGAAGCGCTCGAGTCCAACCATCCCCAGCTCGTCCAGCCCCTCGTACTGCGGGACCTCGGCGCCCTCAGCTATGCCGAGATCGCCGCCGAACTGTCCGTCCCCCTCGGCACCGTCAAAGCCCGCATCCACCAGGCCCGCAAAGAAGTCGCCCAACACCTCACTGTCCGATGAGGTCATTGATCGCTTAATGTAGTCATATGACCACGCTAAGCAATCAGCTGTGGAAGTCAGTGGTGCTCGGTTCGGCGCTTTCTCTCCTTGCTGGTTCGGCCGTCGCTGGGCCGGCCGCGCTCAGCTATACCTGCCAGGCGGACACCAAGTTCGGGCATCAGCACTTCTCGCTGCGGCAAGGAGTCGGCGCGTCGGCGCCGGCGGTGGTGCAGCCCGGTGCGGTGTTCGACATCGTCGTCGAGGCGAATGCCGGCTCGTTGCCTGGGGAGGTCAAGGGCTTCAAGGTGAAGGAGGTCCGCGACCTGTCGCTGCGGGTGCCGGTGCCGGCCAACTCCAGCTATGTCGGTGCGACTCTGACCGGAGGGTCAGGACTCGGGTCGACGCCGACCGTGGAGGCGGCCAACGGCGTCGTCACGATCAAGGTGTCCGGGCCGATCCCCGGTGGGGCCGGTTACCAGTTGCCGAGGTTGATCGTGAAGCTGCGGGCGGGCCGGTCCGGCGCGATCGAGACCAGGTTGCAGGGCAGCAGTTTCGACAACCCCGGGCTCAACCTGCAGGCGACCATCAAGTGGAAGTTCGTCACGATCAAGTCCGCGGTCGCCTGCTATCCCGATCCCAACACGCCGCTCACCCACACCGACATCCGCGCTACCTGACGCGACCGGAGGCGTAGTCAGTACGTGACGGTGATGCGGCGGTTCGCCGGGTCGAGCTGGGCGTGGCCGCCGTACGGGAGGACGAACTGCGGGTCGGTGTGGCCGATGTCGAGGCCGGTGACGAGCAAAGCGTCCGGGTTGTACTCCGAGAGCGCGCGGCGGGCGGCGGCGTACTGGTTCTCGACATAGGTGTCGCTGTCGGGACGTGGGAGTTCGTTGCCCAAGGCCCATGCTTTGGGGCGGCCCCAGAGAACGGCCTGGAAACGTTCGAGCAGGCCGCGTTCGCCGAAGTTCCGCAGGATCCGGTAGACCGTTTCGGCGGCCGGCATCTCCTCGCTGGTCTCGAGGAAAAGGATGCCCGAGTACTGCTCGACCGGGAGCATCCAGCGGTTCGCGGCGAGCTGCCAGTCGAGGATCTCCAGGCAGCCTCCCCAGAGCTTTCCGGTCACTGGCGATTCGCCGTACCAGGTCCAGTCGGTGGCCGGGAACAGCTCGGGCTCGGGCGTGCCGAACTCAGGACTGCCCCAGTCGAGGTTGCGGTCGGTCCAGCCCGCGCCGGGGGCGAGCTCGAAGTCGCCGGAGCTGAAGAGCGCGGCCCGCAGCGAGCGCTCGCTGTCGGGATGCATGCTGCCGCTGCGGCCGAACTCGACCATCACGCTGCCGCCGTGGAAGGCCGGAATCCCTTGCGTGTAAAGGAAATTGAGCAGGTTCGTGTTGTCGCTGTAGCCGAAGAACGGCTTCGGGTCGGCGCGGAGGACGGCCGGATCGAGGTGCTTCAGCACCGTCAGCTGGTCGTCGCCGCCGATCGACGCGATCACGGCGCGGATCGACGGATCCGACCAGGCCGCGTGCAGATCCGCGGCCCGCTCCTGCGGCGTCGAGCGGAGCTTCCGCGTCGTCGGATACTCCACCGGCTCCAGCCCGAAACCGCGCAGCCGCTCGAGGCCGAGCTCGTACGGCGCCGGGAAGATCTCCGGCAGCCCGCCGGACGCGGACACGATCGCGACCTTGTCGCCAGGCTTGGGTTTCGCAGCGAACAGCATGGCGTCACGGTATGCGAAGGGCGCCGTCACCGGCCATCCGGTTTCGGCGCCCCCGCGGTGCGGTTCAGATCCCGATCGGGTGCCAGACCGTCTTCAGTTCGAGGTACTGCGTCAGCCGGGACAACCCTGGCGACTCGGTCCAGTCCTCGTCGGCGGGACGGCGTACCCGCTTGAGGTTCTCCGCGGCAGCGGCCTCGAGCGTGGTCGCCTCGTCGTGATCCTGCACGCCGGCGAGATCGATCGCGTTGACATCGAGGTGCGCCGCCAGCCACGGCCCGATCTCCGACGCGGACCCGGTGAGGATGTTGACCACCCCACCCGGTACGTCGGACGTCGCCATCACCTCGCCCAGCGTCACCGCCGGCAACGGGCGCTCGAACGAGGTCACCACGACAGCGGTGTTGCCGGACACGATCGCGGGGGCGATCACGCTGGTCAGGCCGAGCAGACTGGAGTCCTGCGGCGCGAGCAGCGCGACGACACCAGTTGCCTCGGGCAACGAGAAGTCGAAGTACGGCCCGGCGACCGGGTTGCTCGAGCCGACCACCTGGGCCAGCTTGTCGGCCCACCCGGCGTACCAGACCCAGCGGTCGATCGAGGCGTCGACGAGCGCGCGGGCCTTGCCGATCGACAGGCCCTCGGAGGCGGCGACCTCGGCGCTGAACTGCTCGTGCCGGCCCTCCATCACCTCGGCGATCCGGTACAGCACCTGGCCGCGGTTGTAGGCGGTCTTCGCCGACCAGCCACCGAACGCCTTGCGGGCCGCGACGACCGCGTCCCGGGCGTCCTTGCGGGAAGCCTGCGAGGCGTTCGCGAGAAACTTGCCCTTGGCATCGTTCACGACGTACGAACGGCCCGATTCGCTGCGCGGGAAGGCGCCGCCGACGTACAGCTTGTAGGTCTTGCGCACATCCAGCCGGGCGCCGTCTTTAGTGGGCAAGGTAGGCCTCCAGACCATGACGGCCGCCCTCGCGACCGTAGCCCGACTCCTTGTAGCCGCCGAACGGCGAGGTCGGGTCGAAGCGGTTGAACGTGTTCGCCCAGACGACGCCGGCGCGCAACTGGTTCGCCATCCACAGGATCCGGGAACCCTTGTCGGTCCACACCCCGGCGGACAGGCCGAACGGGGTGTTGTTCGCCTTCTCGACCGCCTCTTGCGGGGTGCGGAAGGTGAGCACCGACAGCACCGGGCCGAAGATCTCCTCGCGGGCGATCCGGTGCGCCTGGGAGACGCCGGTGAAGACGGTAGGCGGGAACCAGAAACCCTGGGTGGGCAGCTCGCACTCGGGCGACCAGCGCTCCGAGCCCTCGTCCTCACCGACCTGGGACAGCTCGCGGATCCGGGCCAGCTGCTCGGCGGAGTTGATCGCGCCGATGTCGGTGTTCTTGTCCAGCGGGTCGCCGACGCGCAGGGTGCCCATCCGGCGCTTGAGCCGCGCCAGCACCTCGTCGTACACGCTCTCCTGGACCAGCAGCCGCGACCCGGCGCAGCAGACGTGGCCCTGGTTGAAGAAGATGCCGTTGACGATGCCCTCGACGGTCTGGTCGATCGGCGCGTCCTCGAAGACGATGTTCGCCGCCTTGCCGCCGAGCTCCAGGGTCACCTTCTTGTCCGTGCCCGCGACCGCCTTCGCGATCGCGCGGCCGACCGCGGTCGACCCGGTGAACGCGACCTTGTCGACGCCCTCGTGCTCGACCAGCGCCTGACCGGTGCGGCCGGCACCGGTGATGATGTTCACCACGCCCGGCGGGAGGTCGGCCTGCTGGCAGATCTCCGCGAACGCGAGCGCGGTCAGCGGCGTCGTCTCGGCCGGCTTCAGGACGACGGTGTTGCCGGCCGCGAGCGCCGGGGCGATCTTCCAGGCCAGCATCATCAGCGGGAAGTTCCACGGGATCACCTGCGCGGCGACCCCGAGCGGCCGCGGGTTCTCGCCGGCGCCGGCGTACTCGAGCTTGTCCGCCCAGCCCGCGTAGTAGAAGAAGTGCGCCGCCACCAACGGCAGGTCGACGTCACGCGACTCGCGGATCGGCTTGCCGTTGTCGAGCGACTCCAGCACGGCCAGCTCCCGCGACCGCTCCTGGATCAGCCGGGCGATGCGGTACAGGTACTTCGCGCGGTCGCGACCCGGCATCGGGCCCCACACCTTGTCGTAGGCCTTGCGGGCCGCCCGCACCGCCTTGTCGACGTCGGCCGGACCGGCCTCGCTGACCTCCGCCAGCACCTCCTCCGAGGCGGGGCTGACCGTCTTGAACGGCTTGCCGTCGGTCGCCTCGGTGAAGGCGCCGTTGATGAACAATCCGTACGACGACTTGATGTCGACGATCGCGCGCGACTCCGGCGCGGGTGCGTACTCGAATCTGCTCATGCCCTCAGTCCAGCGTGAAATAGTCGGGGCCGGGGTAGTTCCCGGTGGCCAGCTTGGTGCGTTGCATCAGCAGGTCGTTCAGCAGACTGGAGGCGCCGAAGCGGAACAGCTCCGGGTCCAGCCAGTCGGGGCCGGCCGTCTCGTTGACGGTGACCAGGTACTTGATCGCGTCCTTCGCCGTCCGGATCCCGCCGGCCGGCTTCACACCGATGTGCAGACCGGTCGCCTCGTGGTAGTCGCGCACGGCTTCCAGCATCACCAGGGTCACCGGAAGCGTCGCGGCGGGGGAGACCTTGCCCGTCGAAGTCTTGATGAAGTCCGCACCCGCGAGCATCGCCAGCCACGAGGCACGCCGTACGTTGTCGTAGGTGACCAGCTCGCCGGTCTCCAGGATCACCTTCAGGTGCGCGTCGCCGGCCGCCTCGCGGATCGCGGCGATCTCGTCGAAGACCAGCCCGTACCGGCCGGACAGGAACGCACCCCGGTCGATCACCATGTCGACCTCGTCGGCGCCGGCCGCGACCGCGTCCTTGGTGTCCTGGATCTTGATCGCCAGGCTGGAACGGCCGCTGGGGAAGGCGGTTGCGACACTGGCCACGTTGATGCCGGTGCCCTTGAGCTCGAACTTCGCGGTCGCCACCAGGTCCGGATACACACAGACCGCGGCCACCTGCGGCGCGGTCGGGTCGGCCGGATCGGGCCGTTTCGCCTTCGCGCACAGGGCTCGCACCTTGCCGGGAGTGTCCTGACCTTCCAGCGTGGTCAGATCGATCATCTGGATCGCCAGATCCAGCGCGTACGCCTTGGCGGTGGTCTTGATCGACCTGGTTCCCAACGTGGCGGCCCGCGCCTCGGCGCCGACCTGGTCGACGCCCGGCAGGCCCAGCAGGAACCGGCGCAGCCGATCCTCGGACGAGGTCACGTCGGCAAGACTGTCGACGCCAGTGTCGGTAGTGGTCACCCACCCCACTCTACTGCGATTTTTCGCCTCTCCCGCACCGAGAACACCCCGTACGCCGACCCCTCCCGCGCCTCCTCCGTGGGCTGCCGAAGCGGGGTGTTGTCAGGAAAGCAGCGCCTCGAGTTGCGGGAGGCGGTTGAACAGGTCGGGAAGCCCGCGCAAGCCGCCCTGTGCCGACTCGTGAGACAGGGCGAGGTCCGGGCCGGTGGGCGCTTCGACGCCTGCGAGGCAGCGGAGGATGTTCCATCTTGTGAAGCCGAGCCAGCCGCCGATCAGGTAGACGAACCAGCTCGGGCCCGGCGGCGGCAGCGTTCCGCCTCCGGCGACATATCCGTCGAGGACCGAGCGGAAGATCGTCGGCTCGATGTCGTCGAAACCAGGTCCCTTCGCCAGGCTCAGTGCGGTTGAGCCCAGTTCGCCGGACAGGTCGAGCATCCCCGAGAGCTCCCAGTCGAGTACCACGGGCCGACCGTGTCGAACCAGCAGGTTCCACGGCTGGATATCCCGGTGGGTCAGCACGACGGGGCCCGGCCGTTCGCAGGTGTCGACGAAGTGGGCGATCGCGAGGAAGGTCTCGACCTGGGAGGCGAGTTCGTCGGCCCACGGCTGTCCGGTCGCCACGGCTCGCTCGGCGAGCTCGGGCCAGTCCCGCGCCACCGGGTCCTCGCTCGACCCGCGCGGCCGGTCGACGTCGAGCGCGTGGAGGCGCGCGAGGATCTCACCGATCTCGAACCCGTACGCCGCCGGCACCGGCGCTTCGGGCAGCTTTTCGCCCTCGACCCAACGGTGGACGAGCAGGTGCTGACCAGCCCAGACCGGTTCCGGCATCGGGATTCCGGCAGCGAAGGCCGCCCGCTCGAACCTGAACACGTCCTCGACGTGGTAGGTCGACCGGCGATCGGCGAGGTTCAACTCCTTTACCGCGAACGAGCCCCGGTCGGTGTCGAGCCGGTACAGCCGGTTGGCGAACCCGCCGTGGACGCGGATCATCGGCCCGATCGGTGCGCCGAGTTGCGCGAGGTCGGAGGGCGCGTCGGTCACCCCACGCAATCTAGGGCTCGCAGTTCAGCAATGCACCGGAATTTCCCGCCGACCATGGAAGTCGGCCGAGTCAGCGGTCGGACAAGCGGCCGACGATTCGCGAGAGCTGTTCCGCGTACTCGTCTGCGAAGTCTGGTGCGGAAGGATCAAGTCCGAGCGCCTGGGCTATCTGCGGGAAAGTCACCGGCGCGGCCGACAGAGCGAACAGCGCCAGGCCGACGTACGCCGGGTCGAGATCAGCGGCGAGTTCGCCTTGTTTCTGGCGGGATCGGAAGTCGGTGAGCATCGCCTGGAAGCGGGCGGTCTGGGCCTCCCGGTCCGCTTCTACCGCCTCCTGGTCCACGCCCTGGCGGATGAGGAGGCGGGCCAGGTCGGGTTGGGCGAGGCTGGCACGGGCGTAGGCGGCGACGATTTCCGGCAGGGTGGACGCGCTTTCGGTGACGGTTTGCTCCCCGGCGCGCCAGCGGGCGCTGATGGCCTGGTAGAGGCCGAGTTTGCCGCCGAAGTAGTACGAGATCAGCTGTTTGTTGACGCCGGCTCGGGTGGCGATCTCGCTCACTCGGGCGCCGCCGAAACCGTGCGCGGCGAACTCGATCACTGCCGCGTCCATCAGTTGCTGTCTGGTCCGCTCGGCGTCGCGCTGGCGTTCGCCGGGAGCTGGCGATCTGTGCATGCGGTCAACTCTAGTGATGGCGTCAACCATCGTGCTAACTTAATTATCCAAACGGATGATAAGGAGCGAAGAGATGCAGGTGGCGATCATCGGAGCCGGTGTCGGTGGGCTGGCGCTGGCCCAGGGGTTGAAGCAGGCGGGCATCGACGTGCGGGTCTACGAGCGCGACGCGTCGGCGCGCTTTCGCAAGCAGGGTTACCGGATCCACATCAGTGAGGTGGGCGAGCAGGCACTGGCTGCCGTACTGCCGGAGGTTGTCCGTCGCCGGGTGATCGAGACCGCGACGCATCCGGGCGATCTGGTGGCCGGGTTCGACACCTCGCTGACGCCGACCTTCGAGCAGGTCTACCCGGGCGCCGGGCCGGACACGGTCAGTGCGATCGACCGGTACGCGTTCCGCCGGGCGCTGATGACCGGGCTCGACGACGTGCTCGTCTTCGGCAAACAGTTCACGTCGTACGCCGAGACGGCCGCCGGGCGCGTCCAGCTGACTTTCGCGGACGGGAGCACAGAGACCGCCGATGTCCTCGTGGGTGCTGATGGAGTCGGCTCGCGGGTCCGGGCACAGCTCGTGCCCGACTTCGAGGTGATCGACAGCGGGATCCGCTGTATCTACGGCAAGATCCCGGTGACCCCCGCAGTACGGGGTGTCGCGCCAGATGCGTTCCTGCGCGGATTCTGCTTCGTCACGGACGGACAGGGACCGGGTGCGGCCTTCGCGCCGGTGCTGTTCCGGACGCCCCCGGAGGAGTACGGCGACTACCTGATGGCGGTGATGACCGGGACGCAGGCGCAACTCGGCCACTCCGACGAGGAACTGTTCGGCATGGCACCCGGTGACCTGTGGGGTGTGGTGGCCAAGCACGTGGCCGATTGGCACCCGGCGATCGGCGAGCTCGTTGCGGCGGCCGATCCGAGCGCGGCCTTCCCGATCACCTTGCGCACCTGTACGGAGATCGCTTCCTGGCCGACGGGAAGGATCACCCTGCTGGGCGACGCCGTCCACCCGATGCTGCCGTCAGCCGGCGCCGGTGCGAACACTGCGCTGTGGGATGCGGCCCGCTTGACCGAGGCTTTGGCCGACGGCTCGCTGCCGGAGTACGAACGCGACGTTCGTCCGCACGCCCTCGCGGCGGTCGACGAGTCACTCCGGAACGCCAAGCACCTCTTCAACCTCGACCTCGGCGCGTGACCGACCGGCGTGTGCGGGTGGTTGCTGTGCGTGGTCGTCGTGGCCTAACTGGTATGTGAGGTGTCCGGTGAATTCTGGTTCGGGTCGGGGTGGGCGGTTACCTTGTCCCGGTGAAGTCCAAGACCAGTGTGAACGAGCAGTACCTGTCGACCTCCAACCGGATCACCGGTGTGGTGGTGATGGGGATCGGCGTGCTCGGGCTCCTCGACATCGTGTTGGAGTGGCGGACCGCGGGTGGGCTGATGGTCGCCGGGCTGATCGGGATCCTGATGGTGCTGGCATACACCGGGCTGGTGCGGCCGTCGATCAACCTGTCGCCCGAGGCCTTGACGATCCGCAACCATTTCCGCGACCACCAGGTCCCGTGGAACAAGATCACCGACGTCGACGTGACCGACATCCTCCGGGTGCACACCGAGCTCGGCAAGATCCGCTGCCCCGGCGTCCAGTTGGTGATGCGGGACATGCGCAAGCAGCGGGTCGGGGGCCGCAAGCTCAAGGCGGACAGCTCGATCTCGCGCGCGGACTTCGTGGTCGACCGGATCGAGAGCCACATGCAGCAGTACGGACCGACGGCCGAGGGTGAGGTCGTCACCACCTGGGCCCGGCCCGAACTGTCGATCATCGCCGTCCTCGCGCTGGTCGCCCTGCTCGGGGAGTTTTTCCGCTGAACCGCCGTACCTTCCTGGTCACGGCGATCGCCGGAGTCGGCGCACTCGCCGGTACGACGGGACTGGTCGAAGCCGGCGTGATCCCAGGCCGGGCCCGGGCGCACGAAGTACTGGGCCTGACCGGCAAGGACGGGACGATCCCCGACGTGGCGCCGGGTCGGGTAGTGTCCGGCAGCTTCGAGTCGGCAGCACGCCGTACGACGGTCGGCTGGTCGATCATCTACCCCGATCAGCGGCCGGCGAGACTGCCGGTCGCGCTCGTCCTGCACGGTCGCGGCGGCGATCACACCTCAGCGATCAACGACCTCGGCATCGACCGCCAGCTCGCTGCCGCAGTGTCCGCCGGGCTTCCGCCGTTCGCGCTCGCGACCGTCGACGGGGGCGCCGACAACTACTGGCATCCCCGCGCGAGCGGTGACGATCCGCAGCGGATGCTGACCCAGGAATTCCTTCCCCTGTTGGCGAAACACGGACTGCTGACCAGCCGGTACGGCGTACTCGGCTGGTCGATGGGTGGCTTCGGGGCTCTGCTGCTGGCCGCCGATGTCAAAGCTCCCAGGGTGGTCGCGGCGGCCGCGATGAGCCCGGCCCTCTGGCGTCACGCGAAGGACACCGCACCGGGCTCGTACGACGGTCCTGCCGACTTCGAGGCACACCAGCTCTTCGGCCGTGCGGCGGATCTCGCGGGGGTCGCCGTACGGGTCGACTGTGGGCGTGATGATCCGTTCGCGGCCGCGACGGAGCAGTTCCGGGCCGAGGTGCCGGCCGAGGGCGGGATGGAGGCCGGGCTGCACACGGCTGGTTACTGGCGCCGCATGCTTCCTGACCACCTGGAGTTTCTGGGGCGGAAACTCTCGATGTGACGGGAACTTCGGCCCGAACAGCTGCGTCCGAGCCCGTGTCCGTCCCCGGTGAACCTTTCGGTGATCCAAGATTGGGGCCGTAAGTCCCCCAAGTACTCGAGAGTGGAGCGCATGTACAACCTCTCCAGCAAGAAACTGCGCGGACTGGTCGGCGTGATCGCCATGGCCGGTTGCGCGGCCCTCGCCGTCCCGAGCGCGCAGGCCGCCCCGGCCGGCGTGACCGAGCAGCCGATCCCGATCCCGGGCGCCGCGGTCAAGCCGCCGACGACCTCCGGGACCCGGGGCATCGAAACGACCTCGGGCTGGAACGCCACCAGTTCGCGCAACGCGGTCGTCAACAACCGCCTCTACAGCACGCCGTACATCCCGGCCTCGGGCTGCAAGCGCCCGAACGTCACGCTGAACACCGAGTACCGGGTCCGGTACTTCGAGCAGGAACTCGTGCGCTGCCTGTACGCCGCCTGGCGTCCGGTGATCTGGCGGGCCGGCGGTCGGTACGACGTCAAGCCCGGCCTGGTCGTGCACGGCTACAACACGATCAACACCGCCTGCGGCTCGGTCACCGGACCGACTTCGTTCTACTGCTCCGCGGGTGGCGGCACGATCTACATCCCGTGGCGCCAGATCGTCAACTACTACGCGCAGAACCCGACGTTCGCCGTCGCGTACGCGACCAACACGATCGCGCACGAGTACGGGCACCACGTGCAGTCGATGACCAGCATCCTGACCGCGTCGTGGTGGCGCCAGCAGCACATGACCGGCGACGCGGCCCTGGCCGAGAGCCGTCGCCGTGAGCTGCAGGCCTCCTGCCTCGGCTCGGCCTACATCGGCGCGAACCGGAAGGCGTACCCGATGTCGGGCGGCCTGTACACCCAGTGGCGCTACGTGATCTCGCACTCCGGTGACATGCCGGGCTACCCGCGCGACCACGGCTCGTGGACCAACCACAACTTCTGGTCGCTGGCCGGCTGGAGTGGCGACGGCAAGGGCCAGCACGCCGGCAGTTGCCGGACCTGGTCGGCACCCGGCACCCGCATCGCCTGACCTGGGCGGCAAGGAGTCTGATGCAGTTCGGTAACACTGCACAGGTTCCCCGACCAGCTGTGTAACCCGAGGCGCCCGGAATGCGTTCTGCATTCCGGGCGCCTTCGCGTTTTGCCGACACGTACACGATCTGCGATCGTGTGGTTACCGTGTTTCGGGTCCGCACGCCTTACAGTCTTGTGTCGAACGACGAACGGCAGGAGTCAAGGGATCGTGAACTACGACGAGTTCAACACCGAGTACACCCGGGTGCTGGACAAGATCAAGAGTGGTACCTGCAGCTGGTCCGAGCTGTCCGCGCATGTCACCCGGCTGCGCAAGGCCACCGCGGGACTGACCAAACCGGTCGAGCGGAACCAGGTGGACAGCGATCTGGCCGCGCTCGGCCAGATGGTCGACCTGTCCCGGCGGACCAACGACCGCGAGGACGTCTGGACGATCACGTCCGAGGCGGTGCGGCGGGCCAGCAGCGGTGAGGGCACGGTCGCCGACCGGATCGGCCGGATCGAGGCGAGCATCAACGAGATCACTCACCTGGCGAACCGGAACCCGGACGAGCGCGAGGCGCTGATGCAGTCGACCAGCACCCTGCGGATCCTGCACTCCTCGCTGCAGAGCTCGCTGCGCGCCGAGCAGGCCGAAGCCGCAGCAGCAGTTCGCTGACCAGCTGATCCACAACTGCGAGCTTGCTCGCGTTCCCAGCCAGAGACAGACCTGCCACTCGCCCACCGCGCAGACGCGGGCGAGGAGCCGGGCCGGGCACGCGAGCAAGCTCGCAGTTGTGGTTGAGGCGGCTAAATGCCGGCAGCCCCCGCGAGGTCCCGCTTGATCGCCGACAGCTCCGCTGCGGCCTGTGCGCGAGCTGCTGCGACGTTGTCGCCTTCGACCGGGATGACGACTTCCAGGTAGCACTTGAGTTTCGGCTCGGTGCCGGACGGGCGGACGACGACGCGCGCGCCCTCGGACAGGTGGTACCGCAGGCCGTCCGTGGCCGGCAGTGTCTCGGAGGCGGTGTTCAGATCGTCGACCTGCTCGACCGCGTGCCCGCCGAGCGAGGTCGGGGGAGTCGCCCGCAACCGGTCCATCGCGGCCGAGATCAGGCTCAGGTCCTCCACCCGCGCGGACAGTTGGTCCGTCGCGTGCAGCCCGTACTTCTTCGCCAGGTCGTCCAGCAGATCGAGCAGGGTTCGCCCGTCGGCCTTCGCCCGCGCCGCGAGTTGCAGCACCCGGATCAGCGTCGAAATGCCGTCCTTGTCCTTCACGGCCGACGGATCCACGCAGTACCCGAGGGCCTCTTCGTAGCCGAAGACCAGGTCGGGAACGCGCCCGATCCACTTGAACCCGGTGAGCGTGTCGGCGTACCGCACGCCGTACGCCGCCGCGATCTTGCTCAGCAGAGACGACGAGACGATCGAGCACGCGGCCACGCCGTCCGGCGAGGACGACAGCAGGAACTCGCCGAGCAGTCCACCGAGTTCGTCCCCCCGCAGCATCCGCCACCCACCAGCCGCGGCAGGATCCGGTACGGCGACCGCGCAGCGATCCGCGTCGGGGTCGTTCGCGACAGCGATGTCGGATCCTTCGGCGCGGGCCAGGTCCAGCGCGGCGTCGATCGCGCCCGGCTCCTCGGGGTTGGGGAAGGAGACGGTCGGGAAGTCCGGATCCGGATCAGCCTGTGAAGCAACAATCGCCGGTACTGCGAACCCTGCGCGCGCCACCGCCTGCTCGACCAGAGCCCGGCCGACCCCGTGCAGCGGGGTGTAGGCGACGTCCAGATCGCGCGGGGCGTCCGCGGGAACCAAGGTCGCGATGCGATCCAGGTAAGCGCCGAGCAGGTCGTCCCCGGCCGTCTGCCAGTCGTCACCCCGCGGTACGGAAGCCAGCGGGCCGACCGCGTCGATGGCGGCGGCGATCTCGCTGTCGGCCGGTGGCACGATCTGGGAGCCGTCGCCGAGGTACACCTTGTAGCCGTTGTCCTGCGGCGGATTGTGCGACGCCGTCACGACGACACCGGCGACGGCCTTGAGATGCCTGATCCCGAACGCGACGACCGGCGTCGGAGTCGGGCGGTCCAGCAGTACTGCGTCCAGCCCGGCGCCGCGGACCACCGCGGCGGTGTCCTGCGCGAAGATGTCCGACTTGTGCCGCGCGTCGTACCCGATCAGCACCGGACCGTCGGTGAGCCCGTTCGCCTTCAAGTAGGCGCACAGCCCGGCAGCGGCGCGAATCACGACGACTCTGTTCATCCGGTTGGGCCCCGCACCCACGGCGCCGCGCAGCCCCGCGGTACCGAACTCCAGCGTCCCGCTGAACCTGTCGGCCAGCTCCTCGTCGGCACCTGCGTCGAGCAACTCCTGCAGCTCAGCGCGGGTGTCAGGGTCGGGGTCTTCGCTCAACCAGGCTTCGGCGGCGGCACGAACATCATCATTGACGGTCACCACCGCAAGATACAGCGCGGAGAGCTAGTGTCCCGAGGACTGGCAAGGCCGGGCGCGGAGGTCTGCGACGTAGTCGTCGGGGGCCCCGGCGGCTTCGGCGGCCTCGGCGAGGATGCCGAGGTAGCGGGCGGACGGCAGGCCGCCCTCGTAGGCGTTGAGGACGTACATCCAGGCCAGTTGCTCGCCGTCCAGGGTCTGCACCCGGACCTGGATCTTGCGGTAGACGCCCTGGTCGATCCATTCCCACTCGTCCAGCCGCTCGACGTCCTTGGGGTGGATGTCGTAGAGCGCGACGAACACCTGGTTCGTCGGATCGGCCGGGTCCTCGACGACGGTCGCCATCGAGCCCTCCCAGCCGAGCTCCTCGCCACCGAAGGTGAGGCGCCAGCCGACGATCCACCCGGTCCCGCGCAGGGGCGAGAACGGGCACCGCTCGGCCATCAGATTCGGGTCCAGATTCGACGCAAACGCGGCGTACAGGGTCACGAGATCACAGGATACGGAACAATGGCGTCTCGTGGCGCGAGTTGTGATCATCGGTGGCGGTCCTGGCGGGTACGAAGCGGCGAGTGCGGCCGCCCAATTAGGGGCGGAGGTGACAGTCGTCGACTCCGACGGGATCGGCGGGTCGTGCGTGCTCACGGACTGCGTTCCGAGCAAGACCTTGATCGCCACCGCGGAGGTGATGACCGAGGTCGAGGAAGCGGGCCAGCTCGGCGTACGGCTCGAGGACGGCGACGACGACCCGGCCAACTCCGTGCGTGTCGATCTCTCCGTCGTCAACAAGCGGGTCAAGGCGCTGGCGACGGCTCAGTCCGAGGGGATCAGCCGCCGGCTGGCCGACGACAAGGTCCGGGTGATCCACGGCCGCGGCCGGCTCGACGGCCCGGAGACGGTCGTCGTCGGTGACGAGCGGCTGGACGCCGATGTCGTGCTGATCGCCACCGGGGCAAGGCCGCGCATTCTCAAGGGTTCCGAGCCCGACGGCGAGCGGATCCTGACCTGGGAGCAGGTCTACGAGCTCGAGGAACTGCCCGAGCGGCTGATCGTTGTCGGGTCAGGTGTCACCGGCGCCGAGTTCGCCAGCGCGTACGACGCGCTCGGCAGCGACGTGGTGCTGGTTTCCTCGCGGGACCGGGTGCTGCCCGGGGAGGACCAGGACGCGGCCGCCGTGCTCGAGGACGTCTTCAAGCGGCGCGGGATGACGGTGCTCGGCAAGTCCCGGGCCGAGTCGGTCCGCCGGCAGGGCGACGGCGTCGTCGTCACGCTCACCGACGGCCGGACGGTCGAGGGCTCGCACGCGCTGCTCGCGGTCGGTTCGCTGCCGAACACCGAGGACATGGGGCTCGTCGAGTCGGGCGTGTCGCTCGGCGACGGCGGCTTCATCACCGTCGACCGGGTCTCCCGGACGTCGGCCCGCGGGGTGTACGCGGCGGGCGACTGCACCGGCGTACTGATGCTCGCCTCGGTCGCCGCGATGCAGGGCCGGATCGCGATGTCGCACGCGCTCGGCGACGCGGTGGCCCCGCTGAACCAGTCGACCGTCTCGTCGAACGTCTTCACCGCGCCCGAGATCGCCACCGTGGGCCTGACCCAGGCCGCACTGGACGCCGGTGGCAGTACGGCGATGGTCGTCAAGGTGCCGCTCGCCGACAACGCCCGGGCCAAGATGCAGGGCGTCCGGGACGGCTTCGTCAAGCTCTTCTGCCTGCCCAACACCGGCATCGTCGTCGGCGGCGTGGTGGTCGCGCCCCGCGCCAGCGAACTCATCCACCCGATCTCCCTGGCCGTCGGCGCCCGCCTCACCGTCGACCAGATGGCCCAGTCCTTCACCGTCTACCCCTCGGTCTCCGGCTCGATCGCCGAAGCCGCCCGAAGGCTTCATCTGCGATCCTGACCAGATGAAGTTCCTGGTGATCTGGCAGATGGAGCTCAGTTTGCTCTCGCCGGAGATGGCGCGCGCGGTGGGCTCCATGCCGGAGTACGGCGAACGCCTGCAGCGCGAGGGCAAGGTGCTCTCGCGGTACCACGTCGTCGGCTCGCACGGCGGCGCCTGGATCTACGACGTCGACTCCCACGAGGAGTTCGAGCGGCTGCTCGGCCGGGCGCCGGTGTTCAACTTCGCCCGCTACACCGTGCACGCGCTGGCCGAGATGGACCGCTGACGATTGACGGACCAACGCCCCGCGGAGGATGGTGGCAGGGACGGGAGGAGTCCGGATGTTCAGTGACACCGACGACCTGTCGGTCGATCGGCACCTGATCGTCTCGCACCGGTTGCGGGCCCGCCGGCTGCAGCTGGGGCTGACCCAGAAGCAGGTCGTGACCAGGCTGGGCCGCCAGGGGATCCGCACCACCAACAAGACCCTGAGCAGCTTCGAGCACGGTGCCGGCGTCGACGTCGTCCGGCTGCCGGAGCTCGCCGCGGCGCTGGACTGCACCGTCACCTACCTGCTCGGCCTCACCGACCAGGCGAGCCACTGGGAGCCGGATCACCCGGACGTCGCCCATCCTCAGCTGCCCCCGATCCGGACCGGCAACTGGATCCTCGGCCCCGACGTACCGGCCCGCTCGGCTAGACCAAGGTGAGACGGTCGTTGGCAATGCCGAGGTGGTACGCCGAGTAGTCGCGCAACGCGGTCAGCCGGGCGAGGTCGAGCCGGTCGCAGATCCATTGCCAGTGCAGAGAAACCCAGTCGCCGGCCCGCAGGCGACCGAGCAGGTCGATGCCGTCGGCCGACCTGATCACTGTCTCCTCGCGAGCCGCGCCCAACGCAAGGACGCGGCCGTTCCAGGTGAGCGGCCGGGACTGCACGACGACCTGGTCACCGGTGTCGGCGACGACTCGCCCCCACCGGATCCGGCACTGATCGAGTACGTGCAACGCCTGGCCGGTACTGCGTTCGTCGCCGAGCAGCCCGGCCCAGGGGTAGACGGAGAACACCTGGTAGCTGTGGTGTGGCCTGCCACCTGCCGTGAACGGCGTACCCACGTCCTCCAGCAGGGGATTCCCCACCCAGTACGCCTCAACAACTCGCGTGTCGAGCGGGTCACGAATGCCGGTCGCACGGGCGATCAACTCCAGGTAAGGCCAGGCCCCCTCGAATTGGCGGGCCAGCTCCCGGAGTACGGCCATCGCCTCGCCGTCGGCCGCGGTCGGTCCCAGGTGGCGCGCTCCAGCGCCGGCCCGCGCACCGTTGGCCAGCAGGGCCGCGCTGTCCGTGGGGCCGCAGTAGCCGAGTCGGTTCGGGGCGAGGGCGTACCGGGCGAACAGGACCGGGCCGGCCGTCATCACTCGCCGCCGAAGAACGCCAGCGCGTCGGCGGCGCGCTCAGGGCTCATCCGTTCGAGCGCGAAGCCGCTGTGGATCAAGATGTACTCGCCCGGTACGAACGGCCCGTCGAGCAGCGCGAGGTTGATCTCGCGCACCACACCGGCCACCTCGACCTGACCGAGGTCGAGGCCTGGGGTGGTGGCGACGATGCGTCCCGGGATGCCAAGACACATAGGCCGCTACATGTTCCTCAGCCGGACGTACCGGACGGCATCCGGAACGGCACCCCAGCCCAGTCCGACGACCACTACGACGACGACTCCGAGGACGATCCAGCGCATCACGGCTTCCCTTCTGTCGCCCCCACCGGCGCCTCGGCCGGTGCGGTGGCGTGACCGGTGACCAGGTCGGTCACCAGTTGGGCGGCGGTTCCGACCGCTGCCTCGACGGCCGGGGTGAGTCCGAGCCCGGTCCCCGTCTCGGCTGGTTCGCAGCCGACCACGACCACCGTTCCCAAGGTCCCACCAAGTCGCGGAACAAGCGAGAGCACGGCGTCGGGAGCCAGATCGTGGGCGTCCATGCTCACCTCGGGACCGGGTTCGGCCGCCGGCTCGGCCTCGACGACGTACAGCGTGCCCGGGGGACCGTCGCGGTGCACGGCGTCGATCAGCACGACCAGGTCGTACGGTTCGAGCAGTTGGTAGGCCAGATGGATGCCGCGGATGCCGAAGTCCCGTACTTCGACACCTTCGGGCCACTCCTGGCCGGCGAGTTGCTCCACCACGGAGACCCCGAAGGCGTCGTCGCTGCAGAACACGTTGCCCAGCCCCGCCACCAGGATCCTCATCGCGCAACCACCAGTGGCTCGAGCTCGTCCGGGCTGAAGTAGAGGTACCGGCCGTGCGACCGTTGCACCTCGCCCTCCTCACCGTCGAGAGCGACCGCGACATGGGTCTCGCCGTCCACGTCCGACAACACCGCGACCACGGTCCCGAGCCGGTCGGCCAGGAACATGTCCTGCGCGTCGGCCCGCCGTACGCCGGGCCGCAGCCGCACCCGAACTCCGTTGCCGACGGCAACCTCGCCGACCATCACCGTGTCGGTCTCGGGGGATACCGAGGCGTCGTTGCCGGGATCCCACCAGGGCGCGTCGGCCGGGGGCGGTTCGGGAGCGGCGGTGACGGCGCGAAGATAGCGAACTGTGCCGTGCAGCCGGTCCAGGATCTCCTGCGGCATCGCGTCGACCCGGTCCAGCATCGCCGCGGCGCGTGGATCGGTACCACGGACCTCACGTTTCTCCTCCTCGGTCAGCGTCATCGTCCGCAGGCTGAGGATCTCGTCGATCTCCGTCGCGTCGAACATCTCGCCCTGCGACTCCGGCGCGATCCGCGGGTGGTCGTAGAGGATGATCGGCGACGACAGCACCACGTCACCGGCCAGGACCGGGAAGATCCCCAGGTTCTCGCAGCCGGCCGCGTAGCCGGTGGCCCACTCGGGCGGTTCGAGCAGCGAGATGAACCGGGCGCCGTCGGCAGCGACCAGCAGGTGATGCGCGATCAACGCCTGCCGCAACGCGTCCACGCGGTCGGTGTCCTCGCCGGGGCTTCGATTCTCCAGCCGCAACCGCAGCCGGTTCACGCCGTACGGGCCGGGTAGCTCCTCTTTGCTCAGGGCAAGTACTCCGGTGAGCGGCTGCCGGGTCCGCCGCAGGGTCCCGAGCTCACCGACGGTTTCCTCGACGACGCCGCCGGGGACCTCGAACGCCTTCTCACACGGCAGTTCTTGCAGATCCACCGAGACGTCGACCTGCCGCTCGACCGCCTCGTCCCACGACACATACGACGCCTCGTCCGTCCGCAACGAATCCACCTCGTTGCCGAGGGCATCCAGCACGGTCCGCCGTTGCGCCTGCAGGAAGCGGATTCGCACCGTGAGGACGGCCTCGCCGCCGTCGAGCAGGCAATCGGTCTGTGACCAGGTCCGTTCGGACGGGTCGACGAGTCCGTAGGCAGGCGGCATCAGCACGCCGAACTGCCAGCGCACCCGGTTCTTCCCGTCCGACGCCCGGTAGGGGTAGAGCACGTAGCCCTCGAACAGCAGCGCATCCGCGATCTGCTGGACGTCGTCGAAGGAGGACGTCATTCGAGCTTCTCCTTCAGCAGTCGTTCGATCGCGTCGTCCCAGCCCGGCAAGGCCTCTTTCGCGCGGTAGTCGTAGAGCTTGTCGAAGGTGTCGCGCCGCAACCGCAACCACGCGGCGCCCGGGAAGTGCTGGTCCATCGCCTGGCGCCAGACCGGCACGGGCAACGCGTACGACGTCTCCTTCTGCCACGCCACCGGAGTGACCGAGAGCGTTCCGGGCTTGCCGGTGAAGATCGTGCCGTTGAACAACAGCAGCAGCGGCGCCCCGCCGTCGCGGAGCGCGTAGAGGTACTTGTGCGCGGCGACGTCGAAGTCGTAGCTGCACGGCAGGTGCAGATCCACTTCGGTCGAGCCGGTGAAACCGGGCACCATCTGGGTGACGAAGGCGAGTTGCAGCGGCTTCAGCGTCTCGCCCCAGCGGGCCCGGTCGCCGAAGAGGTCCGCGAGCGCGTCGCCTTCGGCGTCGTCGTAGCGCCGCCGGATCGGTTCGATCCGGATCTGGCAGCGCAACGCGAGCGCGTGCACCGGCGTACCGGTGGTTTCGGTGACGCGCAGGTGCAGCAGCACGGTCGGCGTCGCGGCGTACCGGTCGGCGTCCGCGCCCGTGCAGGTGAAGTCGAGGTCAACCACGGCACCGCTCCCTCACCGTGGCGAAGAACTCGTCGATCCGTCCCCAGACCTCCTCGCCGCCGGCGAACCCCTCCCAGTACTGGCGGACGAGCCCGACCAACTCGTAGCAGGAGTCGATCGGGACCAGGTAGCACTCGAACCCGTCGTCCAGCCGGCGCAACAGCACGGCCTCGACGTCCGGGATCAGCGCGCCCAGGACCGGATCCGCGGCGACCACCTCGTCCCAGCTGGCCAGGTCGAGAAGTGACTCGGTGGCACCACCGGGACTCGGATAGAACGCGACGTGCCGGTCCTGATCCGTCTGGTGGAACATGAACGCCAGGTTGACCGGGATCCCCAGCGCCTCCCACTGCGCCGAGGTCATCGAGAAGTCCCGGTTGTAGCGGTAGTTCTCCGGTACCGCGCGATAGTGGCCGCGTGAGGCCGCCTCCACGTTGAAGAGCAGGTAGCACGGCCGGCAGGTGCACAGCAGACGGTGATCCGGTACGTCGGCGATGTGCGGGTGCTGCGGCCCGATCGGAACCGCGCACATCTCGCATTGCTCGCCTGGTGAGAGTTGCCGGCGAACCCCGCCGGTGAAGCCGCGCAGGACCGCAACCGGATCCACCGAACCCGCGTCCAGCGAGGCACCCGCGCCGGGGGTGGTCACCCGACGCGGGAGCGGCTTGTCTCGCGCCAGTGCGCGGAGCGTCGACGAAGGTCTCACGCCGGTTGCCTTCCCGGGATCGCGACCTTCCAGCCGGTGCCGTCGCGCAACAGCGGCAGCGCTTCGAGGCCAGGCGCTCCGCCCGGTGCGAGCGCCCGGCCGGCCAGGCGTACGTCGTACCGGGCGGTGCAGCGGGGACAGCTGAGCTCGTCGCCGGTCAGCGTGCCGTGCTGCAAAGGGGACGAGCAGACGGGGCAGTTGTTGCGATAGGCAACGAAGGTGCCGTCGAGGTTCGCGATCAGCAGCTCCAGGTCGGCAACCACCAGCTTCTGCAGTTGCCCGGAGGCGGTCACCAGCTCGACCCGGTGCCAGCCCTCGCTGTCCTGGCTGCCGCGGTACGGCTCGATCGTCAGCAACGTCTGCTTCTCGGCGGCGACCATCCCTTCGACGTCGACCGCGACGGCTTCGGGAGCGGCATCGAGGACGGCGTTCTCGACGGTCAGCCGGACGGTCGCGGTCGATCCCGGGCAGCCTTCGCAGCTGCCCTGCAACCGCAGATGCACGATCCCGTCGTCATCGATCCCGAGATAGTCGATGCCGCCTGCGTGCGAGCCCAGATAGGGCCGGACGCTGTCCAGCGCCCCTTGAATCCTGGTGGCCACGTCGTCGGGATGCAGGTCGTGCAGGAGCAGCATCCCGGTGACCAGGTCATCGGTCAGCAGGTCGCGGACCTGGTTCTCGTCCAGCCGCGCCAGCAGCTGTTCGAGACCCGCGCCGTGCAGGGACAGCACGGCGCGGACCAGCTCCTCGACCTTCTCGCTGACCTCGGGCTCGGCGCGCCGCTGAACCTCGTCCAGCAGCACGTCGATCCGTTCGCTCAGCGCCTGCGCGTCGCGACGCTCCATCTCAGTAGGGCTTCACCGCGAGCGTGGGCGAATGGAGATGCGTTTTCTCCCGCCCGTTGCCGACGTACATGTGCACCCCGCAGGGCAGACACGGGTCGAAGCTGCGCACGGCCCGCATGATGTCGATGCCCTTGAACCGGTCCGGCGGGTTCTCCTCGAAGATCGGCGTGTTCTGTACGGCGTCCTCGTAGGGGCCCGGTGTTCCGTAGGAGTCCCGGACGCTGCCGTTCCACGGGGTCGGCGGATACGGGTGATAGTTCGCGATCTTGCCGTCGCGGATCACCATGTGGTGCGACAGGACGCCCCGGACCGCCTCGGTGAAGCCGCACGAGATCGCATTGTCGGGCACCTTGAACGGGGTCCAGGTCTCGGTCCGGCCGGCCCTGACCTCGGCCATCGCCTTCTCGCAGAAGTGCAGCGCCAGCGCCGCGGCGTACGCCTGGAAGTAGGTCCGGGCCCGGTTCCGCTCGAGTGCGTTGCTCCACCGCGGGATCTTCCACTCGTACTCCGTGGCCGGCTTGAGCGCGGTCCGGGGGAGCTGGATCTTCACGCTGTGGCCGGTGGCCTGGACGTAGTCGGTGTTGACGAGTCCGGACAGCGCCGTCGACCAGAGCCGCGCGATCGGGCCGCCGCCGGTGTCGAGTGCCAGGTGATCCTTGCCGTCGAACCAGCGTGGCGACATCGTCCAGCTGTACGCGTTCGCGAAGTCGCGCTTCTGCGGCTTCGGGATCGTGTGCTGGTTCCAGGGGTGCCGCACGTCGATCGGGTTGCCCAGCGGGTCCTTGTCGACGAACTTCTCGTGGCTGCCGTCGGCCCAGTCGTCGTAGAACGAGCTGCCGAGCAGGATCCGCAGGCCGAGGTTGATGTCGACCAGGTTGTTGGTGACCAGCTTGCCGTCGACCACCACGCCGGGGGTGACGAACATCCGCTTGCCCCAGGCATTCATCGTCTTGTAGTCGAAGTCGCAGATCGCCGGGTCCTGCAGACTGCCCCAGCAGCCGAGCAGGATGCGCCGCTCGCCGACGTGCTCGTAGCCGGGCAGCGCCTCGTAGAAGAAGTCGAACAGGTCGTCGTGCAAGGGCACGACCTTCTTCATGAACTCGATGTAGCGCATCAGCCGGGTCAGGTAGTCGGTGAACAACTGGATCGTCGCGACCGTGCCGACGCCGCCCGGGTAGAGCGTCGACGGGTGGACGTGGCGGCCCTCCATCAGGCAGAACATCTCCCGGGTGTACCGGCTGACGTGCAGCGCCTCGCGGTAGAAGTCGCCTTCGAGCGGGTTCAGCGAGCGCATGATGTCGCCGATGGTCCGGTAGCCGTGGTCGCCGGCGTGCGGCGCCTCGGTCCGGTTCGCCAGTTCCAGCACGCCGGGGTTGGTCTCCTTGACCATCCGCTCGCAGTAGTCCACCCCGACCAGGTTCTCCTGGAAGATGTTGTGGTCGAACATGTACTCCGCGGCCTCGCCGAGATTGACGATCCACTCCCCGAGGTGCGGCGGCGCCACGCCGTACGCCATGTTCTGCGCGTAGACCGAGCAGGTCGCGTGGTTGTCGCCGCAGATGCCGCAGATCCGGCTGGTGATGAAGTGCGCGTCGCGCGGGTCCTTGCCCTTCATGAAGATGCTGTAGCCGCGGAAGATCGACGAGGTGCTGTGGCATTCCTCGACCGTCTTGTTCTTGAAGTTCACCTTGGCGTAGATGCCGAGGCTGCCGACGATCCGGGTGATCGGGTCCCAGGCCATCTCGACGACGTCGGAGTCCGCGCCGGCCTCGGGGGTCAGGTGCTGTTCTACCTTCGGATCAGTCGTGGTCATGGCTGGATCACCTTTTCGTAGCCGGTCGTCAGGGTGGATCCTTTGTGCCGCCATTTGGGTTCTTTGTTCGCGGTGTTCTGGGTGATTCTGCGCAGCCGCCGGATGACCGTGCCGTAGACGGTGCTCGCGGCCACCGAGACCCTGCTGCCCGGTGGTTCGTCCATGAACGGCATGAACTTGTCCGGGAAGCCCGGCATCGTGCAGGCGATGCAGATGCCGCCCACGTTGGGACAGCCGCCGACCCCGTTGATCCAGCCCCGCTTGGGCACGTTGCAGTTCACCACCGGTCCCCAGCAACCCAGCTTCACCAGGCACTTCGGCGAGCCGTACTCCTTGGCGAAGTCGCCCTGTTCGTAGTACCCGGCCCGGTCGCAGCCTTCGTGCACGGTGGCACCGAACAGCCATTGCGGTCGCAGTTCGGCGTCGAGCGGGATCATCGGCGCCTGGCCGGCCACCTGGTACAGCAGGTACACCAGCGTCTCCGACAGGTTGTCCGGATGGATCGGGCAGCCCGGCA